>SXTU01000097.1 GCA_005791875.1 Verrucomicrobiales bacterium
ATACCGAGTGTGGTTGAAATCCAGTAGAACGCGGCCCGGATGCTGGTGGATGCCTTCCCCCTCACCCCAGCCCTCTCCCTCCTGGAGAGGGAGCCAGTCATTCAGTCTCGAAGCAACAACGCCGGGCGAGTTGAAGCTGCGCGGACGGCGATTCTCCCTCTCCTCGGGGAGAGGGCCGGGGTGAGGGGATACGCGTGCTGAGACTCGCCTCTCATTCGACCAATCTTCACCGAGAGTTGGTATAAGCGGTGGCCGGAGGGGCGGGCACTTCGAATGACGGTGTTTCAACTTGCGTCGCAACCGGCGTTCCGCCATTAAACGTGGGCAACACGAGGCGAGGAACAATTGCATGGGCGAAGAAGTAGAAGTAGGCTACAAGATCTGGGCGGTGGACGATGTCGTCTATGGCCCGGTGGATATGCCCACGTTGGTGGAGTGGATCAAGGATGAGCGCGTGCTGGCCGACACCTGGGTTTTCCTCTGCCACCAAAACAAATGGAGCCAGGCCGGCCAGATCTCGGAGATGCGGTCCATCTTCAACGCCGTCCTGCCAGGCGGCGTGCCGGCAGCCCCCGCTCCGCTGATCGCAGGCATCAAGCCCGGCGCATTGCGGCGCGTGAAGATCCTGTGCGAAATGACCGACCAGCAGCTTGGACAGTTCGCCGCCTTCATGGAGGTTGAGAACGCGCGGCAGTTCCACACCATCGTGACGCAGGGAGCCGTCGGCGACGCAATGTATCTCATCCTCGAGGGCGAGCTGCGCGTGCGGCAGATGATCGGCGGCAAGGAAACCGTCCTGGTCACGCTCATGGCCGGAGAGTTCTTCGGCGACATCTCGCTCTTCGACCACGGCCCGCGCTCCGCCGACGTCGTGGCGAACAACAACTCCGTGCTGCTCAAGGTTTCTGCCACGAACTTTCAGCGCCTCACGCAGGAAGCCCCCGCCCTCGCCACACCGTTCCTCATCGCCATCTGCAAGACCCTCACAGCCCGCATCCGTGCCGACAACAAGCGCCTGCGCGACTCCATCAACGTGGCCCGCGCGACACGTTGAACCCGGCGGGTGAATCGCCCTGACTCTGCCGCCGTTCATCGCCCCGTTCGGTTCAACCCAAAACTCAAAACACACCCATGAAACGTCTCCGCATCGCCTTCACCATCGCCACCTTCACCGCGGCCATAGTCGCTCACGCTGACGAGGTGAAGCTCTCCAACGTCCACCTCTGCTGCGGTGCCTGCGTAAAGGGCGTGGAGAAGGTCGCCGCCAAGGTCAGCGGCGCGTCCGTGGCGATTGACAAGGACGCCGGCACGGTCGTGATTTCATCGGGCAACAAGGCGGCGCTCCAGCAGACCGTGGATGCGCTCGTCACCGCCGGCTATTTCGGGAAGTCCAGCGACTCCTCCATCAAGGTCGCCACCAACACCGGAGCGAAGGACGGCAAGGTGCAGTCGCTCAAGGTCGAGGGCGTCCACCTGTGCTGCGGCAAGTGCGTGACCGCCGTGCAAAGCGCGCTGGGCAAGGTCGCCGGCGTCAAGGCCAACACCGTTGAGAAGAACGCGAAGACCTTCGAGGTCACCGGCGACTTCAGCTCCAAAGCCGTCTTCGACGCGCTGAACGAGGCGGGCTTGACCGGCAAGGTCGCGAAGTAAGAACGCTGGGATCTGAGCTTCAGGCCCGCGAGTTTGCTCGCGGGCCTTTTTGTTGCCCGCGAGGCTGAATCGCGCGAGCATGGCTCCACTCAATTCCTTATGCACCGCCGCACATTTCTCCAAACCGCTGCCGCCGCCACTCTCACGCTGTCCGCAGATGCCGCCGAAACGCCGCGACGCGTGCGCCTCGGCTTCCTTGGGTGCAGCCACTCGCACGGGATGCCGAAGGTGAAGCTCGCGCTGGAGTCGGCGGACTGGGAATGCACGGGCGTTTTCGAGCCTGACGAGAAGCATCGCGCGGCGGCAGAGAAGCTCGGGGCGAAGTCGCTTTCGCAGGAGCAACTCATCGCAGCCAGCGAGGTCATCGCCGTCGAGTGCGATGCGAAGAACCGCTACGCGTTGGCCAAGGCCGCGTTGCTCGCCGGCAAGCACGTTCACATCGAGAAGCCGCCGACGGTGACGCTCGCCGAGTTCCGCGAGCTGCTTACGCTCGCCCGGGAGAAAAAGGTGCTGATGCAGATGGGCTACATGTGGCGCTTCAATCCCGGCATCAACGCCGCGATCGAGGCCGCGCGCCAGGGCTGGCTCGGCGACGTGTATCTCGTGCGCGGCGTCATCAACACGAGCCTGAACGCCGAGTCGCGCAGATCCTTCGGCGAGATCGCCGGCGGCACTATGTTCGAGCTGGGCTGTCACCTCGTTGACCCGATGATCCGGCTCATGGGCAAGCACGCCAAGGTCACGCCAGTGTTGCGCCACGACTCGAAAGACAACGACCAACTTGCCGACAACTGCGTCGCCGTCTTCGACTTCAAGCACGCCATCGGCACGATCAGCAGCGCGACGATGCAGCCCACGGCGGGCGCGCATCGCACGTTTGAGATCCAAGGGACCAACGGCATCGCTGTGGTGAAACCGCTGGAGCAGCCGGTGCTGACGGTGGACTTGGCTAAGGACGCCGGGCCTTACAAGAAGGGCAGCCAGGTCATCAACTTCCCGCCTTACAAACGCTACGTGCCGGAGTTCGCCGAACTGGCCGCATGCGTCCGCACCGGCAAGCCGCTCGGCGTCACGCCGGAGGAGGACGAGTTGGTGCATGAGGCGCTGCTCAAGGCCAGCGGGATGCACTGAGCCAACGATTCGGTTGGAGGGTCGCGTTCCCTTCAACGCAAAGGCGCAGAGATCGCAAGAGAACCGCAGAGTTGGCGAGCGATTCACGTTCACCCTTTGGTGTGCTTCTTCGCCGCGCCCCGCGCAACTTTGCGTCCTCTGCGCCTCTGCGTTGAAGAGTAGACTCCCGATTCGACTACATCGTTCCGGCTGTAGAGGACCCCCGGCGCGGAACTTTGAACTTTGAACTTTCACCCCTGAACTTTAGCTTCGGCCCCGCTTTACATGGCTCTGCAACTGTTCAACACGCTGACCCGCGCGGTGGAGAAGTTCGTCCCGCTGGACCCGCAGGGCCGGCACGTGGGGATGTATTGCTGCGGGCCGACGGTCCACGACTTCGCCCACATCGGGAACTTCCGCACGTTCGTCTTCACGGACCTGCTGCGGCGCTACCTGGAGTTTCGTGGCTTCGACGTGATACACGTGATGAACATCACGGACGTGGAGGACAAGATCATCAAGCGCGTGCAGCAGCGGCAAACGACGCTGCGGGAGTTCACCGGCAAGTATGAGGCCGAGTTCCTCGCCGACTTCGACACGCTCCAGTGCAAGCGCCCGCAAGCCCTGCCTCGGGCCACGGAGCACATGCCGGAGATCGTCTCGCTCATTGAGAAGCTCGTCGCACGCGGCATCGCGTATCAGGCGGCGGACGGCTCGGTCTATTTCAGCATCGAGAAGTATCGCGGCTGCGGCTGCTGCTACGGGCAGCTCGTGAACTTGAACTTCGACGCGATGCGCGTGGGCGAACGCGTGGCCAGCGACGAGTATGAGAAGGAAGCGGTCGCCGACTTCGCGCTGTGGAAGAAGCGCGTGCCGGAGGACGGCGAAGTCTTCTGGCCCAGCCCGTGGGGCGAGGGCCGGCCGGGCTGGCACATCGAGTGCAGCGCGATGGCGACCAAACATCTGGGTGAGAGCTTTGACCTGCATCTGGGCGGCGAGGATTTGATGTTCCCGCACCACGAGGACGAGATCGCGCAGAGCGAAGGCGCGCTGGCGTATCCGCCGGGCAAGCGCTTCGTGAAGCACTGGATGCACGGCTCGCACCTGCTGGTCGAGGGCAAGAAGATGAGCAAGTCGCTCGGCAATTACTTCACGCTGCGCGACCTGCTGGCGAAGGGTTTCAGCGGACGGGAAATCCGCCACCTCCTGCTCAAGGCGCATTACCGCGCGCAGTTTAACTTCACTCTCGACGGCCTCGCTGGCGAACGTGCCTCTCTGGCGCGGCTGGACGAGTGCGTTGGCAGGCTGCGCGAGCTGGCCGGGGCCGCCACCGTCCCGCCGGAGCAGGGCTTGCTGATGCATTTCACCAAGGCGATGGACGATGACTTGAACGTGTCTGCTGCGTGGGCTGCGGTGTTCGAGTGGGTGAGCGACGTGAACCGCAGGCTGGCGGCAAATGAATTGACAGAGCCCCAGGCCGCCGCCGCGCTGGAAGCGTGGAACCGCGTGGACGAAGTCTTCGGCCTCGGCAGCGCGCGGCAGGAGGAGGCTTCCGCCGAGGTGCTCGCGCTGGTGGAGGAGCGGCAGGCCGCACGGAAGGCAAAGGATTTCAAGCGCAGCGATGTCGTCCGCGACCAGCTCAAGGCACTGGGTTGGGCGGTGGAGGACACGGCGAAGGGGCCACGGGTGAAGCGGGTTTGAAATGACCAATCCCCAATTTCCAATGCCCAATCAATGGCCAATGCCCAATCCGCGGACGAGGTTCGCACCTGGCTTGGGCATTGGGGCTTGGGCATTCATTGGCCATTGGCCATTGGCCATTGGTCATTCCACCCATGTCCGGCCTGTTCATCACGTTTGAAGGCACCGAAGGCGGCGGCAAGAGCACGCAGGTCGCGCTGCTGGCCGGGCGGCTTCGCGAGCTTGGGCATCACGCGCGCGTGCTGCGTGAGCCGGGCGGCACGCCCATCGGCGAGGAGATCCGTCACCTGCTCAAGCACAGCCCGGCCAACGCGGTGATGATGCCGGAGGCCGAACTGCTCCTGATGAACGCCAGCCGCGCGCAGCTCGTGCTGGAGGTGATCCGCCCCGCGCTGACCGCTGGCGAGATCGTCCTCTGCGACCGCTTCTACGACTCGACGACAGCTTACCAAGGCCACGGACGGCAGCTCGATCTGGCGCTGGTGAAGTCGGTGATAGACTTCGCTATCGGCGACACACGACCGCACTTGACGCTGCTGCTGCGCGTGCCGACGGAGGTGAGCGAGTTGCGGCGGAACGCGCGACAAGCGGCGACAGCCGGGCCGCGTGACCGATTCGAGGAGGCGGATCGGGCGTTCTTCCATCGCGTCGAGCGTGGCTTCCAGAGAATCGCCGAGGGCGAACCGGAGCGGGTGAAGATCGTGGATGCGACGCAGGGCATCGAGGCGGTGCATGAGGAGGTCTGGCGGCACGTCGCCCCGCATCTGTTGCCGCTGGGCGAACAGTGATGCCGCGCCGACTCAGCGCTTCGCGGAGGTCAGCGCCGCGTTGGTGCGGCGGAGGCGGACGGTGAGTTCCAAGGCGATGTTGCGCATGACCGCGAGGCCGAGGTTCGGCTCGCGCTGGGTCATCTCGAAGAACTGCGGGCGCTGCATCACGAGGACGATGCTGGCCTGCTTCGCCAGCGCCATCGCGCCGCGTTTGCCGCCATCGAGGAAGGACAGTTCGCCGAACACCTGGCCTTGGCCGATCGAGGCGATGGGCGCGGTGTTCTCCTCGAGAAGAATATCAATCTGCCCGCGCATGACGACATAGGCCTCGTGGCCGGAATCGTCCTTGCCGAAGATTTTCTCGCCAGGGCGGAAGAGCTTCTGCGTGAAGAGCCGGGCCACCTTGCGCAGCTCGCCGTCGCCGAGGCCTTTGAAAAGCTCGAGGTCACGCAGGAGATTGATGATCGCGACACCGATGCTCTGGTCCTGAAGGCAGTGCTTGATGACGTTGACGATAACGAGCGCATGGGCGGTGAGCTTGTTGTGCTCGATGCTGTAGGTCTGGTTGAGCTTCACCATCTTCACCAGGTCTATCCTGCCGTCGTGGACCTTGTGGAAGCCGGGCAGGTAGGCGGCGGGGACGAAGCCGAGCTGCTCGGCGCTGATGAGCAGCTTCACCGCGCTGGTGAGCACGTCCATCTCCACATAGGCGGCGCTCAACTCCGCCTGCGCTGCCTTTGAGACATGCTGGAGCACCGCGCCCAGCGAGAGGTTGTCCGTGCAGAAGCCGTCCATGATGCGAACGCAGCGGTCCTGCTCATCGTAGAGAAAGCGCATCCCGGCAACGACCTTGTCCTCACGGCGGCAGATCACCGCGCGCAGCGTTACGGCGGAGGCCACGCGCATGAAGCCATTGCCCCAGTTGAAGTTGCTGGAGATTTCCTGCGGCGGGTTCTGGGCTGCGACACTCTCCCGGGCGGCCTTGTAATCATCCTCGCTGGCATTGGTGACGACGACATCCGTCTGCAACGGGTAGCCAGTCCCGCCATCGCGCATGGCGGGTGCGCCGGGAATGACGAGGTTCTGCAGCGCCACCGCCGCCAGCTCGCCAATCTGCGGCAGTGACTCTGAGAGCGGCAGCCGGTTGGAGGTTATCGAACGGGCGCGCTTCACATAGAAAATCACCTCCTCGCGGGTCTTGGTGATGTGCTTGAGCGGCTGGAAGCCCACGCACACGAAGCCCACCTTCTCGACGAGCAGCTGCTGCGGGTTGTCCGACGCCAGGACGCGCGTGACGCACATCTGCCGGCGCAACACGGCCAGTTCGGTGATCTTATGGAGCAGCGCCTCCGCCGAGCCGTCGGCGTAGCTGGACGGGTGGAACAGGTTTCTGCCGAGATTGCAGACGGGGTTTTCGTTCGCCGTCACCGCGCCCAGGACGGAGATGCTGGACTGGATCTTGCCGCCGTCCTCCGCCACCCAAGTTTCATTGCCGGGCAGGCCTGACGCCAGTTCAGCGGACACCCAGGCCGCGTCGTAAATCTGCTTGCTTGGGTGGTCGTCTCCCAGCGTTGCCTTGACGAGCTGGATCCAGGCCGCCGCGTCCTCGGTCGCTGCTTTGCGGATGTTTGCTACCATAACAGGTGCCGGGCGATGCAGTCCTAAACGGGTTGGGCGGAAAAATTTTTGGTGCGCACGGCAGGACTTGAACCTGCATGATGTTACTCACTAGAACCTGAATCTAGCGCGTCTGCCAATTCCGCCACGTGCGCCCACCACAACTTTCAATTGCGGCTAGAGAATTACTGCGTGCCCGGGACGCGGCAAGCGCAATCTCGCTTTGAAGACGACCCGGTGCCCAGCGTCGGGACTCTCGATGCCGCTCCGCTCCTTCAACCGACTGCTCGCGCTCGGGTCTTTGGCCGCTGGTCTTGGCGTGCTCCCGGCTCGCGCGGTCGAGCCGTTCGCGTCCTACATTTTCCCCGCAGGCGGCCAGCGAGGGACGACCGTGCCGTTCCGCGTCGGCGGCTGTTACTTCCACGGCGCGGCGGGCTTCGAGATGCTCGGTCCCGGCGTCACCGCATCGACACGCGTGAAGGAGACGAACACGGTTTGGTTCGAGGGGCCGCTCATCGTCCAGCCCGCCTCGCAACGCAGCGAAGACTATCCGCGTGACCACGCCGGCTCCGTCCGCATCGCCGCCGACGCGCCCGTCGGCGTCCGTCACTGGCGCGCGTGGACATCGCAAGGCGCGACTCCCGCGATGAAGTTCATCGTGGGCGATCTCCCCGAAACCCTCGAAGCCGAAGTGGACGGCGAACCGCTGCCAGTCGCCGTCACGCCGCCGCTCACCATCAACGGCCGCATCTTCCCGCGTGAAGACGTGGACGTGTGGACGTTCAAGGCGAAGTCGGGCCAGGCGTTTACCCTCGCCGTCGCGGCACTCTCGATCGGTTCACCGCTGCAAGCCCGGCTCGTCGTCCTTGATCCCGCTGGCCGTCCGCTCCACGAGGCCATCGCCAGCCAGCGCGCCGACCCGACCCTGCACTTCATCGCGCCGGGCGACGGCACCTACAGCGTGCGGATTGACGACGTGAATTGCGCCGGCCTCCAGAACCACGTCTATCGCCTCACAATCACCGACCAGCCGGTCATCACGCGCGTCTTCCCGCTCGGCGGCCAGCGCGGCGCAAGCGTGAAGCTCGAACTCTCCGGCCACGCACTGCCGGCGAAGCAGCTCGAAGTAAAACTGCCTTCGACCGCGAGCGGCACGACTCAAGTCCCAGTTGTGTTCGCCGGCAAGGCGGCGGTCACAGCGCTTCTCGAACTCGACGACCAGCCAGAACAAATCCACGCTGGTGCCGCCAGCACCTTCACCGCCCCTGCGACCCTGAACGGACGCATCGCCACTCCTGGCTCGACGAACACCTGGCGCTTCACCGCGAAGAAGGGCGATGCACTCGAACTCGCCCTCGCCTCGGCCCGGCTCGGGAGTTCTCTCACGCCGATCCTCGCCGTCACGGACGCGGACGGCAAATCCCTCGCCCGCGCCGAGGCCACGCCCGGCGAGATCACCGATCTCTCGCTGACCTTCAAAGCCCCCGCAGACGGCGACTTCCGGTTGCACGTAAGCGAACGCTTCGCGTCGCGCGGCGGTCCGGATTTCGCCTACCGCCTGCGCGTCGCTCCGCCCTCCACCGTGCCGGACTTCCAGCTCACTCTCGGCAGCGACACGCTCGCAGTCATCCGCGAGACTGCCGACGGCGAGCAGCCCGCGCCCGGCAAACCCAAGCGCGGCGGCAAACAGCAGCCCGGCAAGC
This sequence comes from Verrucomicrobiales bacterium, assembly GCA_005791875.1. GTDB lineage: Bacteria > Verrucomicrobiota > Verrucomicrobiia > Limisphaerales > SXTU01 > SXTU01. The sequence goes on from SXTU01000097.1 coordinate 8,552, forward strand.
TCAAGGTCAACGTCATCGCCACCGGCGGCTTCAAGGGCGACATTGAACTCACGGTCGAAGGCTTGCCCTCGAATGTCACCGTCAGCGGCAAGAAGATTTCCGGAGGACGCAACACCACCGACCTCAGCTTCTCCGCCGAGCACGCGGCGAAGATCAACGCCGCTCACATGACCGTCCGCGGCACCGCCACCGTCAACGGCGAGACAGTCACGCGCACCGCCATCCTCCCCGCGCCGCGCGGCGAGCGCGCAGTGGACTCCGTGCTGCTCGCGGTGACGCTCGCCACGCCCTTCAAGACCACGAGCGACTTCCTCATGAACATCGTGCCGCGCGGCTCCTCGTATCGGCGGCCCTACGGCATCGAGCGCGGCGGCTTCGCCGGGCCGCTCATCGCCCAGCTTGCCGACCGCCAGGGCCGCCATCTGCAAGGGGTCGTCGCGCCGCCTGTTGAAATCTCATCAGGCGATGACCGCTTCGAGTTTGAAGTCACGTTCCCGCCCGGCATGGAGCTTGGCCGCACCAGCCGCTCGCAAGTCATGCTGCTCGGCACCATCCACGATCACGACGGCTCCGATCACATCGTGAGCTACAGCCAGAACGAGCAGAACGACCAGGTCATCACCATCACGCAGGCCGGCATGCTGGAGCTTGAACTCGACATCGCTTCCGTGCGCGTCGCGCTGGGCGCATCTGTCAGAATTCCCTTTCACCTCCGCCGCGACAAGTCGCTCCGCGCCGACGCCGTGCGCGTGGAATTGCACCCGCCCGCACACGTCATCGGTCTCCGCGCCGCCGCCGTGACAGTTCCCGCCGGCAGCGACCGGGGCGTCATCGAAATTCATTTCGCGCCCAACGCCGGGCCGTTCAACCTCCCCTGCCCTATCCGCGCAACGACGCTCGACGCGAAGCACCCGAACACCGCCGAAGCGTTCATCGAGTTCGTAAAGCCCGCCGTCATCCAGACGAGCCGCGCGCAGGAATGAGCGCCGCGCTCCGCGTTCGCCAGCGCCCGCTCGCCGACACCGGACTCACCATCCCCGCCCTCGCCTTCGGAGCCGGGCCAGTCTCCGCGCTGATGACCGATGCCACCGCGCGTGAGCGACAGCTCGCAACAGTTCAACGCTCTATCTCTCTTGGCGTGGACTGGTTCGACACGGCGGCGACTTACGGCAACGGCGCATCCGAAACGAACCTCGGCTGCGCACTTCGTGAGCTCGGCGCGGGCAACACAGTTCGCGTCGGCACCAAAGTCCGGCTCGCTGCCGAACAGTTCGGCAACATCTCCGGCGCAATGCGGGCCTCTGTGGAAGGCAGCCTCCACCGGCTCGGCGTCAGCTCCGTCGCCCTGCTGCAACTGCACAACTCCATCACCCGACAGCGCGGCGACCAGCCGACTTCCATCACGCCGGACGACGTGCTGCGCCCCGGCGGCGTGCTGGAAGCCTTCGAGCAACTCCGCAGCGAAGGACTCGTCAAGCATTTCGGCCTGACGGGCTTGGGCGATGCGGAATCGCTGAACGAAGTCTTGGCATCGAACGCGTGGACAACGATGCAAGTGAACCTGAATCTCTGCGACGCCTCCTCCCTCTCCCCCATCGGGGGAGAGCGTCGGGGTGAGGAGGCAGGGCGTGCGAGCGAAAGGAACACCTCTCTACTCACCACGCCGCCACCTCACCCTAACCCTCTCCCCCGGTGGGGGAGAGGGAATGACAACGCACGCCACCACGCACCGGCATTCCTCGCCATCCGCGTCTTCGCCGGGGGCGCGCTTGCGGGCAAACCGCCCAGCGCGCACACGCTCACGACGAAGTTCTTCCCGCTGCCCATCTACGAGCGCGACCTGCGCCGCGCGGAGGCGATGCGCCTGTTACTGCCTGCGGAAGTTTCCCTGCCAGAGGCCGCCGTGCGCTTCGCGGTGCATCACGCGCGCGTCACCTCGGCCATCATCGGGTTCGGCTCACCAGATGAAGTCGAAGACGCGGCGCGCTGGACGGCGAACGGCCCGTTGCCGGACGAATTGATTGCCACGCTCGCAAGCGCCGGTGCCTAATCGGCCGACCTATGAGCCAAGCGCTGCCGACCGTCACCACCCAAGGCCGCTACATCGCGATCACCGTGGCTTTCCTCGGCTGGATGTGCGCGGGCGTGCAGATGGGCGCACTGCCCATCGCGTCGCTCTCCATCTCGCAGGACTTGATGAAGGACGCGTTCAAGCCAGCAGTCGCGGCGCAGTGGTTCGGCTACTTCACAGCGGCACTGAGTCTCGGCGCGGCGTGCGGCGGGATTTTCCTCGGCTGGCTCGGTGACCGCATCGGTCGCGCGCGGGCGATGGCGGTGAGCATCTTGTGCTACACCTGCTTCGCGGGCGCTGCCTCCTTTGTCACGAGTCAGGAGCAACTGCTCGTGCTGCGCTTCCTCGCCGGCATGGGCATCGGGGGCATGTGGCCGAACGGCGTCTCGCTCGTCGCGGAAATCTGGCCGGACGTGTCGAGGCCCTTTCTCGCCGGCGTGATGGGCACCTCGGCGAATTGCGGCATGCTGCTGATCTCGGTCGTCGGCAAGACTTGGAAGGTCACACCCGACTCGTGGCGCTGGTTGCTGCTGGTGAGCGCGACTCCGGCGGTCGTAGGACTCCTCGCCTTGTGGATCGTGCCGGAGTCGCCGAAGTGGCTGGCCACGCGCGGCGACGCGACGAAGAAGACAGACACGCCGATGCGTGAGCTGTTCAGCCCGGCGCTGCTGCGCGTGACGCTCGTGGGCATCGCGCTCGCATCCATCCCACTGGTCGCGGCGTGGAGCGCGGGCCGTTGGCTCACGCCGTGGGCGGACTCGGTCGCGGGCGTGGCGCATCCCGGCTACAAGGCGGACACGCAGGCGATGTGGGCGTTTGGCGCGGCCATCGGCAGCTTCATCGGCGGACAGGTCGCAAGCATGCTGGGGCGGCGGCTCGCCTACTTCCTGATCAGCCTTTGCTCGGCGTTGCTGACGTGCGGCATCTTTCTGTTTCTCAAGCCCTTCGAACCGCTCTTCCTGCCGATGGTCTTCATCCAAGGTCTGGTCGCAACGCTCTTCTTCGGCTGGTTGCCGCTCTGTTTGCCCGAGCTGTTCCCAACGCGCGTCCGCGCCTCGGGCGCGGGCCTGAGCTACAACTTCGGACGCTTCCTCGTCGCGGGCGCGGTGCTGTTTGCTGGCGCGCTGACGGCCTTCTTCGGCGGCGACTACGCAAAGGCCGGCGCGATCATGGGCCTGATCTACGGCCTGGGCATGATCGTCATCTGGTTCGCCCCGGACACGACGGGCAAGAAGCTGGAGGACTGAAGTAGCCGCCGAGGTAAGGAGGCGGATTGGGGGATGTCGTGCAACACGTTCCGCCTCGTCACGTCGGCGGCTACATGCTCAAGCCAGCGCCGCCTTCACTGCCGTCACCAGCGCGTCCACGCGCGTCGCCAGCGGGAAGTCTGACGGGGCTTCGAGCGTGTAGCTCAGGCGGGTCTTGTGTTGCAGCAGCCAGAAGGCCTCCGGCCATTGCGGACGCGAGGTCGGGTCGTGGCTGGGATGGATGATGCCGCCGCGGGCCGGCCGGCCCTCGATCACCTCCGCGAGGTCAACCGGACACACCTGCGCCACCGCGTCCACCATGCGTTGCGAGAGCGAGGGCAAACCATCGGGATTCAACTCGTAGAGGTAAAAGCCGTTCGCCTCCCAGTCCTCGTGCAGACAGAACGCGACATCAAACACCGGCTGCCGCGCCAGCCACGCCACGTGCGCCCGCGCCTCCGCCGTCTCGAAGTGCTTGTAGTCTCGGTTGAGGTCCTTGCCGTGGAAGTTCTCCCGGCGGTTGTGCGGGAAGCCCGTCGGATTCAGGCACGGGCAGAGGAACAGGTTCGCGTCCGCCGGCCAGCGGTTCTCCTCGATCAGTTGTTGCACCGCCGCCGGCCCGGCCGGCTCGTCGCCGTGAATGCCGGTGGAGAGATAGACATTGCGCCCGCAGCCGGGTGCGAAACGCTGGAACGTGAGCAGCTCCCCTCCCCCGTCGAACGGAATCTCCGCCACCTGCCAGCCGTGCTGCCGGGCCGCGTTCGCGGCGGCGCGGCAGACGTGCTGGATGTCAATCCGTTCGCCGTGATACCCACCGAGATTCTTGCCAAGCTGTTTCATGGTTGCGGAGGGCCAGGTCAATTCCTGGACGTTGGCCAGCAACATCGGTCACATCCAGTCAGTCGCTGCTTGATTCCTCCTTGTTTGATTGGTGCCGACGGAGGGAATCGAACCCACACTCCCGTTAGGGAACAAGATTTTGAGTCTAGCGCGTCTGCCAGTTCCGCCACGTCGGCAACCTTTCAACCGTAACTACTTGCTCGATCTGCCTGCCGGGTCGTGCCACTTTTTGTGCCACTGCAACCCCGGCGCTTCAGCCTGCATCGGGTGGAAACTTACCAACAGGCACTGGATGCACGCAAGCATCCCGTGCGCGCCGCCACCTTGCGCGCCCGCCAAACTAATTGCCCCGGACCGCCGCCGCCGATAAAATCCGCCCAATGCAAATCGCACCCGCCTTCAAACCGGCGACCCGTCTGCTGATGGGCCCCGGCCCCAGCAACGCCGCCGCCGAGGTTCTCGCGGCCATGAGCCAGCCGCTCGTCGGCCACCTAGATCCCTTGTTCGTCAAGATGATGGAGGAGCTTAAGACCATGCTCCGGGCCGTCTTCCTCACGCGCAACGAGATGACCTTCCCCGTCAGCGGCACCGGCAGCGCGGGCATGGAGTTCTGTTTTGTGAACCTCGTCGAACCGGGCGACGAGGTGATCGTCGGCGTCAACGGCGTGTTCGGCACGCGCATGGTGGACGTTGCCGAACGGTGCGGCGCGCGCGTGACGAAGGTCGAGTCCGGCTGGGGCAACATCATCACTCCGCAGCAGATCGCCGAGGCGTTGCGCACGGTGCCAAAGCCGAAGCTCGTCGCCATCGTCCATGGGGAGACTTCCACGGGCGCGCTGACGCCGGTGGAGGAGATTTCCAAGCTGGTGCACGACGCCGGCGCGTTGCTGCTGCTCGACACGGTGACTTCGCTGGGCGGCTGCCCGGTGCGGATTGATGAGTGGGACGTGGACGCGGTTTACAGCGGCACGCAGAAGTGCCTGAGCTGCCCGCCCGGCCTCGCGCCTGTGTCGCTCAACGCCAGCGCGCTGGAAGTGGCCCGCCGCCGGCGCACCAAGGTGCAGAGCTGGTATCTCGATGTGAACCTGCTCGCGTCCTACTGGGGCCAGGAACGCGTGTATCACCACACCGCGCCCATCTCGATGAACTACGCGCTGCACGCCGCGCTTCGCCTCGTGCTGGAGGAGGGCTTGGAAAATCGCTGGCGTCGCCACAAGCAAAACCATCTCGCGCTCAAGTCCGCGCTCGGGGCCATCGGCCTCGAAATCGCATCGCAGGAAGGCCATCAGCTCTGGCAGCTCAACGCCGTCCGCGTGCCGTCGGGCGTGGACGAGGCGGACGTGCGGAAGCGGCTCCTGACCGACTTCAACATCGAGGTCGGCGCGGGTCTCGGCCCGCTCAAGGGAAAAATCTGGCGCGTCGGACTGATGGGCGAGACTTCCTCGCGCGAGAACGTGCGGCTCTTCCTCTCGGCCTTTTGCCAGGTGCTCAACGAGTGCGGGCGCAAGACCGACGCCAAGGCCGCGCTGGCGGCGGTGGAGTGAGCCGTTGCCCGGATAATTTACTTTGAAGCACCTCTTCGAGTTGCCAGTATCCACATGTGATTTTGACGCCTGCTTTGCCATCGTGAGCTTATGGCCAATACTTCAATGACGCGCAAATTGCAGGACGTGGAGGCGGTCCCCGCCGCCGTGACCCCGCCGGACCACGCGACGGAAACGTCCTTCTTCAAGAAGCCCAAGCTGGCCACCGGCAAATCCCGCAAGCGCGACATCCCCGAGGGTCTTTGGACCAAGTGTCCCAAGTGCGCGACGATGCTCTACGACAAGGAGCTGGATGCGAACCTCAAGGTCTGCCTCAACGTCAAGTGCGGCCACCACTTCACCATCGGCTCCCGCGAGCGCATCAACGCGCTGGTGGAGACCTGCTCCTTCGAGGAGATGGATGCGGGCATGACCAGCGTGGACGTGCTCAAGTTCACAGGCGTCGCCACCTACGCCTCGAAGCTCGAGGCCTACCGCAAGAGCACCGGCCTCAAGGACGCCGTCATCACCGGCATCGGCTCTGTCGGCACGCAGCGGATCGCGCTGGGCGTGATGGATTTCAGTTTCCTCGGCGGCTCGATGGGTTCGGTGGTGGGCGAGAAGCTCACGCGAATGATCGAGGCGGGCACGGACCGGGGACTGCCGGTCATCATCATCTCCACCAGCGGCGGCGCGCGGATGTATGAAGGCATGTTCAGCCTCATGCAGATGGCCAAGACCAGCGCGGCTCTCGCCTACCACGCGCGGAACAAGCTCCCTTACATCAGTGTGCTGACGCATCCGACGACCGCCGGGGTGATGGCCAGCTACGCGAGCCTGGGCGACCTCATCATCGCCGAGCCGTGCGCGATGATCGGCTTCGCCGGGCCGCGCGTGATCAAGGACACCACGCAGGCCGAGCTGCCGCCGGGATTTCAAACTGCGGAGTTCCTCCTCGACCACGGGTTGATTGACGCCATCGTGCCGCGCAAGGAACTCAAGCCCGCCCTCGGCGGCTACCTGGAGTCCATGATGTCGGGCCACCGCCGGCAGCAGGCGGCGTAGCTCCTCACTTCAGCTTCGTCCGCCTCTTCGCCTCGTTGAACTCCCGGCGCAGGTCGCCCATCGCGACGCTGTATTTCCCGTTCACGTTGCCCTTGTCCAGCGCGTCGTTGAGCTGGTTGAACTTCTCCTCGATCATCGGGCGGGTGGCGAAGTCATCCACGCGAATGTTGGGAAAGCCCAACTGCGTGATGCGCGCGATGCAGATGTTCAGGTTGAGCTCGTCCTTGGAGCGGGCGAAGGCGACGGCGGAGGCGAGGAAATACTCGGTGGCGGCGGGGAAGTTCTTCTGCGTCGCGTTCACCGAGCGGATGGCGTAATCGAAGTAGAGCAGGCCAAAGGGGTGCGCGTTGCGGTTCTCGATCAGCTCGGTCATCAGCAGTATCTTCCGGTTCACGTCCTCGTTCTGCTGCGCCAGCGAGTTGCTGGAGACGCCCCCTGCGGAGGCCATCTGCGTGCGGAGCGACTGCGCCAGATCCGTGAGCTTGCGGTCAACCGCCTGCTCGCGCGCGGTGAGGCGGGAGTTGAGCGTGGCGTCCAGGTCGCGATTGAAGGCGGCGTAACGCAGGTCGTTGGTCATCTCCAGCGCCTTCTGGATGACCTGCTTGTCCTGCTCGTAGTTTTTGTGGCTGGCGAACCAGGCGAAGACGACGAGGATGGCCGCCATGCCGATGAGCAGGCCGGCATAGACCTTGACCATGTCCATGAGCCGCCGCTCGTTCTCGTGCAACACCTGCACTTGGGCCTTGATGGTCTCCAGTTCGGAATTCACGTTGCCGGGGTCGGGGATCATTTCTTGGTCCCGCAGAATGGCCTTCGTCCGCGAGCTTGTCCAATTTCAAATGCTCCCACCGTGGGTAGCCCCGCGGTAAGGAGGCGGACTGACTTGCAGCCTATGCCGGCAAATCCACCTCCTCACCCCGGCGGCTACCAACCGATGGTCATTCCGCGATCTGCTCCGGGTCGGTCCCGCCAGCGGGAAGCGAGATGCTCACGGTGCCGGGCGTGGTGCGATGCACGTCGAGCCGGCCGCTGTGCAACTCGACAATCTTCCGCGTGACCGTCAGGCCGAGGCCAAGGCCGACGGTGCGCTGCGAGTAAAACGGATCAGTGGCGTGCGCCGCGCTCTCGGCGTCGAAGCCCTTGCCCGCGTCGCGCACGTCAATCCGCACCCAGCGCGCGCCATCCGGCTGGATTTCCGTCGAAGACGTTACCTCGACCGGCTGGTCGTCGGGCGTGGCTTGGAGGGCATTCAACAGGACTTCGGCGAGCGCGTGCTTGAGGCCGGCGCGCTCGGCGATGAGCGCGATCTGCTGGCCACCGCTCTCGTATTGGAGGCGGGCGGAAGCGCGCGGGTTCTCGGCGTGGGCTTCCGCGAAGGCTTCCTGAATCAACTGCGCCAGCGGCAGGCTCTCCACCCGGCGCAATCCATCGCGCGAGAGGAACTGCATCTGGCGCGCGAGGCGGCTGATGCGGCGGACGCTGTCGCCCATGACGCCGCTGATCTCCTTGCGCGTGGCTGCATCATTCGCGCCCTCGCTCAAGAGCTGCTGGCTGGTCGAGATCGGCACGAGCGAGTTGCCAATCTCGTGTGCAAGCTGCTCGGCCATTTTGCGGACAAGGCGTAGGTTCGCGGCTTCAACTTCCATCTGCTGCGTGCGGTCGGCCTGCGTCATGTCATCGAGCAGGACCAGGACCGCCTCGGTCGCGATTGCGCCACGGCGTTGAAAGGGTTTGAGCGTGGCGCGGAAGCTGGCGTCGCCGGTGCCGGGGAGCCTGCACCGGCTCGGCGACGCAGCAGCACCAGTTTGCAATGCCTCGAACACCTTGCTGCCTAGCGCCTGTGGAAGGTCGTTGAAGGTGAATGAACCGATGGCACCGGCCCGCCGGAACAGCCCGCGCGCCATTTGGTTCGCCTGAAGGATGCCCAGGTCACGAGCGACAACGACGACGGCGCTGCCAAGCTGGTCGAGCGTGTCGGTCATCATGCCGTGCTGGCCGGCGAGCGCGTCGTGCAGCCATGTGTTGCGGATGGCGAGGCCGAGTTCCTCCAGCAGGTGAAAGACAAGGGAGAGTTCCTCGCTGGCAAAGAGTTCGCCGGTGAGCCGTCCGTCGAAAAGCGCGATACCTAGCAGCGACTCGCGGTCGAAGATAGGGATGGCGACCTGCGCACCGAGCAACTCGAACTCGCGGGCGATGTCGGGGTCGCCTGCGGCTTCGGCGGTGCCGCGCCGGAGAATGCGGGCGTGGCACTGGAGGTGCGCGCCAATGCCGGTTTTGGTCGAGAGCGCAAAATGATCGAAGAGCCGTGGGGAGATTCCCAGTGCACAGGCGACGAGCAGTGCCGGCGATTGGCAATCGCCGCCGAGCGACGTGGGTAGGCTGAGCGGCGACTGCAAGTCGCCGGCACGGCGCAGGAAGATGGCCGCGCGGTTGACGCCGAGGATTTCCCTCAGAAGCTGGAGGAACTGTCGAAGCAGCGCGTCGGTTTGCAGGCTGTGCGTGAGAATACCGGAGAAGTCGCGGAGCGCGCCGAGGGCGAGGTCGGCCTTGCGCGAGGGAACGGGAGCGTCGGCAGCGGGAATGAATTGCGGTGCGGGCGTTTGGGCTTTCGCCTTCTGCCAGCTCCGCTCTAGCAGCGAGGTGAGCAGCCGGGCGCGGACGGGTTTCGTCAGGATGTAGTCCACGCCGAGCAAGTAAGCTTCCTCCTCCCATTCCCACTGGCTCGCGGAGGCGTAGAGGATGACGGGGCAGCCAGGCATCGCGCGGCGGTGGTGCTCGATGGCGCGGATGGGGCGAACGTCGGTCAGCTCGGCGTCGAGGATGACGGCGTCAATGCTGCCTTGGCTGAAGAGCGGCTCGGCAGCACTGACCTCGACATGGTGCAGCACGCGGAATTCTCCCGCGTCTAGCACGGCACGGACGGCTTCGGCGAGGCCGGGCTGCGTGGCGATGACGAGGAGGGTTTTCATGCCTCCTCCTCTTTCGGTATGGCTTGCGGCGGGGTGGCCGTCACGAAGCGCACCGGGAGGTCCACGGTGACGGTGGTGCCTTTCTTCTCCTCGCTGGCGATGTTCAGGTTGCCACCGTGCTGGTGGACAATCTTGCGGCAGATCGCCAGGCCCAAGCCGAAGCCGCGGTGCTCATCGCCGGAGTCCTTCGTGGTGAAGTAGGCGGACGTGAGCCGCTGCAAGTTCTCACGGCTGATCCCCTCGCCGTGGTCAATGATGCTCACGCGCACCCACTCGCGGCCGGCCTCGGTGGTGCCGAGCCGTTGCAGCTCGATGCGCACGGTCGCGCCGGTGGGCGAGGCATCAATCGCGTTGGACAGAATGTTGCCGAGGCAGCGCTGGACGAGCACGGAATCCATCTCGATGGCGGTCGGCGGATACACCGGGAGGTCCGCGCGCACTTGGCGGCGCTTGAGCTTTGGCTCGGCGAGATCCACGACCTTGTGGATGAGTTGGTCGAGCGGCGCGGACGCGATCTGGACGGTATGATTTTGGGAAAAGAATAGCGCATCCTTCACGTAGGCCTGGATGGTGCCGACGTTGCGCAGGCAGGTCGGGATCAACTCGTTTGCGCCGTCGGTGTTTCCGTTCACCTCGGCGCTGGTCATCTGAAGGAAGGTGGAAACCGGCGTGAGCAGGTTGTTCAAGTCATGCGCCATACCGCGCGACATGCGACCCAGCAGCTCCAGTTCCTCAGCGAGCAGGACCTGCTTCTTGAGGCGGATTTGATTGAGGATGAGGCTGAGATTCTTGACGAGGCGCGTGAGCAGCGAGAGATCGTTTGGGGTGTAGGGCGTGCCGCTGGACTTCTCGCCGATGAGCAGCAGGCCGAACGGCTCGTCGCCGCTGAAAAACGGGAAGCAGAACTCCGGCTCGAAGCGCTTCAGGAGCTGCCGCGCCTCGCGCTCCATCTCGGTCTCGCCGGGCATGATGTAGGCGAGGTTGAAGGCAAGGTGGGTGGCGGTGGTGTTTTGAAAAATCTGGAAGATGGGCGAGTCGGCGCGCAGCTCGGGGAGCTGTGTCTGCGGAGACTTCGGATGCCCTCGAAACACGGTCAAGACGTGCGTGGACTCGTCGAGCAGGATGATCTGGTAGTTGCGCACGCGGATGGTCTTCACGAAGAGCGCGTCGAGGTCGTTCAGCAGCAGGTCGGCGTTGTTGTAGAACTGCACCTCCTGCAGGAAGGAGCGCACTTTGTCGTGATACTCGAAGCGGTCGCCGTAGCGGTCGCTGAGGATGCGCTGCTCGAGCGAATCGTCACCCTTGCCGAAGAGTCGCGGGAAAAAGATCGAGGCCACCAGCGCGCTGACAAGCAGCACGCCAAGCGATCCGAAGAAGGTGAAGGGCGTGAACTCGCCGCGCTTGAATACGTTCAGCAACAGCAACAGCAGCAGGCCGATGAGGAACAGGAACAGCAGGCGCACCGTGTGCGCGGCGGCCTTGCCCAACGTGACATGGATGTCCAGCAGGTGATGCTGGAGCACGCTGTAGCCCACGATAATGCCGTAGAAGATCGCCGCCGCGCTGCCGAACGGGAAGATGGCGACCTTCGTGAACGGATACGTGTCGAAGCGGACGATGGGGAGAATGTCGTTCCAGCCGAAGGCGATGAGGATGCCGTTGGCCCAGAGCAGCGCCTTCACGCGCGCGCGATGCAACCGTTGGAGCGTGCCGAGCTTCTGGTAAAGGATGACGACGGTTGCGGTGGTGACGACGACGTAGCTCACCATGAACGCCCAGAAGCCCGGCCCGGCGACCGAATAAAAGTAAGCATCGCCGAGATAACGGACGCCGGAGGTGAAGAAGCCAAGGACGTTTGTCAGCGCCAGCAGGCCGAACCAGCCGTAGAGCAAGGGCAGCCAGCGCGGCAGCTTCACCTGCGCGATGAGGATGCTGAGATGGAACAGGCTGATGGGCAGGAAAATCACACCGTAGTGCAGGAACGCAGACCAGAAGCGCGCGGAAGCCTCCTCGTCCACGCTGAACATGAAGAACGTGCCGAGGTTCCAGACCGTGATAGACAGCCCCCAGAGGAGATAGACGCGGTTCAGCGTCGAGCGCAGGTCGCGTGTCAGCACGAAGATCGTCAGCGCGAGGTTCGTGACGGCGGCGGTCAGCGGGATAAGTTCGTAGAACTTCATGCGTTGGGTCGCGAGTTATGGCGACGCTTCACATTCAGCCCGCAGCTTTCCACTCCCTCTCCCTTCATCGGATGAGGGGAGAGGGCCGGGGGTGAGGGGTTGTGTGCGTCGGCGCTGATAGCCGCACCCCTCATCCGGCCTCCGGCCACCTTCTCCCCTCCTCCGAGGAAGGGAGAAGGTGCGCGTCGTGGCCCAAGTCACAATGGGTTGATCATTCGGAGATTTCATGCGCGCGGATACTCCTTGAAGACGAGGCACGAGTTCTTGCCGCCGAAGCCCACGTTCAAGTTCATCGCCGAGCGGACCGGGTAAGGTCGCGGGCGGATCGGCACGTAGTCCAGGTCGCAGCCCTCGGCGGGCGCGGAGTGGTTCGCCGTGGGCGGGATCTCGCGGTGATGAATCGCCAGTGCCGTGATGACGGACTCGACCGCGCCCGCCGCGCCGAGCAGGTGGCCGGTCACGGGCTTGGTGCCGCCGACGGCAACGCGCTGCGCGTGCGCGCCGAAGAGCTTCTTGATGGCCTTGGTTTCAACAATGTCGTTTGTCTCTGTCGCCGTGGCGTGCGCGTTGATGTAGTCAATTTGCGTCACATCCATGCGAGCGCGGCGCAGGGCCTTCTCCATCGCGCGGTGAATCCCAAGGCCTTCCGGGTGCGGCAGGACGGAGTTGTAGGCTTCACAGTTGCGGCCATGCCCGGCGACTTCCGCGTAAATCTTTGCGCCGCGGCCGAGTGCGTGCGCGAGTTCCTCCAGCACGAGAAACGCCGCGCCTTCGCCGAGGAGAAAGCCATCCCGCGACTCGTCGAACGGGCGCATCGCCGTCTTCGGCTCCTCGTTGCGCGAGGTCATCACTTTCGTCAGGCAGAACGCGCCCCAGAGCGGCGCGAGGATGGGCGACTCCGCGCCGCCCGCGATGAACACGTCCGCGTCATCGCGCTGGATGAGGTCGAAGCCCAGGCCCACCGCGTCGTTGCCGGACGCGCTGCCGGTGCTGATGGAGAGGGCGTGGCCCTTGATGCCGAGTTCGAGCGCGATCTCGCCGCTGCCACCGCCGCAGTAGGCGTTGATGAGCGTGAAGGGACTCATGTGCTTGAACCCGCGCAGCTCGAACGTGGTCTGGCCCTTGAACGAGCTTTCCATCCCGCTGACTGTCGTGCCCTCAATGATGCCCGCGCGATCTGGGTCGAGCTTTGTAAAGTCCACGCCCGCATCCATCGCCGCCATGCGCGCCGCTGCGATGCCGTAGCGGATGGACACCTCGAAGCGCTTGGCCTTCTTGTTGTCCATGTAGCGGCTCGCGTTGAAGTCACGGACTTCGCACGCGATTTTGTTCGGCAGTTCGCTAACATCGAAGCGCGTGACCGGGCCAGCCGCGCTCCGCCCCTCGCGCACGCTGCTCCAGAATGTGGCGAGGTCGCAGCCGTTCGGCGCGACGACGCCCATGCCGGTGATGACGACGCGGCGCGATGGAGAATCAAGAGCCATTTCAGCGCGGTTGGTGGAATGACCAATGTCCAAGGCCCAATGTCGAATGAATGACCAAGCCCGAACGACCAATGGTGTGCTGGCCACGGCTGGGGGAACGGGCATTGGGCCTTGGATATCGATTGGTCATTGCGTCATTGGACTTTGGGCATTTCCGTCGGCCCTTTCCACGGGATCACCGTAGGCGTGCTTCGCTGATACGCGCGGTAGGCCTCGCCGAACTTCTCCACCAGCGCCGACTCTTCCAGGCGCACGCGCGAGACCAGCGCGGGCACGAAGAGCAGCGTCACCACCGCCAGCGCGACGGGAGCTTGCAGGATGAACGCGGCGGAGAGCAGTTCCAGAATCATCGAGAAGTAAGTCGGGTGCCGCATCCAGCGGAACGGTCCGCCGCGCACGAACTCGTGGCTGTCGCGAATCTCAACATGCAGGCTCCAGAACTTGCCGAGCGCCGCAATGGCGCTGCGCCGAATGCCGAAGGACGCCAGTCCGCACGCCCAGCCGAGCATGAACGTCGTCGTGTTCCACTCGGGTTTGCGCCAGAGGGTTTCTCCCAGCGCACCCACCAGCATCAGCGTCCCGGTCACGACAAACCACGTCAGCGTCCGCGTCTCCCGCACCTGCCCCGGGATGGTGTCGCGTTTGGCCCGCAGTTCCACCATCCGGGCAAGGTAAATACCCATCACCGAAAGGAGTGCCAGCCAGGTTGCCATTGAAGCCATCACCAGAGGATTCTACCCCAATTAGATGTGGTGGTGCAACTGGATTGACACACTATTTGGTGGGTCGCCCGAGATTATGGCCACAGATGGGCACGGATGAAACTCAGATTAGGAACGGAGGGCAGGCGCGGTGCGAAGAGTTCGGCTTCGGGCTTCGGGCTGGAGCTTTTCTGTGTTTCATCTGTGCCCATCTGTGGCTGAAAACGACTTCCTTGGCTCGCGCTGAATAGCCTCCTTCCAACGCAAGTCCGCTTCCCCATGTTCGTTCGTCCTCACTCCTTCAACCACCGCGCGGCCTGGGTCGCGGCGGCATTTCTGGGCGTCGTCGCCTCGGCCTCCGCCGCTGCGCCGGACTTCAAGGGCACGGCCGTCGCCTTCATGAAGAAGCACTGCTACGAGTGCCACGGCGGGAAGACGACGAAGGCCGACCTCGACCTCACGAAGTTCAAGGACGACACGAACATCCTGAAGGAGCACAAGCACTGGAAGAGCGTCCTTCAGCAGGTCAACTCCGGCGAGATGCCGCCAAAGAAGAAGCCGCAGCCGACGCCGCAGGAACTGACCAGCTTCAACAGCGCCATCGAAAACTCCTTCACCCTCGCCGAAAAGAAAACCAAGCCCGACCCCGGCCGCGTCACGCTCCGCCGCCTCAACCGCACCGAGTATTACAACACCGTCCGCGACCTCCTCTACGTGGACTTCAACCCCACGGAGGATTTCCCCGCCGACGACATCGGCCACGGCTTCGACAACATCGGCGACGTGCTCACGCTTTCGCCGCTGCTGATGGAGCGCTACATGAGCGCCGCGGAGGCAATCGCGCAGCGAGTAATCGTGGCGGAGGTGACCAAACCCTCCAGTCGCTCCCTCTCGGGCCGCTATCTCCAGCCGAACAACGCCCAGACTCCGCAGGGCCGCTACCGACCGATGGACCCCGCTGCAACCGCCGCCGTGGATGCCGGGCCTTTCGCCGCGCCAGGCGACTACATGAAGTTCTCCGCAGACGGCGACTTCATGTTTCGGGCGACCCTCTACGCGGAAGCCAAAGGACCATCGCCGGTAAAAGTCGCCCTGTTCATCACGGGCGCGGCGTTGCCCGCCAAGTCAAGTGACGCAGAGGTGGAACAGCTCGCCGGCGCAGCGCTCGCGTCCATGAAGCCAATCCAAATCCTGAAGACTTTCGAGATCACAGCGCGCGACGCATCCAAGCCCCAGCGCATCGAGGTGCCCGTCAACCGCATTGGCGACATCAACCGCGCCGGCATCGCCGTCATCAAGCCCCCCGCCGGCGAGCCGCTGCCGAAGCTCTTCATCGAGCAGCTTTCCAGCGAAGGCCCTATGGAGACGCGCCCCGCGGCCCAACTCAAGATTCTCGCCTGCACACCTGGCAAGCCCCAGGCCGAGCAGACCCGCGAGGTGCTCACCCGCCTGCTCACCCGCGCTTACCGTCGCCCGGGAACCAAGAGCGAGATCGAGGCTGTCGCGAAAATCGTGGAGCAGTCCGTCGCCGCTGGCCGCAAGTGGGAGGGCGGCATGCAACTCGCCCTCACGGCCGTCCTCTGCTCGCCGAAGTTCCTCTTCCGCGTCGAACTGGACTCCCTGCCGCGCTATCCGAGCGCGCATCCGATTGACGAATACCAGCTCGCGTCGCGCCTGAGCTACTTCCTCTGGAGCACGATGCCCGACGAGGAGTTGCACGCCCTCGCTGCGAAGAACCAGCTCACCCCAAATCTCGATGCGCAAGTCCGCCGCATGTTGAAGGACCCTAAGGCCGAGTCGCTCACGCAGAACTTCGCGATGCAATGGCTTCAGTTGGAGCGGCTCAAGACTTTCGCGCCGGACAACAAACTTTTCCCCGGCTTCGACGAGCGCCTGCGCCGCGCGATGCTCCGCGAGACGGAACTCTTCTTCGGCGAAATCGTCCGCGAGGACCGCAGCGTGCTGGACCTCATTGACGCGGACTTCACTTACGTGAACGAGCCGCTCGCGCGCCACTACGGCCTCACCAGCGGCGGCCCGCAGTCCGGCCGTGGACGCGGCGGCAACCCCGGGCGTGGAGACTTCAACCGCGTAACGCTCACCGGCAAGGAGCGCGGCGGCCTGCTCACCCACGCCAGCATCCTCACCGTCACATCGAACCCCACGCGCACCTCGCCCGTGAAGCGCGGCAAGTGGGTGCTGGAACAAATCCTCGGCACACCCCCGCCCCCGCCCCCGCCGAACGTCCCCGAGCTGGAGGCCCAGGGCAAACTCACCGGCACACTCCGTCAACGCATGGAGCAGCACCGCGAGAACCCGAGCTGCGCTGGCTGCCACAAGCAGATGGACGCGCTGGGCTTCGCCTTCGAGAACTTCGACGCCATCGGTCGCTTCCGCGCCAAGACGGACGAAGGCCCCATTGACCCCTCCGGCACGCTGCCCGACGGCAAGTCGTTCCAAGGTCCGGCGGAGCTGAAGGCCATCCTCAAGGGCAAGCAGGAGCTGGTCGTGCGCAACCTCGCCGAGAAGCTCCTGACTTACGGCATCGGGCGCGGCCTGGAGTTTTACGACAACCGGTCGCTCAACCAAATCTGCGATCAGACCGCGCGCGCCGACCACAAGTTCTTCGCCCTGATCACCGCCATCGTGAAGAGCGACCCCTTCCGCCTGCGCCGGGGGATGGAGCAGGTGAAGCAGCAAGAGGAAGCGAAGTAGCCCGGGACCTAGCTGGTCAGGGTTTGCGATTGAACCCGGCGGCGTTCGATGCGTAAGCTCGCCGCCAGTTCCAAGCATCAGCCCATCCATGAAATCGCCCGCTCTCGCTCTCGCCCTGTTCGTCGCCGCTGTCTCGCTGTCGGCCCAGCCGAAGGAGGGGTTTCCGCTCTGGCCAAAGGACACGCCCGGCACGCTCGGCACCGACCCGGTGAAGGACATTCCCACGCTCACGCCGTTTTTCCCCGCACCGGACAAGGCCACGGGCGCGTCCGTCGTCATCTGCCCCGGCGGCGGTTATGGCGGGCTGGCGTCGCACGAAGGCCGGGATTATGCGCTGTGGCTGAACGCACACGGCATCGCGGGGTTTGTGCTCAAATATCGCCTCGGCTCCGCCGGCTACCGGCATCCCGTGATGATGGGCGACGTGAACCGCGCGGTGCGTTACGTGCGCGCGCACGCGGCGGACTGGAAGCTCGACGCCAAGCGCATCGGCGTGATGGGCAGCAGCGCGGGGGGCCATCTCGCGTCCACGGCGGTGACGCATAACGACGCGGGCAAACCGGACGCGACGGACCCGATTGAGCGTGCCAGCAGCCGGCCCGACCTCGGAATCCTTTGCTACCCGGTCATCTCGATGGGCGTGAACACGCACAACGGCTCGAAGAACAACCTGCTTGGCAAGGAGCCGCCGCCTGAGCTGGTGAAGCTGATGTCGAATGAACTCCATGTCACCAAGAGCACACCGCCGTGCTTCATCTGGCACACGTGGGAAGACAAGGGCGTGAAGATCGAGAACGCGATGGAGTTCGCCGCGGCGTTGCAGCGCAACGGGGTGCCGTTCGACCTGCACGTTTATCAGAAGGGGCCGCACGGCATCGGCCTCGGGGTGAAGGGCTGGGAGCCGGAGAAGACGCCGCTGGCCGCGCTGCACCCGTGGACGCACGACCTGGCTGTGTGGCTGAAGGTTCAGGGCTTCACGAAATGAGCCGCAGGAGAAACACTTGGGGTAAGCCCCTAGCCCATTTTCAGTTTGAAAGCACGGACAGCACAACGGACAATGCGCGGACGATGACGGGAGCCGGTGGTCGCAACCGCCGCTCCGCCACCTCAAAAGACCCATGGCAAAAGTCCTAATCGTTGACGACGACGCGCAGCTTCGCTCGACCATCCAGATGGTTCTCAAGTTGAAGGGCTACGAGGTGATTGACGCCGACAACGGCGTGACCGCCCTCAAACTCGCGCGCGCCGCCCTGCCCGACCTAGTCATCAGCGACATCAACATGCCGCAGGCCGACGGCTACGCCGCGCTGGCCGAGCTGCGCAAGGACCCGACCACCGCCGCCATCCCGCTCATCCTGATGACGGGCGAGTCGAATGCCGCCGGGATGCGCAAGGGCATGGAGCTTGGCGCGGATGATTTCCTGAGCAAGCCCTTCGGGATGAACGCGCTGCTCAAGGCCGTCGAGGCGCGCCTCAAGAAGCAGGACGTGGTGAAGCAGACGGCGGAGAAGCGGCTCGCCGAGCTGCGAGCGAACCTCAGCCTGATGCTGCCGCACGAGTTGAACACGCCGCTGGTGGGCATCCTCGGCTACGGCGAGATCATCAGCACGTGCGCGGCCTCGCTCCAGCCCGCCGAGCTGGCGGAGATGGGCAAGAGCATCCTTGAGTCCGGCCAGCGGCTCCAGCGGCTCATCCAAAACTTCCTCATCTATTCGCAGCTCGAGCTGCTGCGCGCTGACGACAAGGAGATCGCCGCCATGCGCACCAAGCGCGTGCAGGACGTGAACGAGACCCTCACGCTCGTCGCCCGCACGAAGGCGCAGTCGGCCAGACGGCTCAACGACCTGCGCGCCGAGATTTGCCATGGCAGCGTGGCCTGCGCCGAGGACCTCCTGAGCAAGATCGTCGAGGAGATTCTCAGCAACGCGTTCAAGTTCTCCAAGCCCGGCACTCCCGTGAAATTCTCCGTGGTGCCCGAGGGCAAGATGTTAAAGATCGCGATCACCGACCAGGGCCGCGGCATGAAGCCCGAATACATAAACAGCATCGCCGCCTACGTGCAGTTCGACCGCCGCCAGCACGAGCAACAGGGCAGCGGCCTGGGCTTGATAATCGCGAAGAGGCTGATCGAGCTGCATGGCGGCACGCTCACGCTGGAAAGCTCCGAGACCACCGGCACCACCGCCTCCATCCGGCTCCCCGTGCCTCCCGCCTGAGCCGCCGGTCCTATCGTCTCATGTCCACGGGCAAGAAAATCCTCATCGTCTTAGACGACGTGATCATTGCGGACCTCTATCAGCGGAAGTTCGCCACCGAGGGGTTCGCCGTTGAGCTGGCGGGGGACGGCGGCACCGCGATTGAGGCGCTCAAGTCCCTTCGGCCCGACGTGGTCCTCCTTGATCTCCAGCTCCCGCAGGTCAACGGCATCGAGGTCCTGAAATTCATCCGCGCCACCCCGGAGTTGCAGACCCTGCCAGTCATCGTCTTCCCCAACGCCTACCTCGGCAGCCTTGTGCAATCTGCGTGGAAGGCCGGCGCGAACAAGTGCCTCACCAAGGCCATCTGCACGCCGCGCCAGGTCGTGGACGTGGCGCGGCTGACCCTCGCCGAGGCGCAGGCGAAATCCGTTGCCGATCCCGCCGCAGCCGCGACAGCGCCCGTCCCGGAGCTGGCCGTGGAATGTGCTCCGCCGCTCACCGCTGCTGAATCCGAGCGCGACGCCCCATTCCAAGGCGAGGTGCGCCGGCAGTTCATGCACGCCTCGCCGCAGATGCTCGTGGACGTGCGGCAGCGCTTGCAGGCCGTCGTCAAAAGCGAGGCGGACGCGGCGTATCTGCGCTGGCTGGAGGAGCGCGCGCAGTTGCTCCGCGAGATGTATCGCATGCTGCACTCGCTCACCGGCAAAGCAGGTCTGGCCGGCTTCAAGCAGGTCGCCCAGCTTTCCAGCGCGCTCGAAGCCTTCCTCCGCGAGCTGCACGAAGCGCCACAAAACGCGAACTCCTCCTCGCTCCGCACGTTTGCGCACGCGATGGATTTCCTCTCGCGCCTGCTCGAGATCGAAGGCCAGACCGAGCACGATCCCGGCACCGTCCCCCTCGCGCTCATCGTGGACGACGAGGTCTTCTCGCGCCGCTCGATCATCTCCGGCCTGGAGAAGGCCGCATCGCCTACGTCAGCCTGGACAATCCCATCGAGGCCCTCGAAATGCTCCAGCGCCAGCGCTTCGACCTGGTGTTACTCGACATTGACATGCCGGAGATGGACGGCTTCACGCTCTGCCAGAAACTACGGCAACTCCCCGACTACGCGCGCACGCCGGTCGTGTTCGTCACGGGGTTGAATGACTTCCAGATGCGCGCGCTCCTCGCTGGCGGACGGCAGCGACATTATTGCCAAGCCGTTTCTGCCAATTGAACTCGCTGTGAAATCCCTCACGCACATGTATAAGGCCCGCCTGCTGCCGACAGACAAGGCCGCCACCGCGCCGGCCTGAAATCGCCCCCAAACCTTTGCCAACCCCTCCCCGCCAACCGAGACTCGCGGCCCTCGAAGCCCTCTTGAACCGATGAAAAAAGTCCTCATCGTCGAAGACGACGCCATCATCGCCAACATCTACCAGCGCAAGCTCCAGATGGATGGCTTCCAAGTCCAGCACGCCGCCGACGGCGAACTGGCCATGGAGATGATCAAGTGCAACCTCCCCACCATCGTCCTGCTGGACCTCCAACTCCCCAAGGCCAACGGCATCGAGGTGCTCAAGTTCATCCGCAGCCGTGAGGAGTCCAAGACGCTGCCCGTCGTCGTCTTCACCAACTCCTACCTCGGCACGCTCGTCCAGTCCGCGTGGAAGGCCGGCGCGAACAAATGCCTCACCAAGGCCATCTGCACGCCCAAGCAGGTCTCCGATGTCCTCAAGGCCACGCTCGCCGGTGAGGACTCCGGCGGCGGCCCGCCGCCCGCAGCTGCCCGGTCCATCGTCATGCCTCGCGCGGCCGCCTCAGCTCCCGCCGCCCCCGCATCCGCCGATGGTCCGATCAAGATGGCAAGCATGGCGCCGGCCCCCGCCGCGAAGACCGAGGAAACTCCGCTTCTCTCCGGCTTGCTGAAGATGACTTCGCAGCCGAAGCCCTCGGGTCGCGCGCCGCAATTGCCAAAGACCATCGCCCCGGCCCCCAAGCCTGCCGGGGACATCCCGTTGAAACTCGCCGGCGACAGCGCCCCCATCGCGATGAATCTCGCGCCCGAGGCACCCAAGTCGGCCGGAGGAGCCATCTCGATGCCCGGCTCCGGGGCGATCAAGATGGAAGGTTTTGGATTGCCCGGCGCGACCGCGAAGCCCGCCGGGCCCGCCGAGGCCTACGACGCGCCGAGCGAGCACACGTTGCTCCAGGTGGAGGAAAACTTTCAGCACGAGCTGCGGCGCGACTTCGCGGAGAATCTTCCGCAGTCCATCGTCTTCCTGCGCCAGCGCCTCCAGACCTTCGTCAAGAACGAGA
The DNA here is from genome assembly GCA_005791875.1 of Verrucomicrobiales bacterium. GTDB lineage: Bacteria > Verrucomicrobiota > Verrucomicrobiia > Limisphaerales > SXTU01 > SXTU01. Next base: position 29,843 of record SXTU01000097.1, read on the forward strand.
ACGACACATCGAACCTCCGGTATGTGGAGGACCGCAGCGCGATCCTCTTCGACATGTATCGCAAGACGCACTCGCTCACCAGCGGCGCGGGCGTCGCCGGATGCGCCGGCATCGCCCGGCTCTCCGCGGCGTTCGAGGCGCTGCTCACAGAGCTTTACGAGAACCCCAGGAGCATCAACCCCTCCACCATCCGCACGCTCGCGCACACCGTGGATTTCCTTGCCCAAGCCGCGAACGACGTGGACACCACCGAGGCCATCAGCCTCGCGGACGTGAGCGTGCTCGTCGTGGACGACGAGGCGCTCTCCCGCAAGGCCGTCATGCGCGGCCTGGGAAAAGCGGAGCTGAAGGCCATGGACGTGGCCGACCCTGGCGCGGCCTTCGACCAGTGCAAGAAGCAGAACTTCGACCTCATCTTCCTGGACATTGATATGCCCGGAATGAACGGCTACGACCTCTGCAAACAAATCCGGTTGCAGCCGCAGCACGCGAAGACTCCCGTCGTCTTCGTCACCGGCCTCACGGACTTCGCCAGCCGCGCCAAGTCCACCATCAGCGGCGGCAACGACCTCATCGGGAAACCCTTCCTCATCATCGAGCTGGCCGTGAAAGCCCTCACCTTCCTGATGAAGGCGAAGTATAAGCCCGCCCCCAAGCCCGCTTAACCACGCAGCGCCGCCACCAAAGGCTTCAGCACTGCCGCCAACCGCCGGTTTCGTTTCGTTCCCCCCACGGAGTCCACGCTGCTCACCCAAGGCAGCCGCGTGATCCTGACTTTCGACACCCACTCCTCCAGCAGCCGCGCATTGCTCCGCGCCGCCGTCTCCACAACAGATTGATCCACGAGCACAACCAGCACTCGACCCCGCGCCGACTTGGGCAACGCCTCCAACAGCAGCCGCGCCTGATTCACCGCCCCCAGCCGGTTCGGGATCACGACAATCGGAGTGCCACGCAGTGCTGCAATCAAATCCCTTGAGTCGAAGTCCTCGCCCAGCGGACTCAGCAACCCACCAGCGCCCTCCACCAAGACCACCTCAAACCGCCGCGCCACCGCCCGCACACGCGCGACGACTTCCGCCAACCGCACTCCCCTGCCCTCCCGCCGCGCCGCCAGCACCGGAGCCAGCGCCGCACGGAAATGCCACGGGTTCAGCTCGTCCATCGTGAGCGCGCCGCCACTCGCAGCGTGCAGCGCCACCGCGTCCTCTCGTCCCCCGGAGCAAAGTGGTTTGAGCGCGACCGCCTCGACACCCTCCGCCCGCAGCCGCCGAGTCAGCAACGCTGTGAGCACCGTCTTGCCCACGCCCGTGTCGCTGCCAGTCACGACCACGATGCGCCGCTGACCGCTGACCGCTGACCGCTGAGGGCTCCCCTTCATCAGAACTTCGCCTTGATGCCACGAATCGCCGTCCCCACGCCCGGCACATGCTCGAAGACGCCGGCTGCGCTGTCCCAAAAATCCTGATGCAGCACCACGCGCCCTTGGGCGTCGAAGCGCACCATCGTGATGCCGATCGTGCGGATCGTCTGGCCTTCGCGCAGCTTCTTCAGCCGCGTGTCCATCACCCAGCGGAAGTAGTAGTTCCCGCCCGATTCCGCCACGTCCTCGAACCGCACCATCACGCTCTCCGCGTTGCGCACCGTGGCGAGGAAGTAATCCTCGATGACCGCCGAGCCGTTCAGCGACTTGAGCGTGTCGTTCAGGTAAGCCTCCGGTGCATACACCAGCCGCGTCTGCTGGCGCACCGAATCCTCTGTCATCAACGCGAAGAAGTCCTTCACCCGCTGCACCGCCGCGCGCTCGGTGTCACTGCCCTTCACGATGTTCAAGGTGTTGGTGCGCGCCGCCAATGCGTCGTGGAATGGCTGGGCCGTGTCCAGCACCACGGGCGTCGTGCGGCACGCGGCCAGGAAGAGGGGAAGCAGCAGCAGCAGGAATCCAAATCGCATGAGCCGAAGCTAAGGCAATCATTCCCGCAGGCAAGCTCCCCTCTTGATGCAAATCGTAATCCTGCTCTTAATCCTCCTCGCCCATCTTTTCCGCGTGCAGCGCGCCGCTTCTCCGTGTTTCATCTGCCTCCCGACAGCCCCGCTGCCGGCCCCATTATGGACGACACAAATTCGCTCATCGAACAACGCAAGGCGAAGCTCGCCTCCCTGCGCGCCAAGGGCATTGACCCTTTCCAAAACAAGTTCACGCCCAGCGAGACCTGCGACGCCGCGCGCTCGAACTACACCGAGGGCCGCGCCGTCGCCCTCGCCGGCCGCATCACCGCGCACCGGGACATGGGCAAGTCCATGTTCATCGACGTGAAAGACCAGAGCGGGCGCATCCAGGCCTACGCGCAGAAGAACGTCTTGGGCGACGAGCAGTTCCACATCTTCCAGCACCTCGACCTCGGCGACTTCATCGGCATCAACGGCATCCTCTTCACCACCCGCACCGGCGAAATCTCCGTGAAGGCCGAGTCCTTCACCATCCTCGCCAAGGCCCTGCGCCCGCCGCCCGCGAAGTCGTTGGCGTGTGCGGCGATGTCGCCGATCGCGAAGACGTCCGCCAGCGTGGTGCGGCACTGCGCGTCGACGTCGACCCCGTTTCCGCCCGCCGCGCCGGCGGCGAGCAGCGGCGCGACCGCGGGCACGATGCCGATGCCGACGATCACCATGTCCGCCGCCAGCACCGACCCGTCGGCGAGCCGCACGCCGGTGACGCGCGTCCCGTCGCCCTCCAGGCAGTCGACCGCGACCCCGGTGCGCAGGTCGACGCCGTGGGCGCGATGCTCCGCCTCGTAGAAGCGCGACAGCGCCTCTCCCGCGACACGCGCGAGGACGCGCGGCAGCGCCTCGAGCAGCACCACTTGCTTGCCGAGCTTGGCGAGCACCGCCGCGGCCTCGAGCCCGATAGAGCCGCC
>SXTU01000098.1 GCA_005791875.1 Verrucomicrobiales bacterium
CGTGCGCCGGGTCCAGCCCGACAGCAGCCCCGAACGTGGCCGCTGCGGAGATGAGGTTCGGATTGGAGTGCAGAGTCAGGGCTGCGCGGCCGCTGCCGACGAGGGCGTCGGCGGTGGAGTTGGGAGCCGGGGCGCTGCCCAGCGTGAGGGCGGCGGTGGTGCTGTTGGTCACTCCAACGAAGCCGGTCACGGTCACGGAATAAGTCGTGGCGTCGGCGGGCTGGAGGTTGGTCAGCGCCAGGAAGAAGTTGGTCGCGCCAGGGATGGGGGAGGCGTTCCTGAGCCATTGGTAGCTGAACGGCGGCGTGCCGCTGGCCCCCACGGTGAAGACGGCGGAACCGCCCGCGCGGGCTGTCTGGGCCTTGGGCTGCGTGACCACCAGCGGCGCGGTGAAGGCAGGATAGACCTTCGCGTGAAAGCGGGGGGCGGTCACGGTGCGGTTCAGATTGGTGTAGGTGCATCGGAAGCTGTAGCTGCCATCGTCGGCCAGCCGGAGGTTGGGGCGAGTGTAGGTCAGACTCGTTGCCCCCGGGATGGCCTGCCCCTTAAACGACCATTGGATGCTTGTCGGGCCGACATTTGGCGGGACAGTGGCAGTCAAGGTGACGGTGCCCCCCACCAAGACGGCCGCCGGGCTTTGGCGGATGACCGGCAGCGCAGTCACGGAAAGAACCGTGTCGGTGCTGGTGGCTGAACCGGCGACGTTCGAGACAATCACGCTGTAGGCGGCCGCGTCGGTTGGTTTCGCTGAATCGAGAAGGAAAGAACTGTTGGTGGCACCAGCGACGGCCAGGCCGTCCTTGCGCCACTGATGCGTCCTCGGAAAGTCACCGCTGGCGTTCACGGAGAACGAGACCGTCTCACGCTCCAGAACCGTTAGCGGTCCCTGCCCAAAGGTGAACCCGCTCTGGCGGAAGACCTGCAGGCCAGAGGGCGGCGTGGCGGCGTTCGCAGCCGTTGCCAGCAGAGCGAGCGACATGACGAGTCGGATTGCGAGGGCTTGCTTCATAAGGGGATGGGGCTGGGAGTTGGAACGCTACGGGGTTTGGGTTCGCCGTCTAGCCAGTCGAGCAGCAGAACGGGGGCGGTTTGCGCCTCCAGTTCGAGAGTCACATCGGCTCGCAAGCATCCGGTGGCAAGCGTTCTTGCCTGTCCGTCGGCACGGATATGGGAAATGTTCTCCAACCTCCATGCCTTTGAGCCTTCGGGTGCCACCCGCCCAATCGCCAAAATGTTCGCCGGCCCATTGCGAACTGTGACCCGCACCAGGCGCATCTCCCACTGATGGCCTTGCCGGCTGCGCTCAATGACTCGTTGCAGGTTAGCCAAAGCCGCCGGGAGGCGTTCGATGGAATCGAGTTCCACCGCCACGCCGGTGAAGACCACTTTCGGAAGCAAGCCGACCCGGAAAAAGCCGCGCTTCTCGTATTCCGTGGAGAGTCGCTCAATCCGCAAGACGGCGACGGGTGCGCCTTGTCCGTCGGCATAAATTGGCATCACGAAGCGCCGGGCGTCAGCCGGTGGCAGGGCAGTTCGAGCAGGAGGCGCCTGTCCGCAGACCGGACACGACAGCACCAAGCCAAGTATCAGAGAAGGGAACCTCACAGGACGACTTTTTCTAGGCTTGGCGATACAAAGCACGAAACGGCGGGCAATGTCAATTCCGGGCGCAAACCCGTTCCGTGCCAAAGGAAGCATCTGACACTGTCCGAGCGGCGCGGTCTGATGGCGCAAAGAGGCTCCAATCAAGCTGCCCGGCAAAAGTCTTGTGACGGTTCTGCGCGCCGCGCTACGTTGACCGCACATGAGTGACGGTTCGGAAGCCGCGCCAGCCTGGTTTTGCGTGCGGTCGCAGATCAAGCACGAGCACATCGCCGCCGGCCACTTGCGGCAGTTGCCGGGGGTGGACGTGTTCTGTCCGCGCGTGCGTTTCCAGCGTGCGACCCGGCGCGGCAAGGTGTGGTTCACCGAGGCGATGTTTCCCAACTATCTCTTCGCGCATTTCGAGCTGCGGAGCCTGCGCATCATCAAGGCCGCGCACGGCGTCGCCGGCGTCGTCCACTTCGGAGATTACTTCGCGCCCGTGCCGGACGAGGTCATCGCCGACCTGCGCACGCGGCTGGATGAGACCGACCTCAAAGTCTTCCCCGACGCGGTGCAACCGGGCGACGAAGTCGTCATCGCGGACGGCTCGTTCATGGGCATCACGGCGGTCGTGCAACGCCTGATGCCTGCGAAGGACCGCGTCCGCGTGCTGCTGGAATTCCTTGGTCGCCCCGTGGAAACCGAACTCGCTCAAACCAGCCTCGTTAAAACCAGCGTCAATCCGCGCCTCGACTGAACCTGCCTTATGGCCGTCCCCCTCTTCGACATCAAACCGCAGAACAACGCCCTCGCCGCCGACCTGCAAGCCGCCTTCGCGCGCGTGCTCGCGTCCGGGCAGTTCATCCTCGGTCCCGAGGTGCAGGGCTTCGAGCGGCAGTGTGCGGAGTATCTCGGCGTGCGGCACGCGCTGGGGATTTCCTCCGGCACAGATGCAATCTTGCTCGCGCTCATGGCGCTGGAAATCGGGCCGGGCGACGAGGTGATTTGCCCGAGCTTCACGTTCTTCGCAACTGCCGGTTGCGTCGCGCGCACGGGCGCAAAGCCGGTCTTCTGCGATGTGCGCGCCGACACCTTCAACCTCGACGTGGCCGACGCCGCGCGTCGCATCACGCCGCGCACCAAGGCCATCATGCCCGTGCATCTCTACGGGCAGGCGGCGGACATGGCGGCGCTGAACGAACTCACGCACAAGCACGGCGTCAAGGTCATCGAGGACGCCTGCCAGGCCGTCGGCGGGACGCAGGGCGGCAGACACGTCGGCAGCCTCAGCGACTTCGGCGCGTTCAGCTTTTTCCCGACGAAGAACCTCGGCGCGTTCGGCGATGCCGGCCTGCTCACGACCAACGACGACGCCTTGGCCGAGCGCGCCACGCTCCTGCGCAATCACGGCGCGCACCCGAAGTATTTCCACAAGTTCGTCGGCGGGAACTTCCGGCTCGACGCCGTGCAAGCTGCGTTGCTCGCGGTGAAGCTGCCGCTCCTGGACGGCTTCGCGCAGCGGCGGGCATCAAACGCGACGCGCTACACCGAGCACTTCAGCAAGCTGCCCGGCGTTGGCACCAAGTTGATTCTCCCGACAGCCCAACCCGGCAACGGCCACACGTGGAACCAATACACACTGCGCCTGCCCGGCTCGGGTCGGCGCGAGGCGTTGCGCGAGTGGCTCGCCTCACGGCAAATCGGCACGGAGATTTACTATCCGGTTCCGCTCCACGCGCAGGCGTGCTTCGCGTCGGTCGGCCAGACGGATGCGGACTTGCCCGTGTCGGCACGGCTCGCGGGCGAAGTCTTGAGCATCCCCATCTTCCCCGAGCTTACACGGGCGCAGCAGGACGAGGTCATCGCGGCGGTTAGCGAGTTCGTGGCGGCGGGGAAGTAGGAGAGATTTCGAGTTTGGGTTTAGCCGAGGCGAAGCAGTTGGAGCGCGGCATTCATGCCGCAGAATCGTGGGCAAGGCCGGGGCTTGGAGGACTTCTTCGCGGTTCGACTGGAGAGACCAGAATGCTCGGGCAAGAAGAGGGCGCGGCGGGACCGAAACACAATGCGGATGGCTGTTCGTTTCTGCGGCATGAATGCCGCGCTGCTGTTGCGTCACCTGCATCCGTCCGGTTTAGAGTTTTGCGGATTCAGTTTTGACTGACGGGGCCGGATGGACTATCTAGACATCGTGCAATTCACCGGTTCTCCTGCATGGCGATCAGCCCGCATCGCGCTCCTCGGCGCGGCGCTGGTCGGCGGCGCGTTCGCCGCGCAGGCGGGTGAGCCGATCCGCTTCTCCGGACGCACGGGAGCCGCGAGCGCGCAGGACTTCGACCGCCGCGAGCCGCTCCTGCCCGCCGAGGCACGCGGAGGCGGGAAGTCCGTTCCCCGCGCCGACTTCCAGTTCGATCAGTTCCTCCTGCCGTCTCAATCCATAACGCCCACCACCGGCCTCACGCGCCGGCAGGCCGAGGCACTCGACCAGCGGCGCAACTGGCTTCTCCAATCCCCCGACACCATTCTCAAGCAAGCCACCGAGCGCGACGACGGCAACCCCCGCGACTCACGGGACCCCCGCGACGAACGAGACGAACGCGAAGCCCCCAAGTCCAGCGTCGAGCGCTACCTCGAGGGCCGCGACTCCAAGGCCGATCCCGATCAGAAGCTCAAGCAGGGCGACTCGGCCCAGAAGCAGGCGCGCGACCGGGAACGCGAGCGCAACTCCGCCGGCAACCGCGGCAACGATTCGCGCGACGGTCGCGACGGGCAGGAGAATTCAGCCACCGGCAAGTCGGGTGAAAATCGAACCGGCTTCGAGACAGGCAGCTCCGGCACTGCGCGCGGCGCGGCGGACAACAGCTTCTTCGGCACCACTGACACACGCGGTGGCGCGATGAGCCGCGTCGTCAGCGAGGCCCGTGAGCAGGAACGCATGCGCGAGCGCGACGCCAGCCTCGAAGCCTTCAAGCGCAACTTCAACAACCCGTGGGCGCAGCCCACCTCCGCGGGCGCCGGCGCGCTACTGGGTTCCGGCGGCGGCGCAACTGGGCCGTTGGGACTGCCCGGCTCGGACTTCCGCCGGCCCGCCTCCATGGGCGGCTTGAACCCCGGCGGACGCAGCGGTGTGGACCTCGGCCCGCGCGGCGGCGGACTCGGCGACTTCGACCCGAAGAACCCGCTCAACTACGGCGCGCCGGAAACTGTCCTCAAGCAGAACGACGCCCCACGGGTCGCGCCCAAGCCGGTCGTGCTGGAGATTCCCAAGCGGAAGTTTTGAGCGCCCGTGCCGGCGGTTTGCAACCGCGGCTGAAGCGTCCGAACGACCAGAGTTCGCGTCGGACGGCGGTCACAGACCGCCGCAGATCCCATCACCCCACCACGAGGTTTACCATCTTCTTTGGCACGATGATGACTTTCCGCACCGTCTTGCCTTCGAGGAAGGGCTGGACCTTCTCCGCCGCCTTCGCAGCGACTTCGAGCGTGGCGTTGTCGGCGTCAGCAGGAACACGGATGACGTCGCGATGCTTGCCGTTCACGGAGACGGGGATTTCCACTTCACTCTCGATGAGGAGCGCGGGGTCGTAGCTGGGCCACACGGCGTAGCTCAAGGACGGCGCGCGCTGGCCGAAGGCGCTGTGCAGGCGCGACCAAAGTTCCTCGGTCAAATGCGGCGCGAAGGGCGCGAGGAGTTGGAGGAAGGTCCGCATCACGGCGAAGGGGCGGGTCTGCCAACCGTTGGCTTCGTTCACGAAGACCATCATCGCGCTGATGGCGGTGTTGAAGCGCAGGTGGTCGAGGTCTTCGGTGACTTTCTTGATGCAGGCGTGCAGGGCCTTGAGCTGGGCGGGCGTGGCGGCGACTTCCGCAATCGTGCCGTTCATCACGAGGTGGTCGAGCAAGTCAGCGTCGGGTTGCGTGGCGACGGTCTGCGCCTGCTCGAAGGCGGTCTCGGACTTCTCCTCGATGAAGAGCCGCCAGACGCGCCCGAGGAAGCGATACACGCCCTCGACGCCGCGCGTGTTCCACGGCTTTGTGTCCTGTAGTGGCCCCATGAACATCTCGTAGAGGCGGAAGGCATCCGCGCCAAACTCCACGAGCACGTCGTCGGGGTTCACCACGTTGCCGCGCGACTTGGACATCTTCTGGCCGTCCTCGCCGAGGATGAGTCCCTGATTGACGAGCTTGAAGAACGGCTCGGCGGTCGAAACGCGCCCGAGGTCAAAGAGCACCTTGTGCCAGAAGCGCGCGTAGAGGAGATGCAAGACGGCGTGCTCGGTGCCGCCGACGTATAAGTCCACGCCAGGCGTCGATTTAGTTGAGAGTTGAGAGTTGAGAGTTGAGAGGGAACTCATCCAGTAGCTCTCGGCCTCCTTGCTCACGAAGGCGTTGCCATTCTTCGCGTCGAGGTAGCGGAGGTAATACCAGCAGCTCCCCGCCCATTGCGGCATCGTGTTCACCTCGCGGACGGCGCCGTCGGGGAGGTTCACCCAGTCCTTCGCGCGGGCCAGGGGCGGCTCGCCGGAGGCGGTGGGCTTGTAATCAGTAAGCGCGGGCGGGAGCAACGGCAGCGCGCTTTCGGGCAGCGCCTCGTGATACGGCTGACCGGAGGCGTCGCGCCGCCAGACGATGGGGAAGGGCTCGCCCCAATACCGCTGCCGGCTGAAGAGCCAGTCGCGCAGCTTGTAGTTGATGGTCTTTTTGCCGAGGCCCTTGGCTGCAAGCCACGCGGTGATTTTCGCTTTGGCTTCGGCGGTGGGGAGGTTGTTGAGAAAGTCCGAGTTCACCGCGACGCCGTCGTCCAGAAAGCCGATGGAATCCTTCCCAGCCGGGGCCTGCACGACGACGCGCACTGGCAGGTCAAACTTCCGGGCGAATTCCAAGTCACGCGAGTCGTGGCCTGGCACCGCCATGATTGCCCCCGTGCCGTAGCTCGCGAGCACGTAGTCGGCAATCCAGATGGGAATCTTCTCCCCGTTGACCGGGTTGAGGGCAAACGCGCCGGTGAAGACGCCGGACTTCTCCTTCGCCAGCTCGGTGCGTTCGAGGTCGGACTTCTTGGCGACTTCGGTCTGGTAGGTTTGGACCGCCGCGCGTTGCTCGGCGGAAGTGATTTGGTCCACCAGCTTGTGTTCCGGTGAGAGCACTATGTAAGTCGCGCCGAAGAGCGTATCCGGACGGGTGGTAAAGACGCGGATTTTGGAATCGGCAATCGCAAAGTCCACCTCCGCGCCCTCGCTGCGACCAATCCAGTTGCGCTGCATTTCCTTGAGCGAGTCGCTCCACTCGATGGTGTCGAGGTCGGCCAGCAGGCGCTCGGCGAAGGCGGTGATGCGCAGCACCCATTGGCGCATCGGCTTGCGCACGACGGGGAAGCCGCCCACCTCGCTCTTGCCGTCCACGACCTCCTCGTTGGCCAGCACGGTGCCCAACCCCTCGCACCACCACACGGGCTGCTCGGCGACGTAGGCGAGGCGCTTGGAATCGCGGTAGGCGCGACGCTGCTCCCCGGTTGTGCAGTCGGCGGGAAACTTCAGCGTGGAAATGGACTCAGCCTTGTTCGTCTCCGGGTTGAACCAAGAGTGATAGACTTGGAGGAAAATCCACTGCGTCCAGCGGAAGTAGCCGGGGTCGGTGGTGGCGAGTTCGCGGGTCCAATCGTAGCTGAAGCCGAGGGATTTAATCTGCCGCGTGAAGTTGGCGATGTTAGCCTCCGTGGTGACGCGCGGGTGCTGGCCGGTCTTGACGGCGTATTGCTCGGCGGGCAGGCCGAAGGAGTCCCAACCCATCGGATGCAGGACGTTGAACCCCTTCGCGCGCCGGTAGCGGGCGAGGATGTCCGTGGCGGTGTAGCCCTCCGGATGTCCGACGTGCAGCCCCGCGCCGGATGGGTAGGGAAACATGTCGAGGATGTAGAACTTCGGCGGGAGCGCGGCGGCGGGAGCCGTCTTCCCCGCGAGGGAGTAGCGCGTCCCGAATGGATGCCCCTCCGGCACGGAGTCGCCGGGATTGAAGGCACGGAAAGTCTGCTCCGCGTCCCACGCGCGCTGCCACTTGGGCTCAATCAAATCAAACGGATACTGTCTGCGACTCGACATAGGGCGGGGATTATTGGAGGAGTGCGGAAACGCGGGCAATGGTGGAGTTGAGAGGAACCACAGAGCCGCCGCGAGCGGATGGGCTGCGGGAGGGCCGGGGCGAAGTGCGGACCTGTGGGCAGCGGAAAATGGAATCCAGCTGCCGGCGGTATCAGACCCGCTTCTAGCGGACCGGGCGGTTCTGAAGCCAGACAGGGCATAAGGCGCTGATGTGCCTGGAAAACTTTCGCCGCAACGATCGCTGGGAACTGCTCTTCCCCACGCCATGCACTCCGACCTGTCCAAAAACTGATTGGGCCATCTCTGAGTCGCGCGCTGGAATCATTGTGAACAAAGCTTGCACCTCAGCGGCGTGGCTTCCTAGGCTCAAGCGAGCTTGTGCGGCGGAGTAGCCAAGTGGTAAGGCAGGGCTCTGCAAAAGCCCCATCCGTCGGTTCGATTCCGACCTCCGCCTCCAACTCCAAGTGCGTGCGCACAAGGAGTTACGAGGAAAACGGCAGCGAAGTGTCAGCAGAAGTGTCAGCAGATTTCACTGCTCCGGCACTACTCGCGCGAACTCGCCCACTGCTCGTTAACGGGTCGGAACAAGCTCCTCTACGCTCACAACTGCGTAGAGCCATGAAAGCACGATTCCGCCTCTTCCGCCGGCGCGGCACGTATTACTGCCACGACAATGTCACGGGCAAGCAGACGAGCCTGTTCACCAAGAACCGTCCCGAGGCGGTGCGCCTGCTGCACGCCCACAACGAGGCGCACATCCAGCCGGCGCTGAATCTCCAGATCGCCCGCGCCTACTTGTCGGCCGCCGACCCGGCGTCAGCCAGGCGCACCTGGCGGATGACGGCGGAGGAACTGCTCCGGACGAAGCGCGCGGCGAACCTTGAGCGCTGGCACCGTGCGCTGGAGCAGCCGGCCTTCGCCTCGGTTCTGGAGCTGGTTATTTTGGAAACCCGCGCGGAACATTTCCTGCAGGCGCTGGCCGAGGGCACGGTGTCCACGAACGTCTTCCTGCGCCGGTTGCACAACTTCGCCCTCGACATGGCGTGGCTGCCTTGCCCCGTCATCCCGAAGCGGCAATGGCCCAAGGTCCAGCACCGCGAGCGGCGGGCGATCACGCTGGCGGAGCACACGCGCATCCTCGAACGCGAACAGAACCCGGAGCGCCGGGCGTTCTACGAGCTGTGCTGGCATTTTGGCGGATCGCAGTCGGACATCGCGAACCTGACCGCGGGAGACATAGACTGGCCGCGCCGCTACATCTCGTATCAGCGGCTCAAGACGAAGGAGATCGCGCTGCTGCATTTCAGCGAGGCCGTGGCCGAGGCGTTGAGGAAGCTGCCCGCCGATGGTGCGCTGTTTCCTTATTTGAAATCGGTGCGGGCCGCCGACCGCGCCACGGAATTTCACCAGCGCTGCGTGGGGCTGGGAATCGAGGGGGTGTCGCTGCACTCGTATCGCTACGCCTGGGCCGAGCGCGCGAAGCAATGCGGCTACCCCGAGCGCTTCGCCCAGGTTGCCCTCGGGCACAACAGCAAGGCCGTCCATCGGGCGTATGCGCGTCACGCGGTGGTGAGCGTGCCTCCGCTGGATGACTACGAAAGAAACTGTCCAGGAAATGGTGAAGCCCCTCGTATGGTGCCATTTTACGCCGCACGGTAATTCTCGGCCAGATTGGCTCAGTCAGCGATAGGAATGAGCATTGGAAACAGGCTCTTCGGCGTGCGTTAAGGCTGACCGGGTAAGCTCCGCTCAAGCCTCGCTCTCAAGGCGTTTGTCCATTTGGCCACCTTGGTGGAATGCGCCCGGAAACACGTTCGCGCTTGCTACATCATCTTTCTGCGTTGAGCCCGAGCATCCGGCGGGGTGATGGTCGATGGGAAGCCCTTCGCACTCGGCGAGCCGAGATAACTTCAACTGCCCCAGAACTCCGGCGCGTGAGCGTGCCGGAGTTCGACCCGGTCTGGTCGCGGATTTACGAAACACTCCGTCGCTCGTTTTTCCGCCGCCAACGGTCGCTGCAAGCTTTCGTCGCGCGGTTCAACCATTGCGGGTCGGACGCGCAGGCAGTTACCTCGCACGCAGCGAAGTATTTCGGCGCGTTCGGTGCGGGTGTCGCCAGCGGGCGGAGCAGTTTGGAACGGATGAGCACGGGGATGTCGTGCGCCATGAACCCGAGCAACTCGGCGGTCTGCTCGCTGGTCAGCCGGGCCGGCAGGCGGGAGATCTGCAGAATCGTCGTGGGGTTCATGGCGGTGAGTGCGTTGAGTGCGTGTCAGACTGGATTCACGGAATGCCCTGGCCTCCCTGAATTGTGTTGTCGCCGGGCGCTGGCCGGTTGGGGGTGGCGGCAGCCGCTTGCAGCAACTGCATCAGATCAATCTCGACCCAATGAGGGCTCTGCGCCCGTTGATCGCGCGCAGCCGCCTGATTGCCCGACGGGGCACGGAGCGTGAAACTGGCCTGGTAGGTGCGGTCGCCGTAATGGAGCACGACCAGGCCGGACGGGTTGGCCGCAGCGCCCTTGAAGAAGTTCACGTAAGCCTTCACCTGGCGCAGGTCCACGGGGTTCTTCAACTCGACATACTCGTAGTCCACCCCTTGGTTGCGGTCGCGGTAGTCGTGGTAGTAACGGCCTTCCGGCGATTGGGTGTGACCGAAATAGAGGTCGCGCGCCGTGGGCGTGGGCTTGACCCACAGGTCGAAATCGCACCCGGGGGCCGACCACATGATGCCGATCCCGGTGATGCCGGTGCGCGGTGCCACCGGCAGGCTGGCCGCAGAAAGTCGCGGCGAGGTTTGCGTCACGGGAGAAGTCGCTGTGTCAGGAAGGCGGGCAGGCACTTGGTTGGTCGGCGGGAACCACACCGGCGTCGCCCGCAGCGACACATGTCGCATCTCCACCTTGGTTTCATTCGGATCCACCTCGGCCCGCAAGAAAGGCTCCGTGATTCCCTGCTTGGCCCGTTGGAAGGCCAGCCCGACGTGCGGGGCGAACGTGCTGCACGCCCCTCCCTGTCCACGCACGAACAATGACCAGAACCGTCCCAGGCGACCTTTGTGGAAATCGTTGACAAAACAGTCCCGAAAGTAGGCCCAGTGGACACTGACACCCGTCAGTGCCTGGCGTTTCGAGGCGATGCCAAACACGGAATCGCGAGGGTCCGCCGCCAGATGCGCGTCCGACGGAAACGCCTCCCGCGTGTTGAACCCCGGTTCCTCCAAGCTTACAAAGTGGGGGGAGCCGATCAGAATGACATGCACCCGCTCGTCCGCCCGGCGCAAGTGCGAGCCGGCCAGCGCGAGGAAGCCCGGAACCTGCAACGCTCCGGCCAGTTCCGGCGGATGCGGACGTTCGGCGGACAGGAAAGCCTTGAGCGCGGCGATCTCGGATTGCAACCGGGGCACGCGGGCGCGGGGATTTTTCTCGAACAGCGCCCCTTGCGGGAGTGCGAACTTGGTCACTGGCTGGAGGCTCAGGCCATCGTAAACCGTGACCTGATCTCCGGGCACGGCTGTTTCCAGGATAAACAGGAGGACTTCCTTGAACACCACGTCGCGATCCGGGGACGAGTAGTTTGGAGACAAGCCGACGATGTAGGAGGCGGCGACGGCAGCCTGATGAAATCCCAATGCGAACAAGAGGCACGCGAGGGATCGCAGGGTGGGGTGGTTGCCTTTCACGGATCCTTTCTGCTTCTGATGGTTCGACTGGCTATCAGCAGCGGCGTGACTGGAAGCCCCGTTCTGCGCGACTTCCCGCACGACCAGGTAGAAACACCCGACGGCCTCCTCGACAAAGCGGAGGCGGGCCTCACCGATGGCTTGGATCTTTGCGTGCAGTTCGGCGCTGACCTTCTCGAGGGCAAACCGGTGCTCCTGCCATTCATCCAGGTCCGCCTGCGCCCTGGCATGTGCAGGGTTCTCGATCCGGGTGAGGGAGTCGTGCTTCTCGACGATGGTTTCGATGGTCAGCCAGCAGCTGGCTGCCAGCAGGGTTTCCGCGAGGATGGAGACCACGATCAGCGAGTGGTCTGGTTCCCCGCGACGGGGCTGTCCCAGGCTGTTGATCAGATCCGCCACCGACTGGGTCATGCCAGGAAACGTCCGGGCGAACCCGCACACCCAGCACACGCCGAACACGAGGGCGGCAAACATGACCAGCCACGAGTAGAGCTGCCGGGACTCGTGCTTGGCCAGGTGGGTGCGCGGGAATTCGAACAGCAACGCGAGTCCGACCGGCACGAAGCTGAACAGGTAGGTTCGGAGCGGGCTCTCGAAGCCGGGGATGCCCGAGGCGAGCAGCACCTGCGCGATCGAGTTGACCCCGACGAGCAGCAGCAGCACGCTCACCACGCCCAGCACGCCTACCTTGATCTGGTCAAACGTGGTCCAGGGGACACTTGCATCGTTCACTTCCTGATACCGTTCCGTGTGTTGGATGACGTCGGACAGCTCCTGAAGGTGGCGTTGGATCCCCCTCCGTTCCCCGGCGAGGTGCTTCTGCAGGTGCTGGCATCTGGCCAGCGGTTCACTGTTTTGCTCGTTGAACAAGCGCTTGTGATAATCGCGAACGTCTGGTTCGCCGGATGGCCCCTTTGCGATCGCGAGGCTGCGAATGAAGTCTTTGTTGATTGAGGGCAGCTTGACCGGCTGGGCAATCAACTCCACCGCATCGGCGGTCGAGACGCGGCTCCCGTATTGAGTCGATGGCGCAGGCTGGCCGACGGCCGCGTCTCCGTTGTGCTTGTGGTTTGAGTTGCTGTTATTGCTCGTGTGCTGTGTTTTCATGATTTAATGTGTTTGTGGTTTGCTTGTCCGAAATCGGTTGCAGCAGCCGCAAGGCGGAGATGGTCGCGAGCGCGACTTTTCCCTGCTGGCACGCGGGCAAGTGGCGGGCGAGGGCGCGGGATGCCTCGGCGGCGCTGGCGAAATTCGGGCAAACCACCAGCACGTCATCGCAGCCCCGTGCGAAGTTCCGGGTGAGATTGCGGAGGAGGTTGCGCTTGGAGCGCTCGATCTCCACCCCCAAGACGCCCTTCCCGTTGGAGCGCACTGCGACCACGTCACAGTGCTCGTGCTCGCACAGAACCGGATCGAACCCCATGTCCCGCAGCAGCGCGGCGACCTCGGGCTTCAGCACCCGATGCTCGGGGGTTTCATGGCCGCGACTAAAGGTTTGCATCGATCATATCCTTTCCCTTCAAAGTGAGGACCAGGAGTTCGCATGGACGCCCGGTGGTGGAAGCCTGGCGTTTGCTGGTGACAAGGCCCATTTCGAGCAACTGCTGCTTCACGCGGTTACCCCGTCCTGCGCTCCATCCGAGGTTGCGGTAGTGCTGCGCCACGCCAGCGTCCGGGTGGTCTGCGACATCACCCAGCAACGCCTTGTGCTCCGCGAAGAACCGCCGGCCGGTCTGGATCTCCGGCACGGGCGCGGGATCGGTGGCAGGGGTTTCCCCGGACGTTTCGAGATACGTGATCGGCTCGACGTCCGTGGCGCGCTCCGGTGCGAAGACGGAGTTCTTCTCCAGCCATGCGAACTCGACAGCCAGTCGCGTCGCCAGTTCGGCGTCCCCGATATAGGGACCCAGGTCTAGATTCGGGAAGGTCGCCAGCACGGCGCGCGGGAACTCCGCAGAGCGAACAAACACGGTGCCCGCTGGAAGCGACATGATCTGCGGGATTGCCCCCTCCGCCAGCATCAGGAGCCGCTGGGCCTCGCGTGCCTCATGCGGATCAGGGCAGCACAGGCACACAAAAGTGGCCGCGTTGGCCTTCAGGCAGTCATCCAATGGGGAGAGCATCTGCGTGCCTGCCAGGATCCCGACGCCGAACGACCGACTTTGGGTGCAGATGCGTTTGTGGATGGGGACGTAGCCGGAGCCAGCTACTGCGCTGAATTCGGTGCCGAACTCCAGCGCGGCCTCGTCACTGACAAGCACTTCACGAAGGGAATGATCGTGGCCGCGCGACATCGCGCCCATTTGAGTGCGCAACAAGCGCATTGCCGTCAGGAACAGGTGAACGCGCGGCGGGAGGTGCTGGTATTCGAAAACGGTGACGCGGTAGCGGTTCGCCAGCGGCGGTCCTCGCCGCAACGCCGCCGCGCGCCCCAACACCGCGCAGAGTGATTCGATGGCCGCAGCCAACGTCGCCAGCTTCGGCCGGCGTTCGTTCCTGGCCAGTTCGCGGAGGATGCGGGCCAAATCCCGCCAGCTTGGAAAGGGCTGGCCAGGTTTCAACCCCCGGGCAATGCGCAGCATGATTGCGGGCCCTTCGACCCAGGTCTCCGCGTGGAGGTTGAACGCGCGCCCGAGTTCAGCGAACAGCGCGGACCAATACATCTCGGGCGTGCCCACTGGTTCCAAGGGATTGAGAAACTCGTGCTCCGGCTGGAATACCATCGTCTCCGGAAGCACGTGCATCAGTCTGCGGCCCTCGCCTTTGTGATCATGAAACACGACCCGAATCCCCATCCGGGCAAGCTGGATGATCAACCACGCGAGGAAGGTCGTTTTGCCGATGCCGGTCCTGCCAACGACCAGAATGTGGGCGGTCAACTTGTCCCGGTGGATGACGATCTTGTTGCCGCTCGCCTTTTCGTAGCCCAGCACGAATGCGAACTGTTCGGGCACGTCGGCGCCGATCTGCGATGGTTCCGGGAACAACTGCTGACTCAGCCACGCCGAGCCCGCGCGGTTCCAGAGGCGCTCTTGAAATCTGGACGCGACGCTTCCGTGCCCCAATGGCGAGTTCGCAAATCCCCAACGCAACTCCACCAACGGGTCGCCCGTCATGCCCGACTCCTCCATAATACGGCGGAGGAATTTGAGTCCCTGGAGCTTCGCCAGTTTCTCCTCGAACTTGGGATTCATGTGGATGCCTTTCTCGCTCGTTCCAGCGCATGGTCGCGCGCGGCCCATGTATCGAACGTTCGCTCAGCCTCCGTCCGATGCTCGGCGCACAGCACCAAAGCCCTGCCATCCGGCATGGTGAACTGCCGGGCACACAGGGCGCACAAGGTGCGGGAGCAGGCCGCGCACCGGTTGAAGACCGAATCGTATCCCTGGCAGGCGGAGCAGACCAACTTCAGGGAAGATGGAGGGACAAGTTCTCCCGAGCAGGTCGCCACGACGACGACCGCCGTCCGTCCGCAGAGGGTATTGCCCTTGCGCTGCCACTCCTCGGCTCTCGCGACGAGGATGCCGTCCGGTCCCACCTTGCGAAAATGAACTTCCTCGTCCATTCGCTCTCGCGGCGCGAACAGGTTTGCAAATGCCTGCCGGAGCGGGTCGTCGGCCTCCTCACTCGGAACGCGGTAAGCTCGGCCGGCTTTAGGTTCGTCACCGGACCCTGCCGACACAGAAACGACGCTGTCCAACCGGTTCAAGCAGGCTGCGCAGATGCGGCGCAACCATTTTTTAATCCAGAGCTTCATGGTTTTCCTTTCCATGCGAGGTTCGCCAACAGCAGTCCCAGCAGACCGAGGTAAAACAGCAGCGAAAGAATGCGTTGGGTTCCCCTCCGACGAGCGATGAGAAAGGCGAGACCTCTGGGGAGAATGAGGAGGAGAACGAGACTGAGGGTCACGGCCCACGCCAGCCCAACTGGACTCGCCGGCATCCGCCGCTCCATCTGGATTCCGGCGGCGAAGAGAACGCCAACGACGGCAGCAAGCACTTGGATCGCCGGTGCGCGACTGCCCGCACGGAAGGCGAACACGCATATTGCGGCGGGCGCTGCCAGCAAGAGTGCCGCGTGAACGATCAAACTCGACGTTCTCGCGTCCCAAGCCGCGACCCAGCGGCAGTATGATTCAAAGAGTTCGCGAATGAGGTCCATGGTGATCCTTATGTGGGGCTAAGGCGGCGGTCGTAGGGCGACCGGGGCTGGGCAAAATTTCTAATTTCATGGCCGCAGTGTGCAGCTCCGCGAGTGTGTGCCCAGTGGGGCTCTCCCATGTCCGCTCCCATGTGCCCGCTACCGCTTGAAAATCCATGCGCATGGATGAGAATTCCAACATGCCGCTCAAACTCGTCATTTGGCTCAGCCGAGAGGACGGGGTCACGTTGGATGAGTTGAAGTTTTGGGATTCGACCTCGCCTCATGATGGGCCGCCAACAGGTCATGCCATTCGGGAGCGGGGGTGGGGGGACAGTGCCGACAAGGAGAAGACCTTCAAGGAGACTGGGCCCCGCGTCGCACTCGCGGCGCTTTTTCTCCACGCGCTAGCAGGGTCGGATCCTCTAACGCACCGGTTGAATGGAAAGGATCACTTCGAAACCGGTTCCTTGGTAGAAGCGTTTCGAAGGGAAACGATCAAGGCAGCGACGCGGCCATGGCCGCAGAATCTGTTCCTGCCCAAGGGGGCACCAAAGCCGTTGGTCGCAGAGCTGCGCAAGCTATTCTTCTGGCGGAGCGCGCCGTATTTCGAGTTCCGACTGACTGAAGCATGGCGCAATCGGACGTTCGAAGCATGGATCGGTGATTGTGAACTACCGCCTCATTTATACTGGGTATGGGGCGATGCGCTGAGAACAAAGGCGAAGGCTCTCATTCAGCAGAACCCGACGTTGGACGACGTCGGCGTGGCACCCGCGCCCATCCTCGCCGTGTCGACGCCGGACCTGATCATCCACTTTCTCGCCGCGCCTCAGGCGCTGGCACGAACACTTGCAGGGCACCCCCTTCCTAACAGATCGGACCTCGCCGGATTCTCAGTATACCAGCTTCAGGGGGCGGCAGGCACTATGGCTATCGTGGCGGCAGCGGAACGCGCAACGGATTCGTATGCCGTCGCGTTCCAGCTTGAACGGTGGGCGGCGCACTGCTCGCGAATTGCGAAGGACTGGGCGAAGGCCATCGAGAGTTTCCTCCAGTGCATGAGCGACCTCCGCCCGTTGGGATTGCGCGCCGAAACCCGCGCAGTCGCGTTCACAGTCGAGGCGTTGCTCAAGAGGGATGCGTCACTCGTCCTCGCCAACGGGCCACGATTCCTTGGAGAGCTCGCCTCACTCTGTTTCGAACACGGAGACACAGCAAACGCACGCCCCTTAGCCCAAGCAGCCGATGCCTGCTACCGCCGTGCAATCCGACGTCTCGGCCCAATGCATTGGGCCCGCACGCTGGAGATGCAAAGCCAATACAGTTCTCGCCGCGTGGCGCAAATCAAGGGATGGGAGAGTTTGGGACAAGGCCTTTCAGAAATGTCCGTCATGATGCGGCGATTTCGGAACCTTGGAGACACCCGCGGATACGCGAACTCGCTTCTTTGCGCCCCACATATGCTGATCGAACACGGCAAACTTCCACGAGCCCTCGCTTGGATGGAGAAGCATGAGTCGGGGACATCGGCCAGCAGTCTCTTCATCCGCGCTGCCTACCCCGGGGTGAAGGGTTGGATCATGCAGAGAACGGGAGGCAGCCGCGATGAGGCAGAACAGCTTCTCGTGCAGTCGATAATCAGAATGTCAGCTCTCGACATTTCCCCCCCACTGAAGCCAGGCGGGCCATGGCTTGAATTACTGCCGCACCTGGCGCTTCGCGCGGATCACCCTTCTCTCAAAGATATCAAACCGCTTCGACTCCGAGGTTCCATGCCTTTCACGAACGAAGAGTTGAACGGTTTTGCACGCACAGCCTCCGGCCGGTGACATCAACGATGTGGGGATGGCTCAAGTGGTGCGGGCTTAGAATGCAGAGCCGGCTCCGAATCAACCCCTGAATCAAGCCTGAATCAGCTTGATTCAGCCCTATTCCCGGAATCAAGGGGGCGGGCTTCCCGGCAGCCCATCCGCCCGCAGCCGCGGAACAATCCGAACGCTTCGTCCACCAGCCTTATTAAGGGAGGGCGTGTCGGGAACGCATGTCCAAGCGACTCACCGCCCCACCCCAAAATAAGCATGATGCCAAGGAATGCCTCCAGCTCCTGTGCGAGCTGCGCCTGAAACTCGGCGAGATCAACACCAAGCTCGACCACCTCGTCAAAAACTACCGGCGGTTTTACTTCGTCACCGGCTCCTCCCAGTCAACCCAACGTGAGTTCGAAGACTGACCTTCACAGGCCGGTCGTCATCCCCGCTTCGGTCCCGTTTTCACGGAACCGGGGCAACCACTGAACTCACCTCTTCGCACGCCGGCACCGGCTTCCTAGCCGCTGCTCTGCGTGCTTCTCCCTTTGCCCCCGGCGACGCACGCCATCACCGAGCGAGTGCTCGGAGCGGTGGATTTGTCCACGGATGGCAAATTCAAACGAAAGGAAACTCCATGACTCCCAAGTTCGTCGGTTTCGACGTGCTCAAAGCGGCTGTCTCCATGCATCAGGTGCTGGAGCGCTACGGCCTCCTGGACCGCTTGCACCGCCAGGGCGACAACCTCAACGGCCCGTGCCCGTTGCACGGCGGCCACAATCCCACGCAGTTCCGGGTCAGCTTGGAAAAGAACTGTTTCAACTGCTTCTCCTGCCAAATCGGCGGCAGCATCGTGGACTTTGTCAGCCACAAGGAACGGGTCGGCATCCGCGATGCCGCACTGCTTTTGCAGGATTGGTTCAAAGTCCAGCCCAAGGGCAGCGCCAACGGGAAGCTGCGAGTAGCGACTCCTTCTCACAACGCGAACACCCAGGAGGCGAATGTCCCGCTGACGTTCACCCTGCGCGACCTCGACTGGGCGCACCCGTATCTGAAGCAGCGCGGGCTCAGTGCAGAGACTCTCCGCACCTTCGGCGTCGGCTACTGTCGCAACGGGTTGATGGCCGGGCGCATGGTCATCCCGGTCCACAATGCAAAAGGCCAGTTGGTTGCCTACGCCGGACGCTGGCCGGGTGAACCGCCCAATCCCGAGCCCCGCTACAAACTGCCCAAAGGGTTCAGAAAGTCGCTGGAGCTCTTCAACCTCCATCGCGCCACACAGGCCGATGCGCGTCTGCCACTGGTGGTCGTCGAGGGTTACTTCGGCTGCTTCCACGTGTGGCAGGCCGGACATCGTCGGGTTGTCTCGCTCATGGGCAGCATGCTGTCCAAGGCGCAGGAGGACCTGATTGTGCGAACGGTCGGTCCCGGCGGGAAAGTCATCCTGCTGTTCGACGAGGACGAGGCTGGCCGCAAGGGACGTTCGGAGGCGTTCACCCGCCTCGATGAACTGCTCAACGTCCGCGTGGTGTCCTTCGCGCGCGAGGGTCTCCAGCCGGACAGCGTCACCCCCGAGCAACTGCTGGAGTTGATTCAGCAGGCCGGGTTGCGCGAATTGGCCACTCGCCATCAGGAGGAGGAACCATGCCCGGCCTGAACCAGCGCAGCCTCAAGATCGAGGCCGTCGGCGACTTTGCCGCGCGCAGGGTCAAGCCGCTGATCCGGTTGCGCGGCTGCTGGCTCGACCGGGCGGGCTTCAAGCCCGGCCATCGGGTCGAAATCCAGCAGCTCAAACCGGGCGAGCTGACGCTTCAGTTCAAGGAATCAGTGCCGGACCCAGCGGTCCCGCCAACGCTGCCGTTCTAACAGACCCGCTCTCCGTGGAACGACGGAGAGCAGGCCTTTCCACGGACAAGTCGAAACACCCCGTCCGGGGTGTCTGCGCGTGAGTTCGCGCACTGATGAGACTGAGTCTCGCAGCCCACAAAACAAAAAACAGAAAGGCAGAAATCGGTATGAAAAACATCACGGTCAAATACGGCGTGGACAGCATCACCAAGCAGGTCGAGGACGACTTCACGTTTGGTGACCTGCAGGACAACGACTCGATCAAGGCCGCCCTTGGCTTCGGTGATCGGACCAAGGCGCTGGTGGACGGGATCGAGCAGGACCGGGCCACGGTGATCCCGGCGGGTGCCACGGTGCGTCTGGAGACCGCCGCCAACACCAAGGCCTAAACCTCAACCCAACACGAGAGCCCGCCTCCCTCACCGGAGGCGGGCTTTCCTTTTACCACCATGGAAACCACAGAAATCATCATCCGGGAAAACGGAACCCTCACGGAAAGGGTCATTCGCGAGCGCGACCTGGCCACCGGCCCCACGGTGCTGGACGCGTTGACGGAGGGAGTGACACGGGAGCTGCGCAGCGTCCTGTCGCTCCCGGAATGGGGCCTCGTGCATGCCAGCGTCGGATTGCACGACACGCTCTGGACGGTCGCCCTAGGCAAGATTCCGCTGCACGCGCGGTTTCGGCTGGTCGAGGGTGTGCTGGTGCCGGCGTTCGCGTCGGCGACCGACCTCGAACTGCCGCTGGTCTGGCACGCGCCCAAGGAAGTGCGGCTGGCGTTTGTCATCCGGTCGAAGTTCGAGAACGAATGCGTTCGGATTGCGGGCAACTGGCTCTTCGCCTGCGACCAGGACCAGCGGGGCTACCGGCTGCCGCTGCCCAACCTCCACGACGACTGCCTGATCTGCACCGGCAACTTCGACGACCGCTACGCCTCCGGGGCTGAGTGCGTCGCCGCCTGCCTGGAGCAGTTCCGCAAATCCAAGTGGAACTCGGACCTGATGCGAACGGTGGAGCGCTCGCAGCAGTTCTTCCGGTTCCAGCCAACGAACGAGTCGTTCGAGACGCTGCCCATCGCGGTGGCCGACTGGACGACGCTCTGCGACAAGGTGTCCACCGACATCATGGAAAGGGTCATCCTATGAAGGCCCCCTTCCAATCCGGCGCGCTCCTGCCGTTGGTGACCCAACTCAGGGCGTGCCCCTCCCACGACAGCAGTTTCTCGGAGAAGCTGCTGCTCGAAGCCTGGGAGCGGTTCAAACACACGGGCTGGGAGCGCGGGACTGAACCCGCCCCGGCGGTCATGGCGGGACTGGTCCTGCATGACGAACAGGTTGCGCGGCTGCTGAACGTGGCGGAGCGCGCGCAACTCCTCGCCCTGAGCACAATTGCTCTGGAGCGCTACCAAGAGAAAAACAACCCGCCCAACAAACTCGGCAAGACCATTGCCGCATCACTGAAGGAAACCATATGAACTGTTACATCATCGGCTGCGGGGGCGTCGGCTCGGCCATCGTCCCCTCGTTCTGCCTGCTGAAATCACCCGGCGACATCACCCTGGTGGACGGCGACACCATCGAACGGAAGAACCTCAACCGCCAGATGTTCGACGCCTCCCAGATCGGGCTGAACAAGGCCCAGGCGCTGGCTGGAAAATTCGGCTGCCACTCGCTCCCGGAGTGGTTTAGCCGGGGCAAGCTGCGCCATTACCGGACGGACTGGCTGCTCTGCCTCGTGGACAATCATCGCACGCGCCTCGAAACGCTCGAGGTGTGTGACGACCATGGCTGCCAGGCCATCCTCGCCGCGAATGAGACACACTCCTCGGAGGCGTATTACTACCGGCGGAGCTGGAAGGGCACCGCGCGCGATCCGCGCGTTTATTACCCTGAACTCGCCACGGACAAGAGTGGCGACCCGCGCGCGGCGTCCATCGGTTGCACGGGCGAGGTTCAGGAGACCAA
>SXTU01000099.1 GCA_005791875.1 Verrucomicrobiales bacterium
CACCGACCTCGTCGTGCTCGTCGTCGCCGCGAACGACGGCGTGATGCCGCAGACGCTCGAAGCCCTCTCCCACGCGCAGGCCGCGAAAGTCCCCATCCTCGTCGCCGTCAACAAGTGCGACCACCCGAACGCGAACCCGCTCCGCGTCCGCCAGCAGCTTCAAGAGAAGGGCCTCACCTCCGACGAATGGGGTGGCTCGACGCTGTTCGTGGACTGCTCCGCCGTCACCAAGCAGGGCATTGACAAGCTGCTGGAGATGATTGTTTTCCAGACCGACTTGCTGGAGCTGAAGGCCAACCCCGACCGTAAGGCCAAAGGCAACGTCATCGAGTCCGGCCTACAGGCCGGCGGCCCCACCGCCACGGTCCTCGTGCGCAAGGGCACGCTCAAGGTCGGCGATGTCATTCTCTGCGGCTCGCACTACGGCCGCGTCCGCGCCCTCATCAACGAGGAGGGCGAGCGCCTCAAGCAAGCCACCCCGTCCGTCGCCGTGCGCGTGCTCGGCCTCAACGGCGTCCCCGTGGCGGGCCTCGAATTCGTCGTCGTGGACAACGAGCGAAGTGCGCGCGACATCGCGGAAGAGCGCGCCATGGCCGACAAGGCCGCCGAGGCACAGGACCGCCAGCCGCGCGTCACCTTGGAAAACCTGTTCGCCAAAATCGCCGAGGACCAGCAGCTCACGCTCAAGGTCGTCGTCAAGGCGGACACGCAGGGTTCCGTCGAAGCCATCGTCGAGGCGCTCAAGAAGATCGAGACCAACAAGGTCGCGCTCGAGATCGTCCACGACGCCGTCGGCACCGTCACGGAATCCGACGTGGACCTCGCCGGCGCGTCCAAGTGCGTCATCCTTGGTTTCCATACGCGCATTGACTCCGGCACGAACGAGAAGGCCAAGCAATACGGCGTCCAGATCAAGCTCTACGCCATCATCTACGAGCTGATTGACGAGGTGAAGGAAGCCATGGCCGGCCTGCTCCCCCCCGTGCTCAAGGAAGTCGTCGTCGGCAGCGCCGAGGTCCGGCAGATCTTCGAGCTGTCCAAGGGCGGGGCCGTCGCCGGCTGCTCCGTCACGCTGGGCCGCATCGTCAAGGGCAAGGTCCGCGTCATGCGGAAGAAGAACCTTGTCTACGAGGGCGTCACACTCTCACTGCGCCGCTTTCAGGACGAGGTCAACGAAGTCCGCTCCGGCCTCGAGTGCGGCATCCGCATTGACGGCTTCAACGAGTTCCAGATCGGCGACGCCATCGAATGCTACATCACCGAGAAGGTGAAGCAGGCGCTCTGAGTTTTTGGCCACAGATCGAACACAGATGAGCACGGATGCAAACCGTGTGGGCCAAAGGCAAGTGAACCGTCTTCCATCCGTGCTTATCTGTCTGCGTCTGTGGCATAACATGAGTCACCCATGAAAGTCCGACTTGAACGCGTCCGCGAGATGCTCAAGCGCACCCTCGGCGAAATCATCCGCCGCGACTTCCCGCCCGGCGGCGACAATGGCCTCATCACCGTCGCCGACGTGACCGTCACGCCCGACCTGAAGGAGGCGGCGGTCTATATCGGCGTCGTCGGCAAGGCCGCCGCCAAGCAGCGCGCGATGAACCAGCTCAACGGCAACCGCGGCCAAATCCAATTCGAGATGGGGCGCTCCATTGTCCTGCGCTACACCCCGAAGATTCAGTTTCACCTCGACGAAAGCGTCGAGCGCGGCAACCGCATCCTCTCCATCCTCGAAGAGCTGGAGAAAACGGAGCCACCGAAGTGACCGGCCACACCCACATCCTCGACGAAATCCTCACCACCATCCGGCGCGCGAAGACCATCTGCGTCGTCGGCCACGTCCGCCCGGATGGTGATTGCATCGGCTCCCAAGTCGGCCTCGCCCTCGCGCTCCAAAATCAGGGCAAGCAAGTCACCGTTTGGAATCAGGACGCCGTCCCGGCGAAACTCCGCTTCATGGTTCCTGCCGGCTTCGTGAAGAAGCCCGAGTCCGGCCAGAAGTTCGACCTCGTCATCGCCACCGACTGCGCCAGCTTCGAGCGCCTCGGCACCGTCGGGAAAGCCACCGCGAAGCACCGTGACTTCATCAACATAGACCACCACGAGAGCAACACCCGCTACGCGAAGCTCAACTGGGTTTCTGCCCGCGTGCCCGCCACTGGCGAGCTGGTTTACGAACTCCTCCAGCACGCCGGCTGGCCCGTCACTCCCGCCATCGCCGACTGCCTCTTCACCGCTGTCTCCACCGACACCGGCAGCTTCAGCTACCCGAACACCACGCCCGGCACCTACCACGTCGCCGCCGACCTCGTGCGCAACGGCGCGAACCTCGCGCGTGTCTGCAACGAGGTTTACCAGAGCTACCCGATGTCGCGCGCCAAGCTCCTGCGACACGTCTTCAACAGCTTCCGCACCACGAAGGACGATCAGGTCGCGTGGTTCTGGCTCCGCAAACGCGACTACACCCGCACCGGCGCGGACACGAACGACAGCGAAGGTCTCATTGACCACATCCGTGACATCGAGCCGGTCGTCGTCGCGTGCGTCTTTGAGGAAGTGGAGCCGGAACTCACGCGCATCAGCCTGCGCTCCAAGAGCGAGCGCGTGAACGTGAACACCATCGTCGGCAAGTTCGGCGGCGGCGGTCACCCGGCTGCGGCGGGCGCGCGCATCGCCGGCAAGCCCCTCTCCGTTCAGCGCAAAGTTATCGCCGCCATCAAGAAAGCCTTGGACGCCGCGAAGTAAGCGGCGGCCGTTTCGTCAGAGATTTCCCATGCTCCAATTTGATTCCCTCGACGGTGCCCTGCTCGTGGACAAGCCCGTGGGCTGCACCTCGCACGACGTGGTGGATGCCATCCGCCGCCGGTTCAACATCAAAAAGGTCGGCCACTGCGGCACGCTCGACCCCAACGCCACCGGCCTGCTCATCATCGTGCTGGGCCGCGGCACGAAGCTCTCCGAGAAGCTCATGTCCGACGACAAGGTCTATGAGGGCGATATCAAGTTCGGCGAGGCCACAGACAGCTACGACGTGGACGGTAAAGTCAGCGCCACCCTGCCCGTCCCGCCGCTCACGCTCGACCAGTTGAACGAAGCCGCCGCGACTTTTGTCGGCGACCTCCAGCAAATCCCGCCGATGGTTTCCGCGAAGAAGCAGGGCGGTATCCCGCTCTACAAACTCGCGCGCAAGGGTATCGAAGTCGTCCGCGAGCCACGTCTCGTCCACATTTTCAACTACCGCTTCACCGCCTACGCCGAGCCGCTGGCGAAGTTCCGCGTCGCTTGCACCAAGGGCACCTACGTCCGCTCGCTCGCTCACGACCTCGGCATCAAGCTCGGCTGCGGCGCGCATTTGGCCACGCTCCGGCGTGTCACGTCCGGCAAGTGGGACGTGGCCGACGCGCTTACTCTCGACGCCATCCTCGCGCTCCCGATTGGCGAGTTGGAGAAGCGCGTGATTCCCTTCCTGCAACTGGCCCGGTGAGCGCAACGGCGGGCAATGAACGCGACTGGTCTTTTCTCATTAGCACCCGGCTTCAGCCGGGTGTTCCGCGTCGCTCCCGAAGGAAAACCGTTTCAACGGTTTTCCGCCCAACCCTTCGCCGCACCTGGCGAAACCGTTGAAACGGTTTGCCCTGCTTCCTTGTCCTTCACCCGGCTGAAGCCGGGTGCTAATGAGAGGCCGTTGTGATGACCATCCTCACCACCGCCGCCGAACTTCACGCCAGCCCGCGCAAAGTCTGCGTGGCCATCGGTGTCTTCGACGGCGTGCATCTCGGCCACCAGCAGGTCATCCGGCAGACGCTCGCGGACGCCCGTCAGCACGAGGGTGTGCCCGTCGTCATCACCTTCGACCGACACCCGAACGCTGTCGTCGCGCCCGACCGCGTGCCGCCGATGCTTTACTCGCTGCCGCAAAAACTCCGCGCCATCGAGTCGCTCGGCATTGCGAACACGTTGCTCATCCGCTTCGACCGCGCGTTCAGTGAGCAGACCGGCGAGCAGTTCATCCGCAGCCTCGCCTGCGATTTCGGCCACCTGCACAGCGTCTGTGTCGGGAGCGAGTTCATCTTCGGCCACAAGCGCAGCGGAAACGTTGCGCTGCTCAAACAGCTCGGTGCGGAACTCAAGTTCGCCGTCCACGGCCTCGCCGCCGTGTCGCTCGATGGCGAACCCGTCAGCAGCACGCGCATCCGCGAAGCCGTCCGCACCGGTGACCTCGATGCCGCCAGCCAGATGCTCGGCCGCGAGTATTCCATCGCGGGCACCGTGATTCGCGGGGACCAGCTTGGGCGCAAGCTCGGCTTCCCCACTGCGAACCTCGACGTGGCCGGGCTCATCCTCCCGCCCAACGGGGTCTATGCCGTCCACGCCCGCGTGGCTGGACGGGAGCATCGCGGCGCGTTGAACCTCGGCCTCCGCCCCACGCTTGCCAGCCCCACGCCGCGCTTGCAGTGCGAAGTCCACCTCCTCGATTTCGCGGGGGAAATCTACGGCGAGGAACTCGAACTCACCTTCGCGGCCAAACTCCGCGATGAGCAGAAGTTCCCCGACCTCGCCGCCCTCCAGTCCCAAATCTACCGCGACCTCGCCGCCGCCCGCGCCTGCTTCAGCGCATAGCCCGGAGCGCGGCCGCCCACGTCCGCCGCCGCTCCGTTGGTCACCGAGGTGTTCCGGATATACGCCCCCGCGCTTCCCCCGCTGACCGCTGATTGCTGATTGCTGATTGCTGATTCCTGCTCCCCCTTGCCAGCGCCGTGCGATCTGCTAGTCATCGTGGTCAGCCGAAACCAGCCATGAACTCATCTTGCCCGCCCTCCACCCGACGCATCGGTGCCGCGTTCACCCTCATCGAACTGCTCGTCGTGATCGCGATCATCGCGATCCTCGCCGGGATGCTTCTGCCCGCGTTATCCAAGGCCAAGAGTAAAGCGCATGCGATACGCTGCTTAAACAACTTGAAGCAGGTCGGCCTTTTCCTACAACTCTACACCGATGATTACAGCGACACCTTCCCGGCCTGCCGAAGACAGGATGCCACGCTGCCACTCGAGGACGATTGGTGGGGGAATTACCTCGGCCAGTATTCCGCAGGGAACTCCAATCTGTTTCATTGTCCCGTCCTCAGCGGTGTTCGCAATCAATACACGCCCGGATTTCAATGGGACTTCAAGGCCACGCCGGCCAACCCGGGCAGCCGGGTTGGCTACGCGGCCAATGTTTTCTTTTTGTTCTATCCACCACCGAGCGTCCAGGGAGCTAGCACGGTCACGGTGGGGGGCATCGGCTTCAGCTCCGGCTATCGGGCGCGACGCACTTCACTTATCAACCCCAGTGACACCCTCGTAGTCGGCGATTCGGAAGGCTATTGGAGCATGAGTGCGTATTGGCCGAATGCGATCATGGATGGGTCCAATCCTGCATACGAAGGCATCGCCACCCGGCATGGCAGCGGGCCCAGGAACGGGCTCAACGGCGGGCGGGGCATGGTGGTTTTCTCCGATTCGCACGCCGAAGCCCGAACCGATGATAAAATCAATCCCCAGGCAGCGAACCGTTTACAAAATTCCATGTATTGGGATCCGCTGCGCCGGGGCGGAAGTCAGTAACGGTCAGCACCAGTTTCTTGAAACGTTCCGCCTCACACACCGCACTGTTGTCGGTCGCCTCCTTCCTCCGCAGTTGAGTTTCATGCCGCGCGTGCGAATCATCCCTCCACTCATTCCATACATGAAAACTCGCTCTTCCCGCCTTGGTCGTCGTGAATTTCTCCAAGCCACGGCCGCCACCGCAGCAGCACTCGCCACCAGCGACGTTCAGGCGCAGCAGAAAGCCAAAGCCCCGGCCACACGCCGCAGTTCCCTCATCGCCGAGGAAAACGCCAAGCCCGGCGCCCTCGACTGGCAGCTCACGCGCGTCCGCCTCGATAAGACCGGCGGCACCCGTGCGCCCGCCATTGAGGGCTACTGTTCGCGCCAGAGCGTGAAAGCCGGCGAGACGCTCGACTTCATGATCAGCGTGAACCCCGGCTCGAAATTCCTCTTCGAGGTCTTCCGCACCGGTTACTACGGCGGGCGCGGCGCGCGGCTGATGATGACGGAAGGCCCGATTCCAGGCACGAAGCAGCCCGACCCGCCCATCGGTGAGAACCGTCTGCGTGAGTGCAAGTGGCCACCAGCGCTCTCGATCAAGATTCCTGCCGACTGGGTCAGCGGCGTTTACCTTGCGCGCCTGACCACCGTGCCGGACAAGGCTACCGAGCCTTACTGGCAGAGCTACGTCATCTTCATCGTCCGCGACGACCGCCCGGCGGACCTGCTCTTCCAGTGCAGCGACAACACCTGGCAGGCCTACAACAAATGGCCTGACAACTACTCGCTCTACACTGACCCGCGGGGCGCGCACGCCGTCGGCACCGAGGTGAGCTTCGACCGGCCTTACGGGAAGTATGCGCAGATTTACGAGCACCCGCTGTCCATTGGCTCCGGCGAATATCTGCTCTGGGAATTCCCGCTGGCCTACTGGCTGGAGCAGCACGGCTACGACGTGACCTACTGCGCCAACGCCGACTGCCTTGAAGTCGGCAACATCACTCGCTGCAAAACTTTTCTCAGCGTCGGCCATGACGAGTATTGGGACCCGCGCCAATACGACGCCGTGAAGACAGCCATCGCCGGCGGCACGAACGCACTTTGGCTTTGCGGCAACTCCGTCTTCGGTGTCACGCCGTTCAAACCGTCCTCGAGCGGTCAGAACAAACGCGTCCTCAAACGCACTGGCATCTACGCCGGCCTTACGGACAAGGAAATCGAGGACTCCATCAGCGTGTTCACGAAGGACTGGAAACGCGACACGCGCAACGAGGCGGACATCATCGGCGCGCGCAGCATCGTGCCCTTCAACGGCGGCGGTGACTGGGTTTGCACCAAGCCAGAGCACTGGATTTACGAGGGCACGGGTATGAAGAAGGGCGACGCGGTGCGTGGGCTCGTCGGCTGGGAGCACCACGGTGCGCCCGCGAACATCCCCGGATTGGAAGTCGTGGGCGAAG
The DNA here is from genome assembly GCA_005791875.1 of Verrucomicrobiales bacterium. Taxonomy (GTDB): domain Bacteria; phylum Verrucomicrobiota; class Verrucomicrobiia; order Limisphaerales; family SXTU01; genus SXTU01. The sequence goes on from SXTU01000099.1 coordinate 7,049, forward strand.
GCACGGTCTGGCGCGGCGGCACCACGCCCGCGCACTGGACCGCGACCATTTTTCCCGGCCCAAAGAAGAACATCGTCTTCAACGCAGCAACCATTTGGTGGCCGCAGGCCCTCAGTTCGCCGCCCGGTCACATTCTCCCGTGGTCACACTGGAGCCGTCCGCACGGCCCCGACGCCCGCGTGCAGCGCATCACGCAGAACCTGCTGAAGCGCTGCGGCGCGTGAGCGTCCGGGAGAACCGACGTGAGAAGTCTCTTCCCGGGTGGGAATGACTTTTGCAGAGGCGGCGCTCCGCCCGGAGCCACTTTCTGCTTTTCACTGCGGACGCCTTGCCCTTTAGTCCCGCCCTGATTTGAACTGGATTTGAACTCATGAAAATCGTCCTCGCATACTCCGGCGGCCTCGACACCTCCGTCCTCCTCTCCTGGATCAAAGACACCTACGGCAACGCCGAGATGATCTGCTTCTGCGCCAACATCGGCCAAGAGGACGAACTCAAGGGCCTCGAAAAGAAGGCGCGCAAGACCGGCGCGTCGAAGATTTACATTGATGACCTTCAAGAGGAGTTCGCCAGCGACTTCATTTATCCGATGCTCCGGGCCGGCGCGATTTACGAGGGCCAATACTTCCTCGGCACCAGTATCGCCCGCCCGCTCATCGCCAAGCGCATGGTCGAGATCGCCAAAGCCGAGCAGGCCGACGCCATCGCCCACGGCGCCACCGG
>SXTU01000100.1 GCA_005791875.1 Verrucomicrobiales bacterium
CCGCCGTAAGGTCGCTTATCTGCCAGGATGCCAAACGGCAACCGAGATTGCCGCCGCTGAGGAGTTGGGCGTCGAGATCGTGAAACTCTTCCCTTGCGAGGCAGCGGGTGGCCCGGGGTTCGCCAGGGCAATTCTCGGACCCTCGCCGTGGACAAGATTATTGCCCACAGGCCTGAGCGATGTGTCGCCGGAAGGTCTGGCCGCATGGTTCGAAGCTGGTGCCTGTGCCATCGGCCTCGGGCGCGAACTAATCCCCAAAAACCACGTCGAAGCGGGCGATTACGCCGCCATTACACGCCGGGTCCAGGAAGTCTGTGAATGGGTCAGGGACGCCCGCACAAACACGAAGAAGTGAACCGCCCAATGCATGCATCTCCCTCCCCCACGATGATCGCACTCACAGATAAAGTCGCCCTCATCACCGGAGCCGGTTCCGGCATCGGTGCCGCCATCGCGGAATGCTTCGCCGAAGCCGGAGCGCTCGTTTTTGCCACCGACCGCGACGAAGTTGCCGCGCAACAAACCGCAGCGCGCATTCGCGAAGCCGGGCACCGCGCGGAATCGCTCGCACTGGATGTCAGCGACGAAACATCCTGCATCGCCGCGGTGCGCACGGTCACTGAGCAATGCGGACGCTGCGATGTGCTCGTCAATAACGCAGGCATGGGGCACGTCGGCACCATTTTGACCACGCAGCCCGAGAATATGGAACGGCTTTGGAAAGTGAATGTGCTCGGCATGTATCACCTCTCGCGTGCCGTGCTGCCCGGCATGATCGAGCGCGGCAAGGGCTCCATCGTCAACATCGCCTCCATCGCCGGGCTCATGGGCATGGAGGCTCGTTTTGCCTACACGACGACCAAGCACGCCGTCGTCGGCATGACCCGCGCGATGGCGATGGACCACGGCACCACAGGCGTCCGCATCAATTGCATCTGCCCCGGCCGCGTCCGCACGCCATTCGTGGATGAGATGCTCCGTCAGTATGAGAACCCCGACGACTATCTCCGCCAAATGGAGGCACCCCACGCTATGAAACGCATGGCCGCGCCCTCCGAGATCGCTTCCGCCGCGCTCTATCTCGCCAGCGACGCGGCGTCCTTTGTCACCGGCAGCGCCATGACCGTGGATGGCGGCTACACCACCGGAAAATAGAAAACTCCACCACTCCACCACTCCAACATTCCACCCACACACAACCATGCGCATCATCCGCCACCAAGCCAGCAATGGCACCATCCAGCACGCAGCCCTTCAACCCGACGGCACCGCACGTCGCATCGAGGGCGATATTCTCGGCAGCTTCCACGTCTCTGCCGATGTCGTCACACCCGGCAAGCTCCTCGCGCCGTTGCAGCCCACCGCCATCTTTTGCATCGGCCTGAACTACCGCAAACACGCCGAGGAAGGCAACGCCGCCATCCCGCAGCATCCGGTGCTCTTCATGAAATCTCCCGGCGCGGTGCAGAATCCCGGCGACGACATCGTGCTGCCGCGTCATTTGCAAAGCGACGAGGTGGACTACGAATGCGAACTCGCCGTCGTCATCGGCAAGGCCTGCAAAAACGTCTCCAAGGCCAACGCGCTCGATTACGTGCTCGGCTACACCTGCGCCAACGACGTGAGCGCCCGCGACTGGCAGATCAAGCGCGGCGGCAGCCAGTGGTGCCGTGGGAAGACCTTCGATACCTTCGCCCCGCTCGGCCCCTGCCTCGTGCTGAAGGACGAAATCCCCGATCCAAACACGCTGCGCATCCAGACCATCTTGAATGGCAAAACCATGCAGGACTCGAACACCAGCGACATGATCTTCGACGTGCCCACGCTCATCGAGTTCCTCAGCGGCAGCACCACGCTGCTCCCCGGCACCGTCATCCTCACCGGCACGCCCCAAGGCGTCGGAGCCGCCATGAAACCGCCCGTCTTCCTCCAGCTTGGAGACACTGTGACCATCAACATCGAGAAGATCGGCGCGCTCACCAATCCGATCGTCGAGGAGGCGGCATGATATGGCCACGTGTTTGATCACAGGCGGAGCGGGCAACCTCGCGTGTCAGTTGAGTTGGACGCTGGCGGAACATTACGAGCGCATCGTGCTGTTTGACGTCGCCGCGGCGCCGGTCGGCAGCATCGCTCCGGCCGCAACGTTCGAGCTCGGCAACCTGCTGGATCAGGAGCAACTTGACGCGCTGTTCGTCCGCCATAAGCCGCGAGCCGTGATTCACCTCGCGTCGCTGTTGTCCGGGAGTTGTGAGCAGGACCGCGCGCGCGGCTGGCAGATGAACATGGACGGCACGTTTGGCTTGTTCGAAACCGCGCTCCGGAATGGCCGGCCCAAAATTCTATTTGCGAGCACCATCGCCGCTTTTGGAGGACAACTCCCGGAGGTTCTCACCGACGCCACCCCGCAGTGGCCGGATGGACTCTACGGCGTCACCAAAATGGCCGTCGAACGCCTGGGAGTCTATTATCAGCGCAAACACGGGCTCGACTTTCGCTGTCTGCGATTGCCCATCACCATCTCCCGGCACGCACCGGCTGGAGCCGCGAGCGCCCTGGCCTCGCACGCCTTTATCGAAGCGGTTCGCAGCGGCGAGTTCACCTTTCAGGCGCGGCCGGACACGAAGCTCGCCCTGATTTACGTCCGCGATGTGTTGCGAGCTATTGTTGATCTGTTGGCCGCGCCGGCTGAACGGCTATCGCAACGCGTTTACAACATCGGAGCGATGACTGTGACACCACAACAAATCGCCGACTCGATCCAACACCGCGTGCCCACCGCCCGATTGAAATTTGCTCCCGAGCCGGCCGTCGCCGATCTCCTGGCCAGTTGGCCCGGGGCGATCGATGATCGCACGGCGCGGCATGATTGGAACTGGAAGCTCGCGTTTGACCTTGAGCTCACCGCGAATGATTTCCTGGCCAAGCTGAAGACGGAGTTTGCAGCGGGGAAAGCGCATTCATGAATGATCGTTGCAAAATCAGCCGCCTGCGGATGCACCCGAATTACGAGCGGCTCGCCGACCTGACCTGCGACAGCCACGTGCGCGGGCGCACGCCCTCCGGCATCAGCGAACGCGACATTGCGCTGGCCCGCCTCTACAGCCACGCGTTTCGCGGGCAGGTCATCGGCGCGTTTCACGCCACGCGCCGCGCATTGGAAGCGATCCATCCCCAAGACCGGCTGGCCGGCGCGCATCTCCTGCGGGCGGACGAATTGCTGGCCGATCTTGCGAACCGCTCGATGGACACCGTGGGTCAGGATGTGCGGGCGCTGATCTCGACCTTCCATCATTACTGCACCCACGTGGCCCGCACCGTGGACGCGCTTGACACGGCCTGCGACCTAGAACGGAGCCCGGCATTGCAACGGATTCGCGACCTGTTCGTGAGGCACATGGAGGCGATCACGGCTGGCAATAGCCTGCACCTGACCCGCGACACCGGCGCGCCGGAGCAGGGTAGCTTCGTGGTGCCGAGCCTCGGCATCACCATCGTCCCGCTCGTCTATGGCGACCACCATTCGTGGAACCTTGCCTGGCTCGACGGAGAGCGCTCCGACGTGCCGTATCACCTCCACCACGAGGGTGTGGAAATTCACCTCGGCTACTCACCCATGCACGGCTACACTGTTCTCGGCGATTCCAAGGCTGAACTCACCGAGGGCTACGCGATGCCCATCCCCCCGAACACGCGCCACGGCTATACCAACATCGGCAGCCAGACGCATCATGTGCCTTTCATCTTTGGGTCGCTCACGTGCGGCGGCTGGGGTGTGTTCCTCGATGTCGAACCGCAGCCACGCGAACTCGGCCAACTCGAAGCCACATCGGTGCAAAGCCACAAACTCAACGGCACCGTCCTCCTCGAACGCGAAATCGCGAAGGCCGCCGGGCGCTACGCCAGCGTCCGCTATCCGATCATCGCCGCGGAAAAGACCGACCGTGACGGCGTGGGCGGCCTTGAACTCTCCGTCGCCCGCGTCACGTCGCACGGCTTCGAACTGTGCGCCTCCCGCTTCTGCGCCGTTTCCGTCGTCCGCGGGCGCGGCGTGCTCGAAGTGGCCAATGAGAAAATCGAGATCACCGCGCACGACCATTTCGGCATCCCCGCCGGCCTCACTGCCACGATCACCCAAACCGGCAGCGAGCCGCTCGTGTTGCTGGATGCTGTGCTCCGGCCCGCTGACCGCCGCTTTCACCTTTAATGAATTGATAAAAAATCCGTCAAAAACTAATCATGAAAAACAAACTCTGCCTTCTCCTTCTCGCCGCCGCCGCCAGCGCTCGCGCGCAATTGCCTCCTGCGCATGTCCACGACCTCTCGCTGCCCGTTTCGCCGGAATGGCCGTGTGTGTGGCCGCTGGGCATGATGCAGCACATCACCATCCCACGTTTCACTTTCGGACCGGGGGCTTTTCATCGCGAGACCATCGTGCTCGATGAACACACCGGCACCCAGTGGGACGCGCCCGCGCATTTCGTTCCGCCGCCGGATTCCGGCCTCCCCGGCGCAGGACCGATGGGCCTCATCACGGGAGAAAAAGTGCCGGCGTGGCAGTTCGTCGGCGAGGCCTGCGTGATCGATGTCACCGCGCATCGCGACGACGCGCCGCCCGGCTCCAGCTTTCTGATCCGGCCGGAGCACGTGAAGGCTTGGGAGGAAAAACACCGCCCGCTACGGGCGGGTGATGTGGTGCTTTTCCGCAGCGATTACACGGACACCTACTACCAGCCGCTGGAGCGGGGCGGGGCGCGTTTCGTCGTGCGTCCGCTGACCAAACGCGCGCCCGGCTGGCCCGCGCCCGCGCCGGAGACGATGAAATACCTCGGAGAAAAGGGCATCATGGCTGCGGGACTGGACAGCCCCAGCATGGGGCCTCTGCCCGACCTCGCCGTTGCCACGCACCAGGCCGGTGGAGCGTTCGGCATGATCTGGATCGAGTGCGGCACCAACCTCAAAGCCCTGCCACCGATTGGTTCCTTCTACGCATTGCTGCCCGCCAAACACGCGGGCGGCTCCGGCGGTGAGGCGCGTGTGCTCGCCATCACCGAGCCAAAACTCGCCGCCCAGCTCATCGCCGCCGCACGCGCCAAACGCGTCACCGATTTGTCCGTCACACTCGACAAGAACCTGCCGGTGACCTGGCAGGGACACGGCCCGGGCGAAGAGGCGCAGCGCTACCTCTCCGAGCCGCTGAACCGCTTCGAAAAACCGCGTGGCCCTTATCTGGCCTACAACCACACTTTTGACAGCCAGGTCGGCACGCACGTCGTCACGCCCGCCTTCACACTGCCGCCGCCCGGATTCGATGCGGAAAAGTTCGCGCCCGACATTCGCCGCCTTCGCGCCGAGTTCGAGAAACAGCACGGCCCGCTCGGGCACAGCAGCGACACCATCGACAAGCTCCCGTTGAACCGCATGATCGGCGCGGCTCGCGTCATTGATGTCACCGCCCTGCGCGGCAGCACCAAAGAAGCAGCCTGGCCCGCGTCACCGCTCATCACCGCCCAGCACGTGCTCGATCACGAGAAAGCGCACGGGCGTCTCACCGCTGGCGAAATCGTTCTTTTCCGCACCGGCTACACCGACGCGAAGTTCAAGCCGCTCCCCGATGCCCCCGCGCAGGACGAATGCTTCGCCGCGCCGCTCGCAGGCAAATCCGAAGGCTGGCCCGCGCTCTCCGCTGAAGCCATCGCCCTGCTCGCCGGGCGCGGCGTGCGCTGCACCGGCATTGACGCCCCCACTGCCGGCGGGGTGCAGCGCGACACATCACTGCTGACCTACTGGGCCGCCGCGAAGCACAACATGCTCCTCGTCGAGTTTCTCATCGGCCTCGGCACCGTGCCGGAGAAAGGGGCCTGGTTCCTCTTCGCCCCGATCAAAATCGAAGGCATCCGCAGCGGCCACGGCCGCGCGCTCGTGCTGCAACCCTGACCCAGCGCATGAATTCCACCTCTTCCGATTCGACCGCCGTCAATGTCCCCGCCCTGCGCCGCAAAGTCGCGTGGCGGATTCTGCCGCTGGTCATCGTCCTCTACATCATCGCCTATCTCGACCGCGCGAACGTGGCGTTTGCCAAACTGCGCATGAAGGACGCGCTGGGCTTCTCGGATGAGGTCTTCGGCTTTGGCATTGGCGTGTTTTTCATCGGCTACCTGATCCTGGAGATTCCCGGCGCGTTGCTCGTCGAGCGATGGAGCGCGCGGAAGTGGTTTGCGCGCATCCTCATCACCTGGGGTTTCATTTCGGCGGGGATGGCCTTCGTGAAGACGCCGGAGCAGTTCTACTGGATGCGCTTCCTGCTCGGTGTGGCGGAGGCGGGCTTCTTTCCCGGCATCATCGTCTATTTCTCGCACTGGTTCGTGCAGCGCGAACGCTCGCGGGCGCTGTCCTGGCTGCTGATCGCGGTGCCGTTCAGCCTCGCATTTGGCGCGCCGGTTTCCTCGCTGCTGCTCGATGTGAAATGGCTCGCGCTCGATGGCTGGCAGTGGCTTTTCATTGTCGAGGGCCTGCCTGCGGTGCTGCTAGGATTCATCGTGCTCGTTTGTTTCACCGATCGTCCGCGGGATGCCAAATGGCTCACGCAGGCCGAGCGCGATCATCTCGAGGGCGAACTCGCCGCCGAGGCCGCAGCCAAGGAAACCACGGGCAAAATCAGCGTGTGGCAGGCGCTGCGTCTGCCGATGGTATGGCTGCTCGTGGTGGCCGTCATGATTGGCAACAGCGGCGGCTATGCGCTCACCTTCTGGCTGCCTACCACGGTGAAAAATCTCTCCGGAGGCTCCGATCAAATGACGCTCTTTTACAGCGGCATCTACTACGCCTGCGGCATCGTTAGCGTGCTCGTCTCCGGCTACACCGCCGACCGCACCGGCGACCGCAAATGGCACGCGGCGGGCGGTATGATCGCCACGGGCATCTTCCTCCTTTGCAGCACGATTCCCGGGCAGACCTTTGGCACGCAGATGATCTGGCTCTGCTTCACCTCCCTCGGCGCCTTCTTCTGGATCTCGCCGTTCTGGACGCTGCCATCGCTCACGCTCACCGCGTCCGCCGCCGCTGTGGCCGTCGGCCTCATCAACATGGGCGCAAACCTCGCCGGATACGCCGGCAATCATGTCACCGGATGGCTGCGCGGCAACGGCTACACCGAAATGCAATGCCTCCACTTCCTCGCCGCGTGCTTCATCACCGGCGGCATCATCCTCACTTTCCTTCGCATCAAGACAACGCCCACGGCATGACTTCCAACGACCGAACCACACCGCTCTCGCTCTACCGCACCATGCTCGTCATTCGCATGGTCGAGGAGCGGCTCGCGAAATCGCACCAGCGCGGCCTCATCCACGGCGCCTGCCACACGTATGTCGGCCAGGAAGCCATCGCCACGGCGGTGTGCGCGCATTTGACGCCAGACGACGCCGTTTTCAGCACGCATCGCGGACACGGCCATGCGCTCGCCAAAGGCATGGAACCCCGCCAGCTCATCGCGGAACTCTACGGACGCGAAACCGGCTGCTCGCGCGGTCGCGGCGGCTCGATGCATCTTTTCGCACCCGAGATCGGCATGATGGGCACCAGCGGCATCGTCGCACCGTGCATCCTCCAGGCCACGGGCGCGGGCTACAGCTCGCTCATCATGAAAACCGGCCATGTTGGCGTCGCCTTCTTCGGCGATGGCGCAGTGAACAACGGCGCGTTTCACGAAGGCTTGAACATGGCGAGCATCTGGAATCTGCCCACGCTTTTCATCTGCGAAAACAACCAGTTCGCCACCGAAGTGGCCTTTTCATCCGTCGCGGGAAATCCCAGCGTGGCGGCTCGCGGCGCGGCCTATGGCATCCACAGCATCGAACTCGATGGCAACGACGTGCTCGCCATCGAAGCCGCCGCTCGCGAGGCCGTGAAGCGTGCTCGCAACGGCGAAGGCCCCACCTTGCTCGAATGCAAAACCTACCGCACCCGCGCCCACGCCGAGGGCATGGGCGACTTCACTTACCGCACGCGTGAAGACGTCGAGCAGTGGAAAACACGCTGCCCCATCGCACGGCTGAAAAAGCATCTGCTCGACCAAAAACTCGCCAGCGAGACCGAACTCAGCGCCATCGAGCAGGAAATCGCCGCGCTCACCGAAGCCGCGCATGAGTTTGCCGAAAAGAGCGCCTACCCCGCCGCCGAAAGCGCCACCACCCACGTCTATGCCGCAGCACGTCCCGGACCTCCGCGCGATGTGCCCGCATCAAACACCGGCACCCGTGAGCTGACCTTCATGAAGGCCACGCTCGAAGCTCTTACCGAGGAAATGGCCCACAATCCGAAGATCTTCGTCCTCGGCGAAGGCATCGGCGTGCGCGGCGGAAACTTCGCCACCACCAGCGGCCTGTTTCAAATCCACGGCCCCGAGCGCCTGCGCGACACACCCATTTGCGAGCGCGGATTTGTCGGACTCGCGGGAGGCGCGGCGATGACTGGCACGCGGCCCGTGGTGGACTTCATGTTTGCCGACTTCGTGCTCGATGGCGTCGGCGAAATCATCAACCAAATCGCCAAGATGCAATACATGAGCAGCGGTCGCTTGAAGATGCCCGTGCTCCTGCGCGGCTGCATCGGCATCGGCCACTGCGCCGCCACGCATCACAGCGGCAGCTATTACTCGATGTATGCGCACTTTCCCGGCCTGCGCGTCGTCGTGCCTTCCTCGCCGTGCGATGCCAAGGGCTTGCTCAAAACCGCGCTCACCTGCGATGACCCCGTGCTCTTCCTCGAACACCGCGAACTCATGACCGTGAAAGGCTCCGTGCCCGAGGAAGAATACTTCATCGACTTCGGCCAGGCCGCCATCGTGCGTGAAGGCAGCGACATCACCGTCGTCGCGCTCGCGCTCATGGTTCACAAGACGCTGCAAGCCTGCGAAACCCTCGCCAAAGAAGGCATCAACGTCGAACTCATCGACCCGCGCACCGTCGCCCCGCTCGACGTGGACACCATCCTGCGCTCCGTCGCCAAAACCGGCCGCCTCCTCATCGTGGACGAAGATTTCGCCCATTGCGGCATCAGCTCAGAAATCGCCGCCCAACTCGCCGACCGCGGTTTCGACGACCTCGACGCCCCCATCCGCCGCCTCAACGGCAAAGCCTCCCCCACACCATACAGCCCCACGCTGGAGGCCGCCGTCGTCCCCAATGCCGAAACCATCGCGCAGGCCATCCGCGACCTTTGCGCTGAATAGAGTTCATCATGCCCATCGAAATCCAACTCCCGCGTCTCGGCTGGTCCATGGAGGAAGGCACGTTCGTCGCCTGGCTCAAGAAGGACGGCGACTCTGTCAAAGCTGGCGAGCCACTTTTCACCCTCGAAAGCGACAAGGCCGCGCAAGACGTGGAAGCCACTGACAGCGGCATCCTCCGCCTCGCACCCGATGCGCCGAAGGAAGGCGACGTTGTCCAAGTTGGCCGCGTCCTCGGCTGGCTTCTCGCCGAGAGTGAGACAGGCTCCACCGTTGCAGTGGCCCCTTCGCCGCCGCCCGCCTCCGCTGCCCCAGAAATTCCCCAAGCGAACACCGAAACCGGGAGACCCTGCATCGTCACTGTATCCGCTGGAGCCCACCCCGCCTCTCCCCGCGCCCGTCGCGCCGCCAAAGAGCACCAAGTCGATCTCTCCACGTTGTCCCCGACCGGCCAGGGCGGACGCATCCGCGAGCGCGATGTCCTCGCCGCCGCCGCTTCGCTCCCATCGGACGACGGTTTCAAGAAGGTGCCGCTCGCTCCCCTGCGCCGCACCATCGCCGCGCGGCTCATGCACAGCCGCCAGACCACCGTCCCCGTCACCATCACCGGACGTTGCGATGCCACCCAACTCGTCACTCTGCGCGCGCAACTCAAAGCCACCGGTGCCGGCATCGCGCCGAGTTTCAACGACATCCTCGCCAAGCTCACCGCCGCCGCGTTGCGCCAGCATCCCATGCTCGCGGCCATTTGGGCGGACGACCACCTCCTGCTCCCCGAGAGCATCCACATCGGCATCGCCGTGGACACCGAGGTCGGGCTGGTCGTCCCCGTCATCCGCAACGTGGACACCTCCACGCTTTCCCAAATCACCGCGCAGTCCCAAAAACTCATCGCCGCCGCCCGCGCCGGCCAACTCGCCGCCACCGACATGCAGGGCGCTTGTTTCACCCTCAGCAATCTCGGCAGCCTCGGCGTCGAAGCCTTCACACCCGTCATCAATCCGCCCGAGTCCGCCATCCTCGGCATCGGTGCGATCATTCGCGAGGCCGTCCCGCTCGCCGACGGCACCTTCACCGCCCGCGACCGCCTCACCCTCAGCCTCACCTTCGATCACCGCGTCAACGACGGCGCCGCCGCCGCCCGCGTCCTCCAAACCCTCCGCCAACTCATCGAACAGCCCCTCCTCGGCCTCGTATAATTTTTCCATCTCATGAAAGTCCAACTCGATAACCAAGTCGCCCTCGTCACCGGAGCCGCCGGAGCCATCGGCCGGGCCATCTGCGCCTCACTCGCCGCCAACGGAGCCAAAGTCGTCTATGCCGACATCAACCTCGATGGCGCCCGCCAGCTCGCCGCCGCCACACCCGGAGCCATGGCGCTCCACATGGACGTCACCGACGAAAAGCAAATCGAATCCGCCATCAGCGAAATTATCGCCAAGCACGGCCGCCTCGACCTCCTCGTCAACAACGCCGGCATCAACACCATGGCCCACCGCGTGAACATCGACTCCTTTCCCACCGAGGAATGGGACCGCATCCTCCGCGTCGATCTCACCGGCCTCTTCCTCGTCAGCAAAGCCGCCTCACGTCACATGCTCCAGCGCAAATCCGGCCGCATCATCAACATCTCCTCCGTCATGGGCCTCGTCCCCGCGCGGCTCCAGTGCGCCTACACGGCGGCCAAGGCCGGCGTCGTGAATCTCACCCGCACCATGGCCATCGAACTCGGCTCGCAGGGCATCCTCACCAACTGCATCGCCCCCGGCTCCATCCTCAGCGAAGGCACCAAGCAGCTCTTCTACGGCGAAGACGGCAAGTTCAACGACCGCGTCCAAGCCATGCTCGCCCACGTCCCCCTCGGCCGCCCCGGCCAGCCTGAAGAAATCGCCCACGCCGTCCTCTTCCTCGCCGCCCCCGAGAGTTCCTACTTCAACGGCGCCATCATCCCGGTTGATGGCGGCTGGCTCGCCGGCTACAGCCGGGATTTTTGAAACCGCCTGAATAATCCCTTTCGGTATACCGTTTATATCTCAGCCTGACATGAGCCCCATGAACTCGCCTTCCGCAGCCAAACCCCGCACCGACCACGCCACGGACATCCTTCGCGAACGCATCGTGGATGGCGTCCTCGAGCCCGGCACCCTGATTGCGGAGTCGGCAATGGCGCGGGAACTGGGCGTGAGCCGGGTGCCGGTGCGGGAGGCGCTATTTGCGCTGGAACGGGACGGGTTGGTTGAGTTCAGCGAGACGGGGCGGGCGTTGGTGAAGGATCTTTCGCCGCATGATTTTGAAGAGCTGTATGTGCTGCGGCTCGCACTGGAGCCGGTGGCGGCTCGGCTGGCGGCCCCGGCGTTGCGGAAGGATGCGTCGGCGTTGGAGAAGAACATCGTGGCCACGAGCAAGGCGCCGTCGCTGATCAAGGTGACGCATCTGGACCTGGATTTTCACGAGATCATCCTGGAAGCCTGCGACAATGCGCGGCTGCTGAAGCTGTGGAAGTCGTTGCGCAGTGAGCTGGAGCTTTGGCTCGGGCGGCTACATCGCTCAAAGCAGATCCAGACCCGTGGCACACGCGAGGAGACGGTCGCCACCCATCGCGATCTGCTGGAGTGCTTCCGCACGCAATCACCGGCGGTCTGCGAGCGGAAGATGCGCGAGCACATCCTCGGCTGGCGTGAATGGCTGCCGGTGCTGGAGAAGAACGAATGATTTTGCCTGCGCGCCCGACCTCAACACACCGATCAACCTCCGTCCGATGATCCGACTCCTCATTCCCTCTTTAGCCGTGTGCCTCACGCTCACGCGTGCCGCTCTCGGTGCCGATGGGGCCGCTGACAGGGCGAAGGCGTATGCCGAGCGGATTCACCCGCTGCTGGTGAAGACCTGTGGGAAATGCCACGGCAAGGAGCCCAAGGACAACGATCTCGACCTCGCGAGCCTTGGCACTGCTGAGGCTCTCCTCGCGCGGCCGAAGGTGCTCGAAGACATTGCTGAGCGGTTGAACGAGGGTGACATGCCGCCGAAGAAGGCTGCGCAGCCGAGCCTCGCCGAGCGCGAGCAGTTGCTGGGCTGGATCTCGGCGGCGGTGGATGCGACGGCGGCGGCGCACGCGGGCGACCCAGGGCCGGTGACGCTGCGCCGGCTGACCAATGCGGAGTATGACCATGCGGTGCGCGATCTCACGGGCGTAGACATGCAGCCGACCCGGGCCGGTGAATTCGCGCCCGACAGCGTGGGCGGCGAGGGTTTTGCCAATGTCGGCGAGGCGATGCCGATGACGCCCGGGCTGGTCGAGCGCTATCATCAGGCGGCGCGCTATGTGGCGGCGCGGGCGGTGCTGCTGCCCACGGGTTTCCGTTTCTCGACCTCTGCGGACCGTCCGGACTGGACGGCGGAGGCGGAGAAGGCACTGCGTAGTTTTCACTCGCGCTATGCTGGGCCCAAGGGCGAGCCACCGCTTGCTGCGCATCTCGCGGCGACGTTGAAACATCGGAAGCGGCTGACAAAGGGTGGTGCGGCGGCGATCGCTGCGGTGGCATCGGAGGAGATGTTGAACGCGACTTATCTCGCCGCGCTGTGGTCGGGACTCAACGGCAGGCCGGCATCGTCGTTGCCGGCAGCGGAACTCGCTGCGCTGACGAAGCAGTGGGAGGAAAAGGAGGCAAAGCAGCGAGAGAAGGCGGCGAAGGCTGGAGCCGAGAGACAAAAACAACAGACGGCATTCGAATCAGCCAGGCAGAAGATCGGCACGCGTTGGGCATCATCGAAACGCGTTGTCGCGGAGTCGAAGGTGGCCGAAGGGGACTCGATTTCCTTCGAGCGCAAGGTCTCGGTTCAACGCGGCGAGTTGCTCGTTTTGACCGTGGGTCCGAACGAAAGTCACGGCGCTGACAGCACGCTCCTCGAATGGACGATCCGCGAGCCAACCGGCGAGCAGCGAACCTGGAGCCTCTCCGATTTGGTTCCGAATTTGATGAAGGGAAACCCCTGGCCGGACGAGCACGGAACCCGCTGGACTTTTTTGGAAACCACATCCACTCCGGCGTTCCTCACTGAACGACGCGACAGCATCGCGGGGCGGAGCGAATTGAAATCGTGGAGCCTCGGCCCGGAACCGTCGGTGTTCGTGAACACGGCTGCAGAACCCATCAAAGCGTGGACGACATTGCCCGCGCGATCGTTCTTCGTGCATCCGGGACCGAAGCGCCCGGTGACGGTCGCGTGGACGAGTCCGATCGCGGGCGAGGTGTTGCTCACAGGCCGTGTCGCCGATGTTCATCCGAGCGCCGGCGACGGAGTGTCGTTCGAGTTGTCGCATCTCGCTGCTCCGGATCTGGGGCAGGCACTGGCGGATTTCGCCGCTGTCCCCGTTCCTGTGTCTGTTGATTTGCCAGGTCCGAGTCTTCCGCCTGATGTGCTCGCGTTCATTCGAGAAAAATGGCGGGTGGCGACGAACGATCCGGCACCGGTGCTGGCGGCGATCACGATCGCGCAGGACAAGCTGTTCTCCAGCCGCTACGCCAAGCACGGCGTCGTGGCCATCGGCAACGGCTTCCCCGCCTGGGAGGATGCGATGCGCGTGGTCTCCAGCGAGCGCGTGCAGAGCGCGGCACGCGAGCCGGTGTTTCGCTTGGTCGCGCGGCAGGTGGCTCCGGCGGTGCCGGGCACCTTCGTGGTGTGGGACAAACTTCGATTGGAAGGTGGCGATGCGTCCCCGCTCATCCTGGCGCAGCATCCTGAACTGCGCGCAGCCATCGAGGCAGCCTGCGGGCTGCGCTTTGGTCAGCATCCGCAGGGTCGCTCAGTGCCAGCGAACGCGCTGATCACGGAGGCGGGTTCGGAGCTGCGCATCGATTTGAAAAAACTGCCCGCACCACTCTTGAAGGACCTCGCCTTGCCGCGCTTCCTGCGCGCCGATGTGAGTCTTGATAGCGGCAGTCCTGAGTCGGCCACGGTTCAAGCCGCGCTGCTCGCGGAGCCGGACTTCCGGGATGCGAAGGATCCGAAGAAGCTCAATCCCCAGCGAACCAACCCGACCACCTTTCGCTCCGGCGATCCGCTCATCGTGGAAGAGCCCGAGCCTCGCGTCGCGCAGATCGTGCATGCGCGAGTCGCCGCCGAGCGCGCACGACCCGCCAATGAGTTTCGCGCCCTGTTCCCGCCCGCGGTGTTGTTTGAGCCGATCATCCCACGCGATGCCCAGGGCAGCCTCTTCATGTTCCACCGCGAGGACGAGCCGCTGCGCCGACTCATGCTCAATGACGCGAGCCGCGCGGAACTCGATCGCCTGTGGAGCGAACTGCACTTCCTGCGCGAGGACGCTCATGCCCACGCACTGATGTATGCGGAGCTGCTGAAGTTCTACGCCAATCCAAACGGCGCACCGCGCATGGACTTCTTCTTCAATCCGGTAATCGGCGAGCGCGTGAAGCGTGAGGAGGAGGCGCTACTTGCCCAGCAAGCCGCCGCCGAGCCGAAGCACCTCGATGCGCTGCTCGCTCTCGCCGCACGGGCCTGGCGTCGATCTCTCAGTGCCGATGAACGCGAGACCCTCCTCGCTTCCTATCGCGCCGATCGTGCCGAGGGCATCAAGCGCGATCCGGCCCTCCGCGCCGCGCTGGCCCGCGTGCTCTCATCACCGTGGTTCCTTTACCGCGTGGAGCAGCCAGCATCCGGGCCGCGCTGGCAGCCGGTGACAGGCGATGAATTGGCCACCCGCCTGAGCTTTCTCCTCTGGGACTCCATCCCCGATGACGACCTGCGTGCGGCCGCCCCGCGTCTCCACGAACCCGCCGTGATGGAGGCGCAGGTGCGCCGGATGATCAAAGACAGCCGGATGCGCGGCATGGCCGAGGAGTTTGGCGCTCGCTGGCTCGGCGTGCGGGACTTCGTCGCCAACCATGGCCGCAGCTTGAAGGACTTCCCGGAGTTCACGCCTGCCGTGCGTGACGCGCTGGCCGAGGAACCGGTGCGATTTTTTGAGGACCTGCTCATCAACGACCGTGCGGTGAACGACGTGATTGCCACCGAGGCAGTCATCGTCAACGACGTTCTCGCCAAGCACTACGGCATCCCTGGCGTGACGGGACCTGCGTGGCGCCGCGTGGAGAAAGTCGCCGCCTACGGTCGCGGCGGTCTGCTGGGACTCGGCGCCGTGCTTGCCAAGCAATCCGCCGCCGCCCGCACCAGCCCCATCAAACGCGGTGCCTGGGTAGCCCACATGCTCGGTGACCGCCTGCCCAAGCCCCCGCCGAACGTGCCGCCGCTGCCTGAAGATGTGCCTGCCGGGCTGAGCGTGCGCGAGCTGACCGAGCGTCACCGCCAGGACCCCAACTGCGCTGCCTGCCACGTCCGCATCGACCCGTATGGCATGACGCTGGAGCAGTTCGATGCCATCGGCCGCCTGCGCCCCGCCAGCGCGATGAAGCCCGGCGAAAGCCGTGCGACCCTACGCGATGGCACTGAGGTCAACGATTTCGCCGGACTGCGAAACTACGTCGCCGGCCCACGCCGCGAGGATCTGCTGCGCACGCTCGCCCGCAAGCTCACCGGCTACGCCCTGAGCCGCGCCGTGCTGCCCTCGGACCGCGCACTCGTTGATGAAGTGAGCAAGACTATGATCGCCGGCGGACGCTGGTCAGATGCCCTGCTCGTCATCGTCCGCAGCGAGCCGTTTCGCTGCATCCGGCCCGCAGCCTCCACCGCCGCCGCATCTCACTGACCGGACACGTTTATCAAAGACGACTTTTTCCTGAACCGCTCAACCTCAAACCAACCTCAAACCCAACTCAAACCATGAACATCCAACGCAACAACTGGCTCATCAGCCGCCGCCACGCGCTCCGCGGACTCGGGGCGACCCTCACATTGCCTCTGCTCGATTGCATGAAACCGGCCCGGGCCGCAGCCACGAGCGCCGCCAGCCTGCCGCCGACGCGCACGCTGGTCACCTTCACCGGCATGGGGTTCCACTCGAAGCATTGGTGGGCCAAGGGCGAGGGCGCGGCGATGGAACTCGGCCCTTGCCTGAAGCCGCTGGAGTCCTGGAAGGAGAGCATGGTCTTCCTCCGCGGTCTGTGGAACGAGCAGGCGAACAACGGGATCATTCACTGCATGCAGACGGGGAACATGCTCAGCGGCGCGACCATGGCGAAGAACGAGGTCCACACGGGCGTCAGCTTCGACCAGGTGATGGCGCGGCAGATCGGCGACCGCACCCGGCTGCCTTCTCTGGTGCTCGGCTGCGAGGAGGCAGTGCCAGGCCTCCAGGATGGGCATCCGCTGCTCTACGGCTCGCACATTTCTTGGAGTTCGCCCGTGTCGCCGACCTGGACGGAAACGCGGCCCGCGCTCGCCTTTGACCAGCTCTTCCGCACCGAGCGCGGCCGCGATGACCGCCGCGTCGTCGATGCCGTGCTCGAGGATGCCAAGTCCTTGCAACGCAAGCTCTCCAGCGCGGACCGTCAGCGCTTTGAGGAGTATCTCGGCTCCGTCCACGAGATCGAGGGCCGCATCAAGCGGGCCGGCAAGGAGCGCGAGGCCGGTGAATGGAAACCGACCCTCACCAGCCCCGATCGCCCGCGTCCTGCGGACGGCATCCCGGCGGATCTTCCGGAGTATTGGAAGCTCATGAATGACATCCTGCTGCTCGCCTTCCGCACGGACTCCACGCGCATCGCCACCATGAAATACTGCAACGACGCCTCCACCATCGTCCACGCGCACCTCGGCATCCGCGATCACCATCACTACATCGCCCACTCGCAGCCGGACGATCTCATCACGCTCAACCAGTTCTTTATGTCGCAGCTCGCCTACCTCTGCCAGCGCATGTCCGAGATCAAGGAAGGCGACAGCACCCTGCTCGACAACACCGCCATCATGCACTGTTCCAGCATGCTGCACGGCAACCACGACGCCGGACAGCTCCCCGTGGTGCTCCTCGGCGGCGCCGGTGGCAATCTCCGCGGCGGCCGCGTGCTCGACTACCTCGACAAACCCAACCGCCGCATGTGCAGCCTCTTCCTCAACCTCATGGACTGGGGCGGCCTGAAACTCGACCGCTTCAACGATTCGACCGAGCGGTTGCCGGGGGTCTGAAGCGACGGACGTAGCGTCGGCGGCACCCCGGCGAAGACTTTCGAGCACGCCTCGCTCGCGCAGGCCAAGGTCAACCTGAGCGTCGGTTTTAGCTTCGGCCCCGTGAGCGTGAAGGAATTCATCGTCGCGCCCTGGGCGCGGGCACCAGCCACCAGTAAGTTGCCCCGAATAATCGATTTTCCAAGTGGTCAGACCACCTGATAACTCACTGCCATGACCCTCGACGCCATTGCCCGTTCGCCCTCCCTCGTGGAGAAAGTCTGCGACCAGCTCGCCAAAATCATCCGCCACGATCAGGAGGAGGACGATGGGTGGCTGCCCACGGAGCGCGAGCTTTCCGCGCAGCTCGGCGTCAGCCGCAGCGTCGTGCGCGAGGCCGCCAAGCGGCTCGAGTCGCAGGGGCTGGTGGAAATCCAGCACGGCATCGGCATCAAGGCGGTGGACAAGTTGCACAAGCCGCTCAATGGCTCGCTCGCGCTGCTCATCCCCGACGCCGAGGAGCGCTTGCGGCAATTGAACGAGACGCGCATGGCCATCGAGCCGGAGTCGGCGCGGTTGGCGGCCGAGAACGCCACAGCGGCGCAGTTGCGCACGCTGCGCAGCATTCATCAGCAACTCATCGACGCGCCGGACAATGCGGGCGCGATCGAGGCGGACATGGCGTTTCATCGCGCGCTGGCGGAGGCGAGCGGGAATCTGATGTTCCGGCTGATTCTGGATTCGCTCGCGGAGATCGGGTTGGCCAGTCGGCAGCGGACGATTGGGCGCGTCGGCAAGTTCACCGGTGTCGAGCATCACGCCGCGATTCTGGCGGCGGTCGAACGCGGCGACGCCGGAGCGGCGGCGGCGGCGATGCGCCATCACATCACTTGCGCGGGCAAAGACATGAAACTGCGGGAGAAGAATCCGCGCTCCTCAACATGAAGACCACGCTCATGCATTCCCTCCCCTGGCGATTCCTCCTGATCACCGGCGCCGCGCTGCTTTGTCCGTGGACGCCGGCCCGTGGCGCGTCCGCTGACGGGAAGGCCTTCTTTGAATCCAAAGTGCTGCCTGTGCTCCAGCAGCGCTGCTTCGATTGCCACTCGCACGGGACGAAGATCAAGGGCGGGCTTGCGCTCGATTCGCGCAGCGGCTGGCTCACCGGCGGCGACCACGGCCCGGCGATCAAGCCCGGCGACGTCGAACAAAGCCTGCTCATCAAAGCCGTGCGCCGCGTGGACGATCATCTCGCGATGCCGCCGAAGAACCGGCTCCCCGCCGCCGAGGTGGCGATCCTCGAAGAGTGGGTCAAGAGCGGCGCGACCGATCCGCGCGGCGGCGGCGGCCCGGCCAAGGTTGTTTCCGGCATTGATCTGAAGAAGGGGAAAACCTTCTGGGCATTCCGGCCGGTCGCGAATCCCTCGCTGCCCACGGTGAAGAACAAGGCCTGGCCGCTTGATCCGCTGGATCGGTTCATTCTCGCCAGGATCGAGCGCGCCAAGGTGCGCCCGGTCGGCGATGCGGATCGTTACACCTGGTTGCGGCGTGTGAGCCTTGATTTGACGGGCCTCCCGCCGACGACGGCCGAGATCAAAGAGTTCGCCGACGACCGCTCGCCGCAGGCTTTTGAAAAAGTCGTGGATCGCCTTCTCTCCTCCAAGGCCTTTGGCGAGCGCTGGGCGCGGCACTGGCTCGATCTCACGGGCTACGCCGACATGATCGGCACGTCGAACAGCGTCTATGCCGAGCACGCGTGGCGGTATCGCGATTACCTCATCGCCGCGTTCAATGCGGACAAGCCGTTCGATGACTTCATCCGCGAGCAGATTGCGGGCGACCTCATGCCGGCGAAGTCCACCGAGGACCGCGCGGAGAACATCATCGCCACGGGCTTCCTGATGGTGGGCGACATCGAGATCGTGAATCCCGACAAGGCGAAGATGGAGACGGATCACATCGACACGCAGGTCGGCAAGATCGGTCAGGCGTTCATGGGCATGACGCTCAGTTGCGTGCGCTGCCACGACCACAAATTCGATCCCATCGGGGTCGTGGACTACTACGGCATCGCCGGCACGCTGCGCAGTTCGCCCTCCTCGCACAAGATGCCCGACATGGGCGTGTGGAGCACCTTGAACAGCACCGTGCTGCCCGAGACCCCCGCGCAGCTCGAAGCGCGGAAGAAGCTCGAAGCCGACAACCAGCAGCGCATCGTCAGTTGGAAGGCCGAGCAGAAGAAGCTCACCGAGGAAAAGGCCACCGTCGTCAAACAACTCGCCGCTCACGGCAAAGCCACCGCGTCAACCCCGCAGGCCACCGCCACCGACAATGCCGAGCGCGAGGTCGCTCCCGCTCCAGCAGCCAAGCCCGCGACCGACAAGGACGCCCTCACCAAGCGCCGCGACGAACTGGACGCGGAAATTAAGAAGGTCGGCGACGCCATCAAGCACGCCGAGTTTTTCCAGGACAAGACCCCGCGCGCTTTCGCCATGGGCGACGGCCCGAAGCCCGCCGACATGCCCGTCTATGTGCGCGGCAATCCGTATGCGCCGAGCACCGTCGTGCCGCGCGGAGCCGTCCGCGTCGCGTCGTGGGACAAGTTCCCCGCCATTCCCGCCGGACAAAGCGGACGCCTCCAGCTCGCCGACTGGCTCGCCAACAAACGCAACCCGCTCACCGCCCGCGTGACCGTGAACCGCATCTGGCAGAAACTTTTCGGCACCGGCATCGTGCCCAGCGTGGACTACTTCGGCGCGCGCGGCGATGTGCCGACGAATCCCGAACTGCTCGACCATCTCGCCACGCGTTTCATGCAGGGCGGCTGGTCGCAAAAAGCCTTCCTCCGCTCGATCGTCCTCAGCCGCACCTATCGCCTCAGCAGCGCCAACGAAGCCGCCGCGATGAAGCTCGACCCCGAGAACAAACTCTACTGGCGCATGAACCGCCAGCGCCTCGACGCCGAGGCCATGCGCGATTCCCTGCTCGCCATCAGCGGCGAACTCACCCGCAACAGCGGCGGCCCCGCGCTCGTGATGGAGAATCCCGACAACTGCGGCTCCCTCTCACTCAAAGGCGTGAACCCGCCAAACTACACTCACAAGAAGCCGCGCCCCGGGCAGGAGTTTGAGCGCACCCTTTACCTGCCCGTCTTCCGCAACAACCTCGCCGGCCCGGACCGCTTGCGCAGCGTCTTCGACTTCGTGGACCCCGCGATGACCGCGGGCCAGCGCAATCAAACCGTCGTCCCCACGCAGTCGCTCTTCCTGCTCAGCAACGACCTCCTCCGCAAACGCGCCCACGTCCTCGCCGACAAACTCATCGCCGACGAGAAATCTCCCGATACGCGCCTCGAAGCCCTCTGGCTCCGCGTTTTCAACCGCCCCATCACCACCGCCGAGCGCGACGACGCGCTCGCCTTCCTCGGCAGCGTGGAACCGCTCATCACGTCCGTCAAAGGCCGCCCCGCCCTCGACTCCATCCAGTGGCGCGAACTCTGCCACAGCCTGCTCGCCTCGAATGAGTTCGTGTTTCGTCTGTAAGCCAGATGTTCGGCCAATAAAACCCGCTACACCACTCCACTCCGAACCATGAACTTTGACCAACTCGTCGAGCTTTGCCGTGAGACTCACGATACGCTTCAGCGCAGCGTGGAGCGGACCGCGAGCACCACGCTGGCTGCTCGGAACTGGCTCTTTGGCTGGTATATCATCGAGTATGAGCAAAGCGGAGAGGATCGCGCGGCCTACGGAGCAGCGACGTTGAAATCGTTGGCGCAAGTTTTGAAGCAGCGCCTGGGGCGGGGCTTTTCTGTGGATTCTCTTGAGCAGATGAGGCGGTTCTATCTCAACTACCCCGCCCTGGCGGAGGCCTGGATGAAATCCGAGACACTGTCCCGGATTTCTGCCTCAAATGCGATTTCCGAGACAGCGTCTCGGAAATCAGAGTCGCAGCCTCTCGCCAGCCCTTCCGGCGATGGAATGCCCCGGCCCTCCTTCGCGATGCTTTCGGGATGGATCAGCCGATTCACCCTCGGCTGGTCCCACTACGTCGAGCTGCTCACGCTGGATGACCCCGCCGAGCGCGGCTTTTACGAAATCGAGGCTGCAAGCGGCGGCTGGAGCGTGCGGGAGTTGCAGCGACAGATGGCCAGCTCGCTCTATCATCGACTCGCCCTCAGCCGAGACAAGGACGAGGTCCGTCGGCTCGCGAAGGAAGGGCAGGTCGTCGAGAAAGCGGCCGACCTCATCAAGAACCCGCTCGTGCTCGAGTTCCTCGGCCTGGAGGACCGCCCGCACTACTCGGAGGGCGAGCTGGAATCCGCCATCATCGACCACCTGCAGAGCTTCCTGCTCGAGTTGGGCAAAGGCTTCCTCTTCGAGGCGCGGCAGAAGCGCTTCACTTTCGACAACGACCACTTCCGCGTGGACCTCGTCTTCTACAACCGGCTGCTGCGCTGCTATGTGCTCGTCGATTTGAAGCGCGACAAACTCGCGCACCAGGACCTCGGCCAGATGCAGATGTATGTGAACTACTTCGACCGCCACGTGAAGCTTCCCGACGAGCTGCCGACCATCGGCATCCTTCTCTGCCATCGCAAAAACGACGCCCTCGTCGAACTCACCCTGCCGCCGGACTCGAACATCTTCGCCTCCAAATACCAACTCTACCTGCCCTCGAAGGAGGAGCTAAAGGCCGAGCTGGAGCACATCACCCGCGAATTGGAGCCCAACAATTGAACCTGCATTCCTGATGCGCCTTACCATTCCATCACCTGAGAATCTCATGAAAACACAACTCCTCACCGTTGCCTGCGTCTTATTGAAATCAGCTTGGCAGGCTGTCTCGCTGCGCTCGGCTCTCACCGCCATGGCGCTTGGCGAAGCCGCCGGATGCGCCGCCGCACTCGCGATGAAGGCGAAGAGCGAAGTCGGCACCATCGATGGCGTAAAGGTGCGTGAAACCCTCGCGCAGCAGAATGCAGGGCCTGTAGCATAGCCTTTCTAGGCTGTGCCCTCGATGAATCCAAAACACAGGCTAGAAAGCCTATGCTACGTCCAATCCCATGAAAACCGAACCCAACAACCTCACTCGCCGCGAAGCGCTGCTCAACGCCCTCAAAGGCACCGTCGCTGCTGCCGTGGCCACGCCGATCATCGTTCAAGCCGCACCTGAAGCTCCCTCTCAAGCCGAAGCCGCCTTCGTGCCTGAAAACGATTATCCCTTCTTCGGCTACGAGCCTGATTCACACGCCTGATAGCCTAGCTGGCGCGAAAGCTGATCGGCGAACTGCTTCACTTTCTGGCCCAACTTGTCCAAGGTGCCCGGCGTGACGCGATCCGAGGGGCCGCTGATCCAGAGGGAGGCGACAGGGTGGCTGCGGTGATCGAAAACAGGCGCGGCGACGCAGGCGAAGGTCTCGCTCTCTTCGCCGCGATCGAGGGCATAGCCGGTTTGGCGGGCTTGCTTCAGCTCGGCGAGGAAGGCGGTGGCGCTGGTGATGGTGTGGCGGGTGTGTTTGGGGAACTTCATCTGCTGCACAAAGGCTTTTTGGGCCTCGGGGCTCCAGTGGGCGAGCATGGCTTTCGCGGGTGCGGCGGTGTGCAGGGTGAAGGCGTGGCCGATCTCGACGACGACCTTCACCGGATGGGATGAGGCGACTTGATCGAGCACGACGCCGTGATTGCCAGCGAGGGTGCCGAGCAGCGCGGTCTCGCCCGTGGCATCGCGCAAGGCGGTGAGGATGGGCGCGGCGGCTTGGATGAGTCTCTCGCCGCCCACGGCGGCATGGCCAAGGCTGAGGAGCTTGCGGCTGGCGCGGTAGGCCTTCGTGCCTTCATCGCGTTCGGCATAGCCGCGGAGCGTGAGCGTGGTGGCGATGCGGAAGACGGTATTTTTCGGCATTTTGAGCGCCTCGGTCATCGCGGTGAGCGTCAGGCCCTCAGGATGCCGCGAAAGCAGCTCCAGCAGGTCCAGGGTGCGGTCGAGGATGGGCACCTTGTAGCGGCTGAGAGGGTTGGCGGCAGATTTTCGGGCCTTGGGCATGTGTTTGATATACAAAACAAGATTTGCCATTGCAAACGCGTAGTTTGTGACCTTCAATCAGTTCTCCATTTCAACTCACAGCCCAAATGACAAACCTGACTTCCTCCACTGTCATCGTTACCGGCGGCTCGCGCGGTTATGGCGCGGGCATCGCGGAGGCCTTTGTGAAGGCGGGGGCACGGGTCTGGATCACGGGACGAAATCAGGCCAAACTCCAAGAGACCGCAATCCGCATCGGAGCCTCGCCTTTCGTGGCCGATGTAGCGGATGGAACGACTTGGGACCGCTTGATATCGGAGGTGATCGCGCAAACCGGTCGCCTCGATGTCTTGATCAACAACGCAGGCGAGGGCGTCAAAATCGGCCCGGCCAGCGAGCAGACCGATGAGGCCATCACTCAAAGCCTCGCCACCAATCTCACCGGGGCGATGCTTGGCTGTCGTCGCGCGGCTGCGATCCTGCAAAAGCAGGGTGGCGGCCTCATCGTGAACATCGGCAGCGCCTGCTCCACGCATGCGTGGCCGGGTTGGAGCGTGTATTCGGCCGCGAAGGCCGGTTTGCTCATGTTCACGCGCTGCCTGCTCACCGAGTTGCGATCTCACGGCGTGCGCGTGACCTCCGTTTTGCCTTCCTGGGGCCAAACCGACTTCACCGAGTCTGCGAACCTCCCGCCACGCGATCCCGCCGTGCTCGCACAATGCATCTCGCCCGCCGACCTCGGCCAACTCCTCGTTCAAACCGCCCAACTGCCCGCGCACCTCGTCGCCGAGGAAATCAAGCTCTGGCCGATGGTGCAACCGATGGCTCAACTATGATGATCCGTCACCGAAACCCAAACCCAAAGGCAGTAGAATGGGGGCAGCAGAATGGATCTCTGGATTCTACTGTCCCCATTCTACTGTCGATAACGGACTCAGTCTTGCCGTTGGCCGGACTTCCATCGCTTCCATCACAACCCACGACTTTACTATGAAAACGATCCTCCAACCCACGCTCCTCATCCTCGCCCTCGCGCCGCTGCTGCATGCTGCGGAGCATTCGATCAAGCCCGGCGACAATCCGCAGTCTGTGATGGATCGTGCGGCTCCGGGCGACAAACTGGTCTTTCTACCCGGCCTGCATCAGCATGGCCTCACGAAGCACCGCTCCATCCTCTACGTGGACAAACCGATCCACATCGAGCTGAGCGAAGGGGCCACGCTGAAGCTCGCGGACGACACGACAAAGCTCGAGGCCGAGCCCGAGATCACCACGGATCAGGACGCGGGCAAGAAGCTCGACGATTTGGAAATGGGCGGTCGCTTTGACCTCATCAAGCCGTGCATCTTCACCATCAAGATCGACTCCGAAGGCAGCGAGGGCGGTGCGGACACCTTTGCGTGGGGCGTTTTTGAAAGCGCTGACAATCCGCAGGGCACCGCGAAGCTACCGCCGTCTTCCAGCAAGTTCGCGGAGACGCCTCATCAGCGCGTGGCGATCACGGGCGACTGGCAGACGCTTGCCCATGGCGTGAAGGTCCGCTTTGGCAGCAAGACCGGGCATAACAAGGGCAGCCTCTGGTTCAGCACCTACGATGGCCCCGTCGCGTATGGCATCCGGGTCGGTCATGGACGCCAGCCGGACACCATCGAAAACGTGCGCATCACGGGAAAGGGCACCATCGACATGAATGCCACGCACAACGTGCAGCCCGGCTTCCTCGTGAAGGACATCAACGCCTGCGTGCTCATCCATGGCCGCGTGCGTGGCGTGCTCGTGGAGGGCATCACCATGATGGACACCAACCGCTCCGTGATGTGCTACGGCGAGCACACGGGTAAGTTCCTGCCCGGCGGCAAAACCGGCCCTGGCGAGTCCTTTGATGCCGAAGACATCACCATCCAGCGCACGCGCACCATCAATCCGAATGGTTCAGGCTATCTGCTCGGTCATCCGTCGTTTCGCGGCCATCTGCGAAACGTGAAGTGCAATTACAACTACATGGAGACTGGCGTCACCAGCATCGAGCCGAACTTCAATCTCGATGGCTATGAAGTGATCGGCAATGTCATCAACTGTGGGGGACTCTACGGTGCCATCCATTGCTGGCGTTGCTCGCGCAATGGTTTCGTGATGGACAACCTGCGCATCGATGACATCAACGGTCGCGAAGTCGTCGGCATCGGTGCCCCGCGCGGCTGGGAAAGCCCCGAGCCGCCCTTGCAACGAAACAACCGCAACCTCCTCAGCGATCCCGCACCCGTCGCCGCGCCCCATGTCACGCCGTTTGGCCGTCGCTTGCTCGTCAGCGACTACGGCGGCAACAAAGTCGCCATCATCGCTGCGGATGGCCGCGTCGAGTGGGAGCATCCCGCCGAGAAACCGCAGGACGTGTGGATGCTGGCGAATGGCAACGTTCTCTTCAGCCATCTGCGCGGTGCTCGCGAGGTCACGCTCGACCATAAGGTCGTTTGGAGCTACCGCGCCCCGGAGAAGACCGAGGTCCACGGCTGCCAGCCCTTGCCCGATGGTTGCGTCATGGTCGTCGAGTGCGGCACGAAGCGACTCATCGAAGTCGGCCGTGATGGTCAGATCGTCCGTGAGATCCCCGTGCCGGTGAAAACGAAAAACACCCACGATCAAATGCGCGGCTGCCGTCGCACGAAGGATGGTCGCTACCTCATCAGCGCCAAAGGCGACCGCGCCATCCTCGAACTCAGCGCCGAAGGCAAACTCCTCCGCTCGATCCAAACGCCCGGCGATCCTCACGAAGTCCGCGAACTGCCCAAAGGCCACCTCCTCATCGCCTGTGGCGAGGGCGAGGCCATGCTCGAAGTCGATCGCGAAGGCAAAACCGTCTGGAAGCTCGGCACCCAAGAAGTCCCCAACAATCCCCTCCGCCTCATCAGCGGCTTCCAGCGCCTCCCCGACGGCCACACCCTCGTCATCAACTGGCTCGGCCACGGCTACCTAGCCACCACCGCCCAGTTCTTCGAGCTCGACGAGCAAAAGCAAATCGTCCGCCAGTTCACCGACCACACCCGCTTCGTCAGCATCAACAAAGTCCAACTCCTCGACGTGCCCGGCGATCCCGCGAAGGATGAGGTCTGGCGCTGAGAGGATGAAAAAGGGACTTCCTATCAGTAACTCTTCCACCTCGGCCGTGACCGCCATGAGATGACCAACTCCATCGCCGATCAATCCAATGCCAGCACCCTGGCCGCCCTGCGCGGACACTACGATTCCGAACTCGCCGCCATCGCGCCGAACCTCGCGCAGGGACATGGATACGAACACTACCCCGCACTCTTCAGTCGCACGATTCCGTGGGAGCAGAAGGCTGGGCTCGCGAAAGGCATCAAAGCCAGCAGTAGCGAAGGTGAGGCCACGACCAAACCCCTCCTCCCGCGCCGCCACTTCGTCCGCTCTGCCGCCGCCGGATCGCTCGTGATTCCCGTCCACGGTTTTCACGTCACCATCCTGAACCTCATGGGCCTAGAACAAGAAAAGCTCACCTACCGCCACGCCGGGCTGGATTTCCCCCTTACCGGGGTTTAAGGTGCAAACGACGTAAAAGAAGTGCTCGCATGAATCATGCTGCAAAAGTCTTCGCCTTGGCCGCGGCCCTGGCCCTGCCTTCGCTCGCCGGGCGCGCGGCCACGGCGGATTTCCAGAAAGAAATCCGCCCGCTCCTGAACGAGTTCTGCCTCAAGTGCCACTCGACCAAGGACCAGAAGGGCGAGCTTGACCTCGAGCGCTTCAAGTCGCTCGACGCCGTGAAGCGCGACGCGAAGGTCTGGCTGCAAGTCGAGGAGCAGCTCGAACTCGCCGAG
>SXTU01000101.1 GCA_005791875.1 Verrucomicrobiales bacterium
AGATTGAGCCGCAAACCGCTGACGGTATTGAGGTGCGCGGCTTTGTGAGCCCGCCGTAGCAGCATCGCGCCAACCGGCGCGAACTCACATTTTTTGTGAACGGGCCGGAGAGCTGCTTGGGCCGGTGGTCGAGGCGGTCGCTAAGGCCGACCGTCTTGGCAAGGCGCTCGCAGTGTTCGAGGCAGGTGGAGAGGTCCTTGCCTTGGTAGAAGAGGGGGACGTGGATGTTCTCGATGACGGTGAGCTGCTGGATGAGGTTGTAGCTCTGGAAGACGAAGCCCAGCGTGCGTCCGCGAAAGGCGGAGAGCGCGTCGTCGTCCATAGTGGCCACGTCCACGCCGCCGAGGAAATACTTGCCGCCGCTGGGGCGGTCGAGGCAGCCCAGGACGTTGAGGAGGGTGGACTTGCCGGAGCCGGAGGCGCCCATGATGGCGACGTATTCGCCGGGGTGGATGGTGAGGTTGACCTTGCGCAGAGCGCGGACCTCGACATCGCCCATCCGGTAAATCTTCTCGAGTTGCTCGATGCGGATGATGGCGCGGTCGCTCATGGACCGGAGGCGCTGCGCGCGGGCTTGGCGGGCTTCTCGGACTTGGAGGATTTGTCGGGGCGCGGCGTGACGGAGGTGGTCTTGGTGGAGTTGTTGCCGCTGGACTGGCGGACGCCGGGGGGCAGGGGGTGGTCCTTGGTGGACGTGGTGGAGGGCGGGGGGATGGGCGGCATCTTCGGGAGGGGACGGTTGGTGCCATCGTCCTCGCGGTTCAGCACGGAGCCGTCGAGGGAGATGCTGTCGCTGTTGGCCAGGGCGGAGAGCAGAACGAGGTCTCCCTCGTTGAGGCCCTTGCGGATCTCGATCATGCGGTCGTTGAAGAGGCCGACCTCGACGGCGACGGGCACGTCCTTCTCGCCGCGCTGGACGTAGCAGACTTGCTGGCCCTTGACGGTGGTGACGGCCTGTATGGGGATGGTGAGGACCTGCTGGAGGTTGGTGACGACGATCTCGGCGCGGCCGGAGACGCCGGGCTTGATGTCGGAGAGTGTTTCGTTGATCCACACCTCGGTGATGTAAACCTTCATGTTCGGGTTGTAATAGCGGCTGGAGGTGTCGGGCAGGACCGCGACCTTTTTCACGACGCCGGTGAACTGCTTGTCGGGCAGGGAGTCAATCGTCACGTAGGCACCGAGGTTCGGCTTCACCTGGCGGACGTGTGACTCGTGGACGCGGATCTCGATCATCATCTGGGTGACGTCGGGGAGTTTGATGAGGTCCTGCTTCTGGCGGATGCTCGCGCCCTGCTCGATGAGGACGCCGCTGGAGATGGAGCTGCCGGTGGCATAGACGACGAGGCCTTCCTGCGGGGCGTAAATCTTGGTGAGCTCGAGCTGCTTCTTCATCTCGGCGAGGCGGTCGCGCTGAAGCTCGAAGGTGTTGAGCTTGGCGTTCACGTCGGCCTCGTAGGACTTGATGGTGGAGGCGGCCTTTTGCTTGGCCTGGAGGAACGAGAGCTTGGCGGTGTCCACGCCGGCCTCCATGAGGCGGACGGATTTGGGGTAGGTGTATTTGGTGGCGAGCTGCAGCTCGACCTCGGCCTGGGCGATGGTGATGTCGGAGCGCTTGACGGTGAGCGTGTCGGCCTTCAGCTCGTCCTTGGTGGCGTAGCCCTTGGTCTCGAGCAGCTTGGTCCAGTTCAGGCGGTCTTGTGCGCGCTGCAATTCCTCCTGCGCGATGGTGATGCGAGCCTCGATGGCGCGCTTCTGCTGCGGCCAGTCGCCTTCCTTGTATTTCTCGAGGTCGGATATGGCGAACTCGACCTTGAGCACGGCGTCCTTCACGGAGGCGTCCATGGTGAGCCTCTGGATCTCGAGGTCTTCCTTTGCCTTGCTGTAGGAACCCTCGGCGTTTTGGACGGAGACTTCCTGGTTCGCGATCTTCTCCTTGAGGCTTGAGGAATCCAGCTCCACGAGCAGGTCGCCCTGCTTCACGGTCGTGCCCTCAGGGACGACGCTGACGATGGTGGTGCCGCCCTCCAGCTCGTTGCGGATGATCAGCTCCTGCACGGCGCGCAGCGTGCCGCCCTCGACGAGCGACACGAGGAAGTCGCCGCGCTTGACCGTGTAATAGCTGTTCGCCTGCGTAACCGGTTTGCGGGAGCGCAGCCCGTAGGCCACGCCGACGAGCACGGCGATGAGGAAGAGCAGCAGCCACACGGGCCGCTGGCGCACAAATTGGAGGAGTCGGCCTAGCATGAGCTAATTTCCAAAGACTTTTTCCGGCGGTTCAACGACGGCATCGCTGTCGGCCTGCTGACGTTTCGGCTGCGGCGTGACGCCGGCGGGCAAGGACTGCGGCGCAAGCCACCACTTCTCGCCCTGCGTGCGCAGCGCGCCCACGTCCACGAGGAACTTCAGCCGCGCGACCAGATAATCCACCAGCACCTGCGTGACCGCGTTCTGCGCGAGCACCTGCGCGCTCTGGGCCTCGAGCTTGTCGCGGATCTGCGCCTTGCCCGCCTGGAGCAGGTAATCGGAGACGTCGACACGGCTGTTGGCCAGTTGCAGCGCGTTGGTCTGAATGGCGTAAGTCTGTTGCAACTGCTCGAGGTTGCGCAACCCCTGCCGCACGGAGTCGCGCGCGGCGTCGAGCGTGAGCGCCAGCGACCGGAGGGAGCGCTCGAAGCCGATGAGCGTGGCGCGGTAGGCGTTGCGCTGGAGGAGGCGGTCGAAGGGGAGGTCGAGCTGGAGGCCGGCGTTGGCGGAGTATTGCGACACGTCGAACTTCGAGTAGTTCACCGAGTCGTTCGCCAGCGAGACGCCAGAGACGAAGGTGAGGTTCGCCTTCAGCAGGTTTGCGGCGACGGCGATCTTTCGTTTGCTGTCCTCGAAGCGGTCAATCTCGTTGAGGATGTCGAGTTTGTTGTCCACAGCGGCGGCGAACGAGGCGGCCTCGCTCGTCTCAACCAGCGGCAGGCCGGCGCGCTTCAAGTCCTCCAGCACCGCGTCGTCCAGCGCCAGCTCGACGCCCAGCGGGAAGCCCAGCGTGATCTTGAACTGGTCGAGCGCGGTCTGATACGCCTCCACCGAGCTGATGTAGGCGCTCTTGCCCTTAAGCTCCTCCTGGTGCGCCTGGTCCACCTCGAACTTCGAGCGCCGCTCGCCCCGCCACTGCGCGTCCAGCAGCTCGCGCGTCTTCTGGAGCTTGACGTAGTTGTTGTAGGCGTTGCGCACCGTGTCCTTGCGCTGGAGCAGGCGGTAGTAGGTCGTCACGACATCCGTGGCGAAGGTCTGCTGAAACAGCGCGAACGTCCGCAGGTCATAGATCACCTCGCGCTCCGCCTGCCGCAACGTCTCCGCCACCACGTCCGCGCCCGAGCCGCGCAGCAGCGGCTGCGTGAAGTTCAGCGACATGACCGTCGTGACCGAGCGGCGCGGGTCGCCGGTGAAGTAGCGCAGCATGTCGTTGGCGAGTGTCGCGCTGATGGTCCCGCCGCTCTGGAGAAGCTGGGAGAAGCCAATGCTGCCCGAGCCTTCGACGCTGCCGTCCTTGCCCGAGTCGCGCGCGATGCCCGTGCCGAGCGAGGCGAAGGGACGCTTCGCGAACTCATGCCGCTCGCCCGTGAGCGTGAGCGCGGCGAGGTAGAGTGTCTCCTTGCGGAACTGGTATTGGCGGTTGTGCTCGACGGCGATCTTCAGCGCGTCATCGAGCGTGAGCACCTTGCGCCCCGCGCCGCCCTTGCGCTCGCCGAGCAACTCCTCCCAGCGGACATCCTTCGGGTCGCGCTTCGACTCGGCGGTGTCAATCGTGAAGGCGTTCGTCTGGCCGAAGAGGAGCTGCTGCTTGCGGCCGAGGATGCCGTAAACGTCCTTGTCCGCCTGCGCGTGGTAACGCTCGCGCGAACAGCCGGCAGCGAAAACCACGACGAGCAATCCCAGCCATGCAGACGCACGCCAGCCATCACGGGACGGCTCGACCAAATTGTTGCTGGCTGATTTCAAAGCGGGAGATAGACGCGGGTATCACAGGCAGCTTTCAATCCATCATCCGCCGCGCGGGCTGGAAGATGATGATGCGGATCGGCTTCACGGGAGGCCGGGGCAGCTTCGCGGCTTCGCATTGCTGTTGAAACCCACGTCCGATACTGGATTCCGATTGCACCTTGCCCGGGAGTTTCCCCAAAGTCGTCACCATGAAAATGATCTACTTCCCATCTTTGCCATCTCTCTGTTCATCGCCACCGCTGTCGGAGTGGTGCGTGCGCAGGACGAGAAGCCTGCGAACACCATCGCGGTCGAAGTCCCCGCCGCCGTGAAGGCCGCCATACAAAAGGAAGCCGAGGGCGGGCGCATCGTGGAGCTGGGCCGCGTGAACGAGGACGGCAAGCAGCAATACGAGGCCACCGTCAGCCACGAGGGCCTCGAGTATTCCGTGCGCGTGGACCTGCGCGGCGTGGTGGTGCGCGTGGAGTTGAAGAGCTACAACGACGGCGAAGACCAAAGCCTGGCCCAGCTCCCCGCAGCGGTGCGCGACTCGTTCAAGAAGCTCGCGCGCGGCGGCAACGTGGAGAACTCGCGCCGGCAGCGGCTGTCCTACTCTTGCGAAACGCGCATTGACGGACGGCGCTACGCCATCACCACCGACGAGCAGGGGAGGTTGCTGAAGAAGGAACTCCAGCAAGACGAGGACGAGAACAAGTAGCCGCGCGGCCTACTTCTTCTTGAGGTAAAGCTCTTCCGCGTTCCACGTCACGCGGTAGCTGCTCAGGACGGTGGGGCGCACATTTTGAAGGTCCGCTCGGTAGGCGGCGAAGTTGTGCTGCGCGACCGTGTAGATGAACGGCAGCTCGGTGGACATCGTGGCCTGCACCTCGTCGAAGAGCTTCTTGCGCTGCGCGAAGTCCAGCGTCTTGAGCTGGTCGTTCATCAGCTTGTCCACGCGCGCCTCCCACGGAGTCGCGGGGTTTTTCTGCTGTGGGAACCAGAAGTGCGTGAAGCCGTCGCTCTTGAGCACGTTCAGGCTGGAGGCCGGGTCCGTGCCGCCGCCGCCCAGGCCCAGGAGGATGCAGTCGTAGTCGAACGTGTCGTCAATCTTGCTGACCAGCGCGTTGAAGTCCACGGGGCGGTAGTTGAGCTTGATGCCGAGCTTCTTGAGATCGGACTGCACGAAGATGGCGACCTTCTCGCGCGTGTTGTTGCCGACGTTCGTGTTCAGCTCGAACTCGATAAGGTTGCCCTGCGCGTCCTCCAGCGTGCCGTCGCCGTTGCGGTCCTCGATGCCGATCTCCTTCAGCAACGCGCGGGCGCGGGCGGGATCGAAGGCATACTTCGGCACGGCGTCGTTGTGCCAGCGTTTCAGCGCGGTGGAGACGTAGCCGTGAGCCAGCTCGGCGCGGCCGGCGTAGATGCTCTTGATGATGCTGGGCCGGTCAATCGCGTGCTGCATCGCCTGACGAAACTTCAGGTTCGAGAACCAACGCATCTTCTTCGCGTCCACCAACGGCTTGGCGGTCACGGTCCTGGCATTGCCGGGGTCCTTGATGGTCAGCGTTGCGCCGTCGAACTTCACCGTGATGGGCAGCGCCGCGCCGGGCGTGAGAGTGACGGTCTTCTTCTGCTCCGCGCCGGTGCCCAATTTCAAACTGACTTCGAGCGCGCCCATGAAGACGCGTTTGGTGTCCGGCAACTTCTGGAGCTTGCGCTTCTCGACGACGACCTCGGCTCCGGGCGCATCCACGGAGAACTGAAGCTGCGCGGCGGCGTTGGTGTTCAGGTTGAACCAGAAGAACGCGCGCTCCGGGCCAACACCGAGCGTCTCGAGCTTGAACTTGCCGCTGTCCGCGCCGGCCTTGAAGCGCACGAACTCGTCCGGCCGGACGTTCTCGTGGATGTCGCTGCCGCCCGCGAGGAAGCGCAGCGACATCGCGCTCATGTCCGGCACCACGCTGTAGATGAGATTGTCGAGATACGGGAGCTGCGTGCCGGCCTTGTCGCGGACGTGGAACATCGGGTTGCGCTCCAGCAGCGTGAACTCGCCGGCCTTGTATTGCTTGAGCTTGAACGGCCCGCTGCACACGAGCTGCTCGGGCGGCGTGTTGATGCCGTAGGCGGACTCGAACTTCTTCTCCTTCACCGACTGCGCGAGCTTGTGCTTCGGCAGGATGGCGACGCCGCCGAAGTATTCCACGAACGGCGCGTAAATATCCGGCGTGACCACGCGCACGGTGAAGTCATCCACCTTGCTTACCGTGAAATCCTTCCCATCAATCGTGAACAGGTCGCGCGTGACGTTGATGATGTGCGGATTGTAAATGACGTTGTTCCAGGTGAAGACCACGTCGTCCGCCGTCAGCGGCTGGCCGTCGCTCCACTTTACGCCAGTGCGAAGCTTGAACGTCCACGTCTTCTGGTCCGGCTCCACGCTCCACGCGTGGGCGATGCCGGGCTTCACCGTCTCCGTGGCCCAGTCGAAGTCCACCAGCGACGCGAACAACAGGCGGATGATGTCGCGCGACGAGGACTCGTTCTCCGTGATGGGGTTGAACGTCTTGGGATCGCCGAACGTGGCGATGACCAGCCGCCCGCCGCGAACGCCCGGCGGGCAATCCGCCACCTGCGGCGGCTCGGCTGCGATGCCGGCGGTGAGGAGAAGTGTCGCGAAGGCTGCGGCGGCGAGAGTGGTAGACCAGATTTTCATGCGTGTTGTGTGCGGGGAGAATTTCCACGCGCGGCAAGGAATGTCGAGCAGCAAGCTGCTTTGAAGCTTGGAGCGCAGCCAGGGCGTCAATAGGCTTCGCCGACACATGGGCACGTTCATCCTCAAACGCCTGCTGCACATGATCCCGATCCTGCTCGGGGTCTCGCTGCTGACGTTCCTGCTCATGTCGCTCACGCCCGGCGGCTACCTGCAAAGCCTCAAGCAGAACCCGCAAATCTCCCCCGAGACGGTCGAGAAGCTCCTCGCCAAGTTCCACCTCGACCAGCCGTGGTATGTCCAATACCTCCACTGGCTCAAGAACGTCGCCACCGGCGATTTCGGCTACTCCATCCAATACAAGATCTCCGCGACGGAACTCATCATGGCGCGGCTCTGGAACACCTTTCTGCTGTCGTTCTTCGCCACGGTGGTCGCGTGGTGCATCGCGGTGCCGCTGGGAATCTGGGCGGCGGTGAACAAGGATTCGCTGGTGGACCGCGCGTGTTCGCTCATCGCGTTCGTCGGGCTTTCCATTCCGGAAATCCTCCTCGCGCTGCTCGCGCTGATGTTCGCGGCGGCGACGAATTGGTTCCCCATCGGCGGCGCGCAAGGCTCGCTCTACGACCTGATGACGCCGACGGAGAGATTTTGGAACCGCGCGCATCATCTCGTGCTGCCGGTGCTGGTGCTGGCCGCCAGCTCCCTCGCCGGCATCATGCGACAGATGCGCTCGAACCTCCTCGATACCCTCCGCGCCGATTACGTCACCGCCGCCCGCGCCAAGGGCTTGTCCGAGGGCCTGGTCATCTACAAGCACGCGCTGCGCAACGCCATCAACCCATTGCTGACCATCTTCGGATACTCACTGGCGGGCCTGCTCTCCGGCGCGTTCATCGTCGAAAACATTATGGCCTGGCCCGGCCTCGGCCGCCTGACCATCGAAGCTTACACGGCCAAGGATTCGATGCTCGTGGTGGACTCCGTGGTGATGGCCACCGCGCTGCTCGTCGTGGGCAACTTCGTCGCCGACGTGATGCTGGCATGGAGTGATCCGCGCATCCGGTTGAAGGAATGAGCGAGCCGGCCACCAACCTCCCGCTCTCGCCCCGCCAGATTTTCTGGCGCCGCCTCCGCGCCCGCCGCGCCGCGATGGCCGGCGGTGTCATCCTCGGACTCCTCTACCTCACCGCATTGCTCGCCGGCTTCGTCGCGCCGTATCACTACGAGACCGATGACCGCGACCGCTTCTTCCACCCGCCGATTCTTCCGAAGCTCGATGGCCTGCGGCTGGTCGTCCCGCGCTGGGAACAGAAGGAGGGGCAATTCATCTACGCAGCGATTGCCAGCGACACCAAGCCGCTCCGATTCCTCGTGAAGGGCGACAAATACAAGCTGTTCGCCCTCATCCCTTGCCAGACGCACCTCTTCAGCACGGGCGAGAAGACCCATCCCATCTACCTCCTCGGCACGGACCAGTTCGGCCGCTGTGTCTTCTCGCGCATCCTCTACGGCTCGCAGATTTCCCTGAGCATCGGCCTCCTCGGCATCACCCTGTCGTTCACGTTCGGGATGCTCAACGGCGGCATCTCCGGCTACTTCGGCGGCCACGTGGACACCGTCATCATGCGGGTCTGCGAACTCATCATGTCCATCCCGTCGCTCTACCTCATCCTCGCGCTGCGCAACACCTTCCCCTCGAACATCTCCTCCACGCAGGCCTACGCGATGATCATCGTCATCCTCAGCTTCATCGGCTGGGCCAGCATGGCGCGCGTGGTGCGCGGCATGGCGTTGAGCCTGCGCGAACGGCAGTTCGTCCTCGCCGCGCGCGCGCTGGGTGCGACCCCATGGCGCATCATCACGCGGCACATTCTCCCGAGCACGTTCAGCTACGTCATCGTGGCCGCGACCCTTAGCGTGCCTTACTACATCCTTGGCGAAGTCGTCCTGAGCTACCTCGCCGTCGGCATCCAAGAACCGCAAGCGAGCTGGGGCAACATGCTCACCGCCGCGCAAAACACCGAGCACCTCCGCAGCTACCCGTGGCTCCTCGCCCCCGGCGCGGCCATCTTCATCACCGTGCTGGCCTTCAACTTCCTCGGCGACGGCCTGCGGGATGCGGCGGACACGAAGAGTCAGTAAGAGCCGCGCGAAGCAAGGCCAGCCCGCATTCCGGTTCCTTGCCATCGTTGGAATGAGCCGGTAGCTTCAGGACATGGAAGCCGATGTTGTGGAAATACCCACTGCCGTCCTGTCTTCAGTGGAGACGCTCGATGAGTTGCAGGACTGGATGACTGCACAGAACCCGCGCGTCCTCGCAGAACTGCGCGCGGCGCGGAAGGAAGACCTGGCCGGTGAGTTCAAGGTTTGGAAGCCGCGCTTTCTGCCATGCACCACCGAGTCGAAATAGGCTCGCGGGCTGCCGCGCAACTGGAGGAGCTGGACGCCGCCTTGGGCGCGAGCGGCGAGCGCAAGATTCAGTGGCTGGCGGAGAATGCCACCGGCATGGTGCATCGGCGGCTGGTGGGGATGCCGGAGGATTTGGCCGGGTTGTCCAAACTCCGCGTGGGCGATTACCGCATCCTCTACTGGATTTACCCGGCGCAATCTCTCGTCCGCATCTATCGCATCCAGCATCGCTCCGAGGTCTATCGCCAACTCTGATGCGCCCGGCCTGATATTCGCCATTCTCAATTCGCCATTCGCTATTCCCATGCTTCTCGACATCCGCAACCTCCAGCTCGAATTCGGCACCGGCCCGGACGCCGTGCGCGCCGTGGACGGCGTGTCCTTCACCATCGCGTCAG
Organism: Verrucomicrobiales bacterium; assembly: GCA_005791875.1. Lineage (GTDB taxonomy): Bacteria > Verrucomicrobiota > Verrucomicrobiia > Limisphaerales > SXTU01 > SXTU01. The sequence goes on from SXTU01000101.1 coordinate 9,496, forward strand.
GCGAGACGCTCTGTCTCGTCGGCGAGAGCGGCTGCGGGAAGAGCGTTTCCGCTCTGTCCATCGCGCGCCTCGTGCCCACGCCGCCCGCGCGCTACGTCGGCGGTGAGATTCAGCTGAACGGCCGCGATGTGCTGAAGATGGACCAGCGCGAACTCCGCTCCATCCGCGGCGGCGTGGTCAGCTACGTCTTCCAGGAGCCGAGCGCCTCGCTCAACCCTGTCTTCCGCGTCGGCAACCAAATCAAGGAATCGCTCAAGCTGCACCGCCCGCAGTTCGCCACCGACGACGAAGTCATCCGCCTGCTGAAACTCGTCGGCATCCCCGCGCCCGAGTCGCGCATCCGCGACTATCCGCACCAGATGTCCGGCGGCATGCAGCAGCGCATCATGATTGCCATGGCGCTCTTAGCAGAACCTGATCTTCTCATCGCAGATGAGCCGACCACAGCCTTAGATGTAACGATTCAAGCTCAAATCTTAGCTAAACTCTGTCATATTCAGGAAAAG
>SXTU01000012.1 GCA_005791875.1 Verrucomicrobiales bacterium
GTCATGATGATGATTTTGTGGTAGCGCAGCTTGTTCAGGTCGAACGCCCCCTCACCCTCGCCGTCACCGATGCCCGTGCCGATGGCGGTAATCATCGTCCGGATTTCGTTGTTCTGAAGAACCTTGTCCAGGCGCGCTTTCTCTACGTTGATGAGCTTGCCGCGAATCGGGAGAATCGCCTGGAACTTCCGGTCGCGGCCCTGCTTGGCAGAGCCTCCTGCCGAGTCGCCCTCGACGATATACAACTCGGTGTTCACCGGGTCGCGGTCAGAGCAATCCGCCAACTTGCCGGGCAAGCCGCCACCGGTAAGAGCCGTCTTGCGCACAGCCTCGCGGGCTTTCCGCGCGGCCTCGCGCGCGCGGGCGGCGTTGAGCGCCTTGTCCACGATGCGCTTGGCGATGGGCGGGTTCGCGTCGAAGTGGCTCATCAACCCCTCATACACCACCGAGCCGACGATGCCGTCCACCTCGGGAGAGATGAGCTTCACCTTCGTCTGCGACTCGAATTTGGGATCGCTGTGCTTCACGGAGACCACGGCGGTCAGTCCCTCGCGCACGTCGTCACCGGTGATCTGCGGGTCCTTGTCCTTCAACAGCTCGTTGGACTTGGCGTATTGGTTGATCGCGCGCGTGACTGCGCTGCGGAAGCCGGACAAGTGCGCCCCACCGTCCGGGTTGTGAATCGTGTTCGTGTAGCAGAGGACTTGGTCGTTGTAGCTGTCGTTGTATTGCAGCACGGCTTCGACGTGGACCTCGATGTCCTTGTCCTCGTTCTTCTGCCGGGTCTCCTTGGTGAACGCGATCGGCTTGGGATGCAGCGCGGCCTTGCTCTTGTTGAGCTGCTTCACGAACTCGACGACACCGTCCTTGTAGTAAAACACCTCGCGCTCGCCAGCCTGCTTCCGTTCGTCGAGGTAAGAGATTTCCAGCCCGCTGTTCAGGAACGCCAGCTCCCGGAGCCGTTGGGTGATGATCTCGTTCTTGAACTCAGTGGTCTCCTTGAAGATTTCCCCGTCGGGCTTGAACGTGATCAGTGTGCCGTTGGCCTTGGATTTGCCGATGACCTCGAGCTTCTTCATCGTCTTCCCACGCTCGAACTCCATGTGATACACCAGCGCGTCCCGCGATACCTCGACCTCGAACCACTCGCTCACTGCGTTCACGCACTTCGCACCGACGCCGTGGGTGCCGCCGGAAAACTTGTAGCCGCCCTGCCCGTATTTGCCGCCGGAGTGCAACGTCGTGAGCACTAATTCCACGCCGGGGAGACCGCTGTCCTTGTTGATGTCCACCGGGATGCCGCGCCCGTTGTCGCGGATGGAGATGGAGCCGTCGAGATGGATCGTGACATCAATCCGGTCGCAATGCCCCGCGAGATGCTCATCCACGGAGTTGTCCAGCACCTCGGAAACGCAGTGATGCAGCGCACGCTCGTCCGTGCCGCCGATATACATCCCGGGCTTCTTGCGGACGGCTTCGAGGCCCTTGAGTTGGCTTAATTTGGAGGCGTCGTAGGTCTGGGATTCGTCGGACATTGTTCAGTAGAATAGCATCGCAAACTGGGTCGAACCCACCGGGAAAACACGGCTTGAAACTGGCGCGTCAACCTGACTTCGAGACAGCCCAAAAAATACGCGGAAACCACCAGACCGACAACGCTTATTTACGGGCGAATTGGCCTTTAAAACCACCATTACTAGGGTGTCCGCAGGCAGGCAGGTTCAAGCGATTGGGGCCAAGCGAACCAGACGCCTCGACTTGTAGCCGCATGGAGGATGGCAGTGAGGCGGCGGGAAGAGCGCGGAGTTGATACCCAGCGAACGAGCCGAAGCAAGGGGGCTTCGGTTCAGTTGAAGTTCAGCACCACGAACCAAGCAGTGTTGTTCTTGTCGTCGCCGGCGAGGACGAGGGCGTCGGGCTTGGCGAGGGAATGGCGTCGGGTGACGATGGTCTTGCCTTTGCCGATGAGCTTCACCTCGGCCATGTTCTCGGGGAGGATTTTGATGTCCACGGAGCACTCCTCGCTCAACTTGAGCGTCTGCGGTTTGCTGGCTGTAACACCGGTGGTCTTGCGGCTGACCTCGAAGTAGTTCTGCCACTTGAAGATTTTGCCTAGCTTCTCACGGAGCTTGGCGTCCACTTCCTTCAGGTTCTTGGCAGTGGGCTTGACCTCGTCCGTCCCCCAGACGAGGACGGCTTGAACGCGGGTCTCCACCGGCACCGAGGCGGCGACGACTTGGAGCAACCCCCACCCCAGTCCCAAAAGTAGGGCTAGGGAGTGCCAGCGCGACGGATTACTTGTCGGCTTCAGGCTCATTTTTCGTTTCCTGGCCGACGGGGTTGAAGGTGCCATTCTCGTCGGCAACGTAAACGACGGACATGGCCTCAGCCTCGGAGCGGAAGCTGATGGCGTTCACATCCTCTGGCACGCTTTCGGTATCCGCGCCGTCGGTGGTGCGTCCACCGCTGACGACGAACATGACTGCAACCATCGCGGCCAGACCAGTGGCCGGATAGAGGAGCTTGAGCCACCATGCGCGCCCGGCAGGAGCCGCAGCAGCCTGTTTTTCCGCAGTCTCGATGCTGCGTTCGATCTTGCTCCAGTAAAACTCCCGGGTCTCCGGAAGCTTCACTTCAGCCTCGTTGCCGGCGACAGCGGCCTTCATCCACTTAAGTTCCTGCATCAGCACGGCGCTCTGGACATCCTGCGCGAGGAGGCCCTCAACTTCCCGCCTCTCGCGGGCGTCGAGTTCACCGTCCAAAAGAGCCTGCAACTTCAATTCCGTGTTCATAACTGCCTTCATTTTTAACTTTTTTGTTCTTTCTTCAAACTCTGCAACAGCGACGCCAAGCGCCGCCGCGCGTAAAATAGCCGGGACATCACAGTCCCGATCGAACAGTTCATCACCTTGGCGATCTGCTTGTATTCCATCTCTTCAAACTCATGCAGGATCAGCACGGTGCGGTGCTCATAGGAGAGCTGGATCATCGCCTTGTCTATCCGCTTTCGCAGCTCGGCGCGTTCCAGTCCTTCCGTCGGATTTGACGCAACTATCGGCATCTGACGTTCCACTCCTCCGAGCTCTTCATCCAGTTGCTCGATGGACTCCGCGCGCGTCCGTTTCTGCCGCCGGAGCTGGTCCAGACAGAGGTTGATGACGATGCGTGTCATCCATGTGGCAAAGCTAGAATCGCCCTGAAACTGCTTCAGCCGCTGCCAAGCCTTGACCCACGCCTCCTGCGACAGGTCAATCGCATCTTCCTCGTTGCGCATCATGGTGAAGGCACGCGCGTAAATCTTGTCGCGGTGCCGCGCGACCAACTCCTCGAAAGCAATCATGTCGCCCGCCTGGGAGGAGGCGACCAACTGCACGTCCAGCGTCGTCGTAAAGTCAGGCGGCTGCGGCATTACGGCTAGAGCTTACCCTTCGTGCTCGGAATCTGCCCGGCAATCCGCGCGTCCCGCTGGCAGGCGAAGTCCGTCGCCTTGGCGAACGCCTTGAACAGCCCTTCCACCACATGATGAGGCTCGCCCCCGTAGACGAGTTCGAGATGCAGATTGCAACGCGCCTCGTTCGCGAAGCCTTGGAAGAACTCCCGCGCCAGCCCAAAGCGAAACGCGCTCGACATGTCCTGCGTCCGCTCCGGCTTGGAAATCTTCTTCTGCGACAAGTCATCCATCCCGCGCCACACGAGGAAAGGCCGCCCGCTAAAATCAATCACGCAACGCGCCAAGCATTCATCCATGGGCACGTAAGCCTCGCCGGTGAATGGGTTGCGCGGGTCGAAGCCCGTCCCGTAGCGGCGAATGCCTTTCTTGTCCCCGAGTGCCTGCACGAACGCCTGCCCCAGCGCGATGCCGCAATCCTCCACCGTGTGGTGCGCGTCCACTTCGAGATCACCCTTGCAGTGCAGCTTGAGGTCCATCACCGCGTGCTTCGCGAACAGCGTCAGCATGTGGTCGAAAAACGGCACGCCCGTGCGGATGGCGGCCTTGCCCGTGCCATCCACATTCAGGTCGAGACTGATTTGTGTCTCGTGGGTCGCGCGACGGATTCGCGCCTGCCGTTCACTCATGAGCTATTTCTAAAGCAATGCCGTCCGAAAAGAAGTTGAAACTACGTCTGCGTCCATTTCAGGACCGTTTGCAGACGAGTCAGTAGCGCGGCGCATTCGCATCTACTTCCACTGACCAACGGTCAACACCGCCGGCGAGGTTGTGAAGATTTGTGAATCCCTGCTGCCGCAGCCAGCCAATCGCGTGCGCGCTGCGCATCCCGTGGTGACAATACACGGCCACCTCCTGCTCCCGCCACGCCGCCAGCTCGCCGACGCGCTCTGGCAATTCGTTCAGCGGAATCAGCTTCGCGCCCGGCAGCGACACGATGGCGAACTCATCCGGCTGCCGGACATCCAGCAAGCGCGGCGGGTTCGGTGCGGCGAGGCGCTCGGCAAGTTCAGTGGGTGTCATGTCAGAAGCGCATCCAGACCAGCACGACAAGGAGCACCGCCAGCACGGCCAGAACCGCTGTGCAACCTGACTTCTGCGCCGGTGCCGAGAACTTCTCCGGGTGCTGTGCGCGCAGCCCGGCTTCGAGCTGCTCTACCGCCTTTTTAGATTCCTTCAGCCCCGCGCCCGGCTTCACCTGCTCGCGATAGAGTTTGATGGCAGCGATTTTCTCGCCTGCGAAGAGCAAGTCTGCAACGGGCGACAACGCGCCTGCTTCCGGGACTGGCGAAAGCGCTGCGTCCGGCGAAGTCTCCAGCTTCTCCACCCACTCTTTCGCCTCCGCCAAGCCCATCCCCGTCGCCTCCCGGCACAGCTTGATGGCCGCGATTTTGTTTCCGCCTTTGACCTCGGCGAGAATGGCTTCGTGCGGGGCTGGTGTCATGAGCGCCTCACTGATTCAGCGAACCGAGATACCGCTCCGCGTCAATCGCCGCCGCGCAGCCCATGCCCGCCGCCGTGATGGCCTGGCGATACACATGGTCCGAGCAATCGCCCGCGACGAACACGCCCTCGACCGTCGTCTGCGAACCCTTCGCCCGCACCACGTAGCCGTTCTCATCCAGCGCGATTTGTCCCTTGAAAAGCTGCGTGTTCGGGTAGTGCCCGATGGCTGCGAAGACCCCCGCGCAAGCCAGCGTGCTCTCCGCGCCGGTCTTGAGATTCTTGAGCTTCACGCCCGTGACCTTGCCCGTCGTCACGTCCAGCACCTCGGTCACGACCGAGTCCCACACCGGCTTGAGCTTCGGGTTCGACAACGCGCGCTCAGCCATGACCTTCGAGGCGCGCAAAGTGTCGCGGCGATGCACGAGGTAAACCACCGAGGCGAAGCGCGTCAGGTAAGTCGCCTCCTCGCACGCCGAGTCGCCGCCGCCCACGACCACGAGCGGCTGATTGCGGAACATCGGCAGCGCCCCATCGCACGTCGCGCAATACGTCACGCCCTTCTTCTCCAGCTCCGCCTCGCCGGGCACGTCGAGATGTTTGTGGCCCGCGCCGGTCGCGATGATGATGCTCTTCGTCTCCACCTTCTCGCCGTCAATGTTCACGACGAACGGGCGCTTGCTCAGGTCCACCGCCTCGACCGTCGAGCCGAACTGCACGCGCGCGCCGAAGCGCTCCGCCTGCGCCTGCATCTTCATCATCAGCTCCGTGCCGTCCACGCCCTCGGGGAAGCCGGGGAAATTCTCCACGATGCTCGTGGTGGTGAGCAGCCCGCCCGGCGTCGCGCCCGTGACGACGATGGGATTCAAGCTCGCTCGCGCCGTGTAAAGCGCCGCCGTCCACCCCGCGCAGCCCGACCCGATGATGACGACATTTTCCATAGGCGCGGAAAAGTAGGAGTGAACTTCCGCGCTGGCAAGCGCGTCGGTTTTCCACTCATGAAATCCCCAGCCTACACCTCCCGCCGCGACTTCCTCGCCGCCGCCAGCTCCACGGTCCTGGCCGCCGCCGCTTCCGCAGCCGACCCGCTCACCACCTTCGGCCCGCGCAAACCCCTGCGCATCGGCGTCATCAGCGCCACCATGGGCGGGCGACCGCACAAGGGCAACGGCCACACCTACCACTTCGCACACGGTTTCCACCCGACGGTGGACCTCAAGATGATTGAGAAGCATCTCACCAAAGGCCCAGTGGACTTGTTCAAATCCCACTTCCGCAATCCCAAGGAAGACTTCGCCAAGCTGCCCTTCGAGAACACCCGCATCTCCTGCTACTACGATGCCGACCTGCCCAGCGCGCAGGCCTTCGCCGAGTGCTTCCCCGGCGTCGAGGTCGCACGCACGCTCGACGAGCTGGTGAAGAACTGCGACGCCGTCTGGGTGGGCGACGCAAGCGGGCGCGGCGAAGACCACTTCGAGCTGTGCGCGCCCGGCCTTGCGAAAGGCCTGCCCACCTTCTGCGACAAACCCATCGGCGGCACCGTCATCGAGACGCGCAAGATTCTGGAGTTCGCCCGCAAACACAACGCCCCCCTCATGTCCTCCAGCCTCTACCGCCACCAATGGGGCACCGAGGAAGCCCTCCGCATGAAGGCCAGCGGCGACTTCGGCTCCCTCCAATACGTCATCTGCAGCCAGGGCGGCGGCTACAGCTACCCCAGCTGGTTCATTTACGGCCAGCACCCCGTCTGGATGTGCATGACCCTCTGCGGCGCCGGCGTCAAAGCCGTCTCCATGTATGCCCGCGAAGCCACCTGCCACGCCCTCATCACCTACGACGACCGCATGCCCGCCGAGGTCTGGTATGGCCGGCCCGACGTGACGCCCACCTATTGCAGCACCAGCGCGCACTTCGCCAAGAAGACCCACGAGTGGACCCCCGCGATAGATGGCAACTACTGGTTCGGCCACCACTACCAAATCTACCGCATGTCCCATGTCTTCCTGAAAATGGCCGAGACCCGCATCGAGCCGGTGCCGCACCAGGAAATCCTCGAAGTCACCGCCATCATCGCCGCCGCCGCGAAGTCCGTGAACGAACGCAGCCGCCTCGTGGACCTCGCCGAGGTGATGTAGCCACCGAGGTCAGGAGGCGGAGCCTCTCAGCAAGACCAA
>SXTU01000102.1 GCA_005791875.1 Verrucomicrobiales bacterium
ATGCCGTTGTGGACCATCTTCACGTAATGGCCCGCGCCGCCCTCGCCGACCCAGTCGCAGCAGGGCGCGCCGCCGTCCACCTTGGCGGAGATGCCTTGGAAGATCGGCTTCACCGCTGCCCACGCGGAGTGCGAACCGCCGGGCATGATCGAAGGCCCGCGCCGCGCGCCTTCTTCGCCGCCGGACACACCCGTGCCGATGTATTGAAATCCTTTCGATTCGAGATACTTCACGCGGCGATCGGTGTCCCCGAAGAGGGAATTGCCGCCGTCGATCACGATGTCGCCGGCTTCGAGGTGCGGCAGCAGCGTCTCGATGAACTCATCCACCGGCTTGCCGGCCTTGACCATCAGCATGACTCGCCGGGGGCGCTTGAGCTTGCTGATCAGCTCCGGGATGGAGTGCGCGCCAAGGACATTGGTGCCCTTGGCCTCGTCGGCTAGGAAGTCGTCCACCTTCGACGTGGTGCGGTTGTAGGCCACGACGGTGAAGCCGTGGTCGTTCATGTTGAGGATGAGGTTCTGGCCCATGACGGCCAAGCCGATGACTGCGATGTCGCCTGTAGGTTCCATGATGGTTGAGTCGGGTAAAACCGAGTTAGGTGTGGCAGCTTAACGAGGCGGGCGACTCGTGCCAGAGTTTTTTCGGGCGGGCATGAGCGCCGTCAGTTCGGACGAGTGAGCACGGCGGATGTGGGTGCCAGCGCCGGCGAGCGCGGAGGTTTGGCTACTTTTTCAACGCCGCCGGCACGGGCAGAAAGCTCTTGAAGCTTATGCCGTCCGGCGTGCCGGTGGTGGCCTGGACAGTGTAGCCAAAGTATTTCGCAATCGCCTCGAACGGCGGGAGCAGCGAGAAGTCCACGAGGTTCTTCAGCGGCTGGAGCGACGGGATCGCCGCGCCGGCTCCTGGCACTGGCGAGGCGAACATCTTCTCGATCGCACCGGGGTCATTCTTCAGCGAGGTCAGCAGCAGTCGCAGCGTCTCGCTCTGGTTCTCGTAGGCGAACCAGCCAGTGTTGAAGCCGCCGACCTTCTGCGCCGCCTCGGCAAGGCCCGGCACCGCGCTCAACGGCTTCCCGTGCGCCTCGCCCCGGAGCGCCTCTTCCAGCAGTGCGACATCCGTGGACACCGCGAGGTAGCCGCCCGTCGTGGAGAAGCTCATCTGGCCTACCCCCCCCGCCGCTGGCAGGCCGGGGATCCCGGACAGGCTGTAAATCTTGCGACCGAGAAACTCGCGCTCCTTCGGCGGGAGAGGGTTCACCGTGAGCAGCGCCTGGAGCAGCGCCTCCGGCTTCGGCGAGCCGATGAGGAACAGCGCGGGCGGCGAACTGAGGTCGGCCACGGCTGTCCCGCGCGGAGCCTTCTGGATCGTCACGAAGTCCGCGCCGATGTTCCCGAAGACTTGTTTGCGCAGGTCGAAGTTCGGATCCTTGTCCTTGCCCACGTTCTCGATGATGAGCTTGAGGATGCCCGCCATCTCCGGGTTGAGATCGGTAACGACGCGTTCAAGAGCCGCGAAGGCCTTCTGCCCGTCGAGCCGGATGCGCGTGAACTTCGACACGTCGCCGCCGACGCTGGGCAACGGGCCGGCCTCCTTCGCCTCGGGCGTGAGCAGGCTCACGAGCCCCTTGCGCCGAGCCTGCGGGGCTTGGACGAACATCTCGATCTGCGTGCCCTCTGGTGCATGCCGCGCGGCAAGGACCACTCCATCCAAACCGCCGAGGCCGAGAGCGTCCAAGATGCGCGCGGGCGAGACGCCGAGCGGATTTGCGCCTGCTTCCGGCGCGGGCATCTTCGCCAGCACGCCGGCAAAGGCCTTGATGTTGACCCAGCCGAACGCGTGCGCGTCGCGGCCCACGGTGCTGCGGGCGCGGTCGAACTCCGGCGTCTCGTCCAGCCCCGCGCCCGCGCCGTCCTGACGAGCGAGGATTTTCTCCAGCGCCTTGGTGCTCTCGCTGATGAGCAGCAGCGAGCCGGACTGGCCGACGTAGGGCTGGCTCTTCTTCGGCCCGTCGCCGCCGTCCTTGGCCGTCGTGCGCGCGAACTTCACGCCGCGCACGGTCTCGCGCTGGATCGTTTTGCCGGCGTCGGCGTCGCGCTTCTCACACTTCTCGATGAAGTCCTTGAGCTGCTTGGCCTTGTCCTTCACATCGAGCAGGACGAGCACTTCCGGTGCCGAGCCTGGCTCTCCCTGCCAGTCGCCGCGCAAGACCGCGAACGTCACCTGTCCGCCGACGAGCGGCTTGAACTCCGCCCAGTCCTTCTCAAAGTCCTTCTCCTTTTCGCCGATCATCTCGCGCAGCTTCAGCTCGAACTTGTCCGCGAACGGCTTCATCGCCGCGTCGCGCCAGAGCTGGACGAAGGGGATTTCCTTCACGCCCGTGCTGGCCTTGTCCCAGTCCGGGATGGTCAGGACGACGAGCGTGTCGGCGGGCAGGAGCTTCTCTGCTGGCGGAACTGCTGCGGCAGCCGGAAACGCGAGTGCCAGGAGCAGGGCGGCAATGAGGCGGGCGGAGTTGAGTTTCATGTGGCGGGAGTTTGGAAGAGACGCTGCGGCTGCGGGATTGAACCCGCGAGGGTGGCTTTGGGTTTCAGGTTGTTCTACGTGCCGGGGTTGTAGGGGGAAGGAGGCCGGTTGGCAAGCCATGTGGCACCGAGCATCGCACTCTCATGTTTTGCCGCTTGCGCCGTGTCAGTGCGTCGTTACCTTCCCGCGCGATGATTTTGGAATTCACCAAGATGAACGGCGCGGGCAATGACTTCATCATTGCCGACAACCGCGCCGGGGCCATCCAGCTCACGCCGGAACAGGTCGCCCGTCTTTGCCACCGCCAGCGCGGGATCGGTGCGGATGGGTTGATGCTCCTCGTCCCCTGCCCTTCCGGGAAGGCCGACTGGGCATGGGAGTTTTGGAACAGCGACGGCAGCCGCGCCGAGATGTGCGGCAACGGCGCGCGATGCTTCGCCCGCTACATCCAACGGCTCACGGGCGCGAAGGATCACGTCACGTTCGAGACAGTTGCGGGCGTCATCACCGCGACCTTTCAAGGCGAGCGCGTGACGATCAACCTAACGCCCCCGCATGGCTTGCGCCTCAACGAGCAGGTTCCGCTCGTCGATGGCACCACCGCGATTCACTCGCTCAACACTGGTGTCCCCCACGCCGTCCTTTTCGTCCCCGACGCCGACAAGGCGATGGTCAACCAAGTCGGCGCGGAGGTTCGCTATCACGCGCACTTCAAGCCCAAAGGCACGAACGTAAACTTCGCGCAGGTGCTCGAGCCGAACCACATTCGCGTCCGCACCTACGAGCGCGGCGTCGAGGGCGAGACGCTCGCCTGCGGCACTGGCGTGAGCGCGGCGGCGATGATCGCCTCGCGTGTGCAAGGTTTCACCTCGCCGGTGAAGGTGCTCGTGCAGGGCGGCGACACGTTGGAAGTCAGCTTTCAGTCCGCCGGGGCAGGGTTCGCCGACGTGCGACTCAACGGACCGGCGGACTTCTCCTTCGAGGGCCGGGTGGAGGTTTGAGGTTTCGTTATAGCGGCGGTCTGTGACCGCCGTGCTTGCTTCTGCAATTTGACTGACGGCGGTCACAGACCGCCGCTACAGAACACACCTCACGCCAGCAACCCGGACAGAACCTTCCCCACCACGTCCGTCAGCCGGTGCTCGCGCGCCTGGAACTTGTAGGTCAGCCGCAGATGATCAATGCCCAGCGCGTGCAGCATCGTGGCGTGCAAGTCATGCACGTGCACTGGGCTGTTCGTCACGTTGTAGCCGAACTCGTCCGTCGCGCCGTGCACCGCGCCGGCCTTGAAGCCTCCGCCCGCGACCCACGACGTGAACGCCCGCATCTGGTGATCACGCCCGTAGTTCTCTGACTTCGCATCGCCTTGGGCCATCGGTGTTCGACCGAACTCGCCGGTCCAGACTACGAGTGTGTCCTTGAGCAAACCGCGTTGCTTCAAGTCCCGCAGAAGCCCGGCGCATGGCTGGTCCACCTTCTTGCACTCCTGAATCATGCGGCCTTGGATGCCATCGTGATGATCCCAGCCGCGATGGTAGAGCTGGATGAACCGCACGCCGCGCTCGGCCAGCCGGCGCGCGAGCAGGCAGTTGGCGGCGAAGGTGCCCAGCGGCGAGCCTTGTAACTGCGCGACGCGCTCGCCCTTCGTGAGGCTGTCAGGCATCGGCTTGCCCCAGAGCTTGTTCAGCTTCGGCTTGGGATCGAACGTCTCGAACTGCGACGGCCCGCCGCCCATGAAGAGGAAGATCACGCGCTTGGCCCGTGGCGGAACGTGAAACACCTTCATCACGCCACTCGGCAGGGCCGGAGTCGCCGCGCCGCTCAAAGCTCCTGCTGCCTGAAGAAAACCCAGCACGCCAAAGCCGAACGCGCCGCGCTGCATAAAGGCGCGCCGCGTCTGAGCAGACGGAGCGAAAGCGGCGATGGGCAAGGCGGGGTTCATTCCTTCGTCAGCGTTTCGTCCAAGTTCAGCAGCGCGTTGCAGACGCACAGCCACGCCGCGTGCTGCGCCACATCGAGTTTGGCCGGGCGTTCCGATTCCCCGATGGAAACCAGCTTCTTCGCCGCAGCCGTGTCGCCTTGGTAATGCCGCAGCGAATCCGAGTGCAACGCGAGCAAGATGCTGGCCTCGCACTCGGTCGGTTGCCTCGACAACACCAGTCGGAATGCACGCCGCAGCCGCGCGAGGTCATCGAGTTTCTCCTCCAGCAGGAGGCGTTGCGCCAGCACGCGCGCACATTCGACCAACAGCGTCTCGTTCAGCAACGCCAGCGCCTGCGTCGGCGTGTTCGTCACCGGACGACGCGCGGTGCAAACGTCCCGCGTCGGCGCGTCCATCACCGCCAGATACGGATGCAGCACCGACCGCTTCCAGAACATGTAAACTCCGCGCCGATACAACTCCCCGTCATGGTCCTGGATGTATTTGAGGCTCTCGCCGAACGCGAATTCCTTCCACAGGTCCGGCCCCGGCTGATACGGCAGCACACTGCGGCCATGCGGAGCGCGGTCCCGATCGAGCAACCCGCTCGCCGCCACCGCCGTGTCGCGAATGAACTCGGCGGGCAGGCGGAAGCGTGGGCCGCGCGCAAGCCAGCGGTTCTCCGGATCGCTTGAATTCGGAATTCGGAATTTGCGACGCCTGCCGATACGTCGCGCTCGCCACGATGATCCGCAGCAACTCTTTCACATCCCATCCGAGTCCGCGTAGCGCGCGAGGTCGAGCCAGTGCTGCGCCATGCGCTCGCCAAAGTGCTTCGAGGCCAGCATCCGCTCAACGATGCGCTCATAAGCCTGCGGCGAAGTGTCGGCAAGGAACGCGTCCACTTCCTCCGGGGTTGGCGGCAGGCCGATCAGGTCGTAACTCAGCCGGCGAATCAACGTGACGCGATCCGCATCCGGCGAAGGCCGCCAGCCGCGCTGCTCCAAGGCCGAGAGAATGAAGTGATCCATCGGCTCGCGCGGCCACGCGGCCTGCTTCACGGCGGGAGGTGACGGCAATTGTGGCGGCGTGAAAGTCCAGCCCGGCGACCACATCGCGCCTTCCTCGATCCATCGGCGCAGCAGGGCGATTTGCGCGGAGGTGAGTTGCTTGCCTGTCTTCGGCGGCGGCATCAGCTCGTCCTTGTCGTGGGACGCAACTCGCTTGAGCAGTCCGCTCGCGTCGGGCTGGCGAGGGGTTGCGGCGATTGCGCCAGACTTGCCGGAACCGAACAGACCCTCGCGCGTGTCGAGACGAAGGTTCGCCTTGCGTTTCCCCGCGTCCGGTCCGTGGCAGGCGAAGCAGTTCGCGGAAAGAATGGGCCGGATGTCGCGGTCGAAGTGGATGGCGCCCCTGCTCTGCTCCGCCGCCGCAGCCGCGCCGATCAACGCAAGCGCGACCGCCAAGCGGAGCAAGAGATGACAGGTGGCGTGTTTCACAGTGCGAGTCGGCAAGCGACCTCGCAGACGCTAGCGGGCTGGTCAGTCCGTCGCAAGCGGCTGCGACCCGTCATCGGCTTCGGTTCCACCCAGCCAGCGCGTAACGCTCGCGCACGAGACGGCGGGTTCGCTCCTCGGGCCACGCGGCAAGTTCCTCGTTGGCCGACCACGCTTCGGCCAAGGCATGCTTCACTGCGGCGGATGTCAGCGGAAGGTTGCCGATGAACTCCTGGTGCGCGCGCGATTCACGGTAGGCCGGCTGGCGCGTGGGTAACGGCAAATACTTCTCCACAAGCGTCGTATCGAAGCCGAGCAGGATGGTGCCGTGAAAGAGCAGGTGCGTCCGCCGCCGCCGCTGCGCGTTGCCGGAGAACTTGCGTCCGCGCCAGACGAGGTCGGTGTCGCCGCACAACTCGACGGCCTCCGGCAGCCGGGCAGACAAGGCCGCAGCGTTGCGTCGTAGAATGAACTGGTTCGCGCCGGAGACCGTGGCCAGCGCGGGGTTGTTCGCGATCTCCAGCATGAGCGCGTAGTTCAAGCAACCCGGCCCTTGCACCACGGTCCCGCCGCCGCTGCACCGACGGAGCACGGGCACTTGTGCCGCGTCGCACGCCATCGCGTTGACTTCGATTGCCACGGCGTTCGCGTAGCCGACGACGACGAACGGCGTGGTGAATTCCCAAAACCTGAGAGCGCTTCCGCCGCGTGCCTCGCAGTCGTCCAGCAAAGCCTCGTCGCAGGCGAGGTTCTCGGCGGGAGTTGGCAGAGTGAGGTCGAGCAGTTGCACGGGGAAGTTGACTAGTGAGGGCGAAGGGCAGCCCGTGCAGGTCACAGACCGGTCGGATGATCGAGGAAGGTCCACGGCAGCCGGAACTTCCTCGACAGATGCCCGGCGAGCGCCTTCACGCCGAACGTCTCGGTTGCGTAGTGGCCGCCATACAGGACGTTCAGGCCAAGCTCCTCGGCCAGCGCAAACGTCCAGTGCGGCCCCTCACCGGTGATGAACGTGTCCACGCCCTCGGCCGCCGCTTTCTTCAACTCCGCCCCCGCCCCGCCTGTCACGATGCCGATGCGGCGGCATTGCGCCGCACCACCGGGAAGCAGCTTCGGCGCAACGCCGGCGGCTCGGGCAAGGCGCTTCACCAATTCGTCGCGACTGACCTTCGCTGTGGCCTGAAAGCCGATGTGCGCGCCCTTCTCGAAGAAGAACGGCTTGAGCTGTTTGAAGCCCAAAGCGGCGGCGAGTTGGGCGTTGTTCCCCAGCTTGGGGTGCAAATCCAGCGGCAGGTGCGAGCTGTAGATGGCGAGGTTGTTCTCGATGAGCAGGCGCTGGAGTTCGCGGCGCTTGCCCGTCCACGGCACCGTGTCACTCCAGAACAATCCGTGATGCACGATGAGCAGGTCCGCCTGCGCCGCGATGGCGAGCTTCACGGTGGCGAGGCTCGCGTCCACCGCCGCCGCGATGCGTGTGACGCGGTCGTCATTCTCGACTTGCAGGCCATTGTGCGCGCGGTCCCAGTCGTTGACCTCGGCGGTGCGGAGGAGCGTGTCGCAGTGGCGGACGATGTTGAAGAGAGCGGCGGTTGCCATGCGGAGAGGAAAGCACAGCCGCAGACCCAACGCACGCCCTGAGGGGCCGAGATGACAGTTGACGCAAAGTAGTGACAGCCTAGATTGAATGTGGTCAAGAAACCTGTATGCGCCAACTTGTTCCTCCGACTCGACGCAGTGCCTTCACGCTGATTGAACTCCTCGTCGTCATCGCCATCATCGCGATCCTGGCGGGGATGCTCTTGCCCGCTTTGGGGAAGGCCAAGGCCAAGGCCAAGGGCATTCAGTGCCTGAACAACAACCGCCAGATCTCCATGGCCTCCAAGATGTATCTCGATGACAGCGACAGCATCTTTGTTTTCCTGTGGCGGAATCCCCGTCAGCCGGACGAGCCCACCGCCGCAAACAGCTTGGTGCCCAACGCGGCCGCCACTTGGTGGCCGGACAAACTTCACCGCTACATTCCCAACAATCCCAAGTCCTTCGACTGCGTCGCGCTCGTTCTGCCAGCCACTTCCGCCGGTGGCGGAGCGGGGAGCACGAACAAACTAGGAATCGCCATGAATCACAATGAATTTGGGATCGTGCTGCCAGTTGGTTCCACCGCGAAGATTCGTGAGATTCAGGTGGCCAAACCTTCTAATTCCTTGATTTTTTCTGACGCAGGATTGGTAAGCAACCCCGGCGTCACCGACCCGGATTTGTGGGTCGAGGTCGCCAATTCGGCAAATGTCTATATGCGTGTTCCCGGTAACGCGCCCAACTACACCTCTGATCCCGTGCGGATGATTGCGCGACATAACAAACGAGCACCGGTCGGATTCGTTGATGGACACACGGAATTGATGAAGCCCAGCGAAACAGGAATGCAGTTTCCGGCCGGTAACCCGGCGGCTCTTTGGGATAAACAGTGACTCTGATTTCAATGAAACTCCTCTTTCCTTTACTCGTGTGTGTGGCCGCCGTCTTGGGCTGCCGCAAGCAGTCCGAATCGAAGCATCCACCGGCTCCTGTCCCAGTTCAGCAGGAGGCCAAAGAGCCTACCTTGGAAGACCTCAATTCCGCGCTACAGGTCTGGTTCACCGCCAAGGGAGGTTCACCGAAGGGGTTTGAGGATCTGGTGAAGGCCGGATACCTCTCAAAAGTGCCGACGCCGCCGCCCGGACGGACCTACGTGATTGATGCCCCAAACATCCGGGTGATTGTCCGCTAGGCGGACGTCATTCGCTTTGCAATTCGAGGTGCCACTCGCCAACCTTCCGCGCGTGACCAGTCCGCTCGCCCTGCTCCTCTACGAACGCCTGCTGCCCGGCAGCGCGCTGGGCAACAAGTTGCGTGACCAAGGCTATCGTATCCTGCACCTCACTGACGCGGCCAGCCTCTCCCCCACAGCCGAGCAGGAGAAGCCGCTGGTGGTGTTCGTGGACTTGGAGCTGAAGAACTCCGATGCCTTCGCGGCCATCCAGTCGCTCAAGGCGACCGCAGGAACCGCGCATCTGCCCATCCTCGCCTTCAGCAGCCCGCGTCACGAGAAGCTCCAAGCCGACGCGCTCGCCGCCGGTGCGACGCTCATCGCCAGCGACGAATCCATCCTCACCCAGCTCTCCGCGATGCTCGACCAAGCGATGGCGGTCGAATGAGGGGACATTGAGAGTTGGGGAGTTGAGAGTTGATAGTCGAGCTGGCTTTCGGCCACGCTGCTCCCACTGATTACTGACAACTGAACACTGATTACTTCCGACTCATGGCCATCCCCTCCATCAAGCTCACCCAAGGCATCCACGTCCTGCACTTGTTCTGCCGCGTGGACCGCGTCCGCTGGGCCACGCTGCCCGGCGGCGAATCCGCCGCCACGCGCACGCGCCTCGAAGCACTCACCACCAAGTTCGCCGGTCCCACTGCGCCGCGCGTGGCGACCTACGCAGGCGTCGGCGGCAAGGCGGACATCGGCTTCATCATTTACGCGGCCGAGTTGCAGCAACTCAGCGCGATGCAGCGGGAGGTGGAACTGGCCTTCCCCGCAGGCGCGCTCCAGCTCGTTTACTCCTACCTCAGCGTCACCGAGTTGCCGGAATACGTCACGATGGACGACGACTTGAAGCGCATGATCCAGCATGGCGAGCGCAAGCTCCAGCCCGGCACGCCGGAGTTCGACGAGGCCTTCGCCACCGCCAAGAAGCGCAACGACGAATACAAATTCTTCCGCCTCAACCCGGAGTTGGAGGACTGGGAAATCATGTGCTTCTACGGCATGACCAAGAAGCGCGACCTCGCCGACAACTGGTATATGCTCGACTTCGACACGCGCAAAAAGCTCATGGGCAGCCACGCGAAGACGGGGCGCAAATACGCCGGCCGCATCTCGCAGCTCATCACCGGCTCCACCGGCATGGACGAGTATGAATGGGGCGTCACGCTCATCGCCCACAGCCTCGATGCCGTGAAGGAAATCATCTACGAGATGCGCTTCGACGAGGTCAGCGCGCGCTACGGCGAGTTCGGCCCGTTCTACATCAACCTGCGGCTCCAGCCGGCGGACTTGTGGGAGCATTTGAAGTTGTGACCGAGGACGGGTCCAAGGCCCAAAGTCCAACGCCCCAAGTCACCGTCGGCGACTGCACTCACGCATCCTCGGCTTTGGACTTTGGACTTGTCACGTCGCTCTACCTGCACGTCCCCTTCTGCGCGCACAAGTGCGAGTATTGCGCATTCTATTCGGCCGTGCCGAAGGAGGATTTGGTCGGGCGCTACGTCAACGCGTTGGTGCGGGAGTTGGAGTTGGTCGCCCACGAGCTGAAGCCAAAGACCGTGTTCTTTGGCGGCGGCACGCCGTCGCTGCTGAACCTGAAGCAGTGGGAGCAAATTCTCAAAGCCTTCGAGCGGCTCGGCTTGCTCGGCGCAGAGGAATGGACCGTTGAGTGCAACCCCGCCACCGTTTCTGCAGACAAGGCGAAGCTCTTGCGCGACTTCGGCGTAAACCGCATCTCGATGGGCGTGCAGTCATTGGATGAGCGGTTGCTGGAGCGACTCGGGCGCATCCATAGCCGGGAGCAGGTCTTTAAGTCCTTCGACACGCTCCGCGCCGCCGGCTTCGCGAACATCAACGTGGACCTTATGTTCGCCATCCCGACGCAGACGATGGACCACTGGCGCGCCACGCTCCGCGACGCGCTCGCGCTCGGCAGCGAGCACCTCTCCTGTTACGAGGTCATCTACGAGGACGACACGCCGCTCTTCGCCCAACTCCAAGCCGGCGAGTTCTCCGTGGACGAGGAACTCACCGAGGCGATGTATGAGGAGTTGGTCGCGACGGTGGAGGCGAATGGTTTTCGCCAATACGAGGTGGCGAACTTTGCGCGGGACCAGCAGAAGCGGAGTGATGGAGTGATGGAGCGATGGAGTATTGAGCCACTAACCCGCCACCACTCGACCACTCCATTACTCCACCACTCCGTCCCCACCCTCGCCTGCCGCCACAACGTCAACTACTGGCGCGGCGGCCAGTTCCACGCGCTCGGCCCCAGCGCCGCCGGCTACGTGAGCGGCGTGCGGACGAAGAACTGGGCCAACACCCAGCTCTACTGCGAGCAGTTGGAGCAGGGCGTCCGCGCCATCGAACAACGCGAGCAGCTCCCACCGCTCGCCCGCGCCGGTGAGATTGGCGCGTTCGGCCTGCGCATGAACGTGGGTTGGGGCTTCGAGGAGTTCACCGCCGCCACGGGCTTCGACCTCTGCGAGCATTGGAGCGCGGACATGGACACACTCGTCGCCGAAGGCTTCGCCGTCCGCACGGCCGAACGCTTCCATCTCACTCATCGCGGCCTGCGCTTCGCCGACCACGCGGCAGAGAAGTTTCTTCGCGCTACGGTCGTCCCCGCCTAACTATAAACCCTCGACCTGCTCTCTCGTGTTTCCAGCGGGTTTCTGAATAGCCCCCCGAACCCTCGCGTCGGCAAACCCGGCACGCGGATTTAGAATTCGCCAAAGCGGTGTGCGTGGCGTGGAATGGCCCGGTTCCCGATGACGACAACGGTAATTTGAAAGGTTCACACGATGACGACTACTGAAACGTCCGCGACGCTCGCGGGAGACAAAGATTTACAAGCACTCGAAAAGCTCAAGACGGCCAGTGCCGCCATCCGGCGGGAACTGAGCAAGGTGATTGTCGGCCAGGAGGACGTCGTCGAGGAGGCGCTTATCGCCATCTTCACGCGCAGTCACGCACTGCTCGTCGGCGTGCCCGGCCTCGCGAAGACGTTGCTCGTCTCGACGCTTGCGCAGACGCTACACTTGGGCTTCAAGCGCATCCAGTTCACGCCTGACTTGATGCCCAGCGACATCACCGGCACCGAGGTCATCCAGCAGGACCAGACTAGCGGCGAGCGCGTGTTTCGTTTTCTTAAAGGCCCCATCTTCGCGAACATCATCCTCTCCGACGAAATCAACCGCACGCCGCCCAAGACGCAGGCTGCCATGCTCGAGGCGATG
>SXTU01000103.1 GCA_005791875.1 Verrucomicrobiales bacterium
AAGGAAACGTCGGCTTGAGGTCGCGGATGTTCTCCAGCTTCGCGTCTTTCCCCGCTGTAGGCGCGTAGAGCATCACCGGCGCGACGATGCCGCCGGTGCCAAGCTCGTTCACCACCTGGTTCGAGATGCAGACCACGATGGAGTTCTTCCCCGGCTTCACCGCCTCGGTCGCGTCCATCTCGAACGGGTAGAAGGCCGCGCCGGGACTGTTGCCGAGGTGCTGGCCGTTGACCCAGACTTTCGCGGCCTCGTCCACGCCGCCGCACCAGAGGAAGACGCGCTGGCCGGCGAACTTCGCGGGCACGTCCACCGTCGTGCGATACCACGCGAGGCCCTTGTAGTAGCGCAGGCCCTGGTTGCTCCACGAAGAGCTGGAGGTCTTGAGCCGCTGCCAGTTGCCGCCGGTGGTCTCCGGCCTCCAGAGGCCGATGTCCTCACCAATCTTCGCGGGGTCAATTTGAAACTGCCACTCGTCCGGCGCGGCGGCGATGAGCTGGTTGCCCTCGGTCACGCGCTTGAAACCCTGCTCGGTCGCGGGCCGGTAGAAGCGTTTCATATAGTTCACGTAGGTGCTGAAGCGCCCGGCGGAAACCATCGGCACCGGCTTCAACGCCATCAGCTCGTCGGCGATGGCGTCGAGCTTCACCAGCTCGGTCTGCGCGGTGGGAAAGTCCACGCGCACGCGGGCAGCCATCATCGTGTTGAATGCGTCGAGCATGGCAAGGGTTTGGCCGAGCAGCTTCACGCGCGCGGCGTAGTCGCTGCCGGCCGGCGCGAGCTGGGTGGCTTGCTGAATCAAACCCCGTGCCTTCGCCCGCAAGCTCGGCGGATAGAAGTGCGGCATGTCCCACGCGCAACCCGTCGCGAAGTCACCGTCGCGCAGGGCCGCGTCCATGAGCGTGAGATACTCGCCCATCGGCTTGGCGGCGGGGCCGAAGAACTTTTCGTGGCAGTCCTTGAGCAGCACGTCCACGTCGAGCTGGTGGTTCCACATGAGTTTCCCGGCGACATACATTGAGGGGAACTGCGCCGCGTAGTTGGGGAAGGTCTCGACGCGCCAGCCCTTCACGCCGAGCGCGTGGCACGCGGGGATTTCATCGCGCAGCCGGTGGACGATGATGAACGGGAAGCCGGGGTCGGCGAGGTTGCTCCAATAGCCGCGGTCGTAGAGTTCGGGCAGCAGCTTGCCCCAATCCGCGTAGAGCGTGCGCGCGTAGCTCTTCTCCGGCGCGATGGGGTTCGAGAAGCCGTGGACGCGGTCCAGCGCGATGGGTGCGAGCGCGCCCATGATGCGCGGGTCGGGCTGCCAACGCTTCGGGGGCCGCATGTAGGAGTGATAGATGTAGAACGCGAGCTTCGTGTCCGGGAACTCGCCCTCGACGCCCTTGAGCACCTGGTTGAAGAACCAGATGTAGCGGTCGGTGACGGATAACTCGTTGGAGAACGGGTCGAAGTCCCCGCCGTCCAGCGCGTGGCAACGCTCGCACTCGCAGAAGCCCGCGCCGTCGTTCGGCCCCATGCCGATGACCGGACCCTTGCCAGACTTGCGCAATTGCTTCACGTGGCTGATGGCGAACGCGAGGAGCTTGGGGTTCGACACGCAGTGCTGCCGCGTCGAGCGCTGGCCTTTCACGAGCGAATACATCTCGGCGACCTCCGCGTTCTCAATCTTCTTCGTGACCTTGTCCACCGTGACCTTTGGCGCGGGCAAGCCGTGACCGCCGAGGAACACCGTGCCGCCACAGCGCACGCGCGCCTGCCAGTCCTTGTCCGGCATCTGGAACCAGCGCGAGGGAAACGACGGCGACTGCGCGGTCTGCTGCGCGCGCACGTCCACGGTGGCAAGCTTGGGAACGACCGTGCCGAGCGGCCCGGGCATGAACCACCGGCAGCCGAGCTGTTCGAGCAACTCCAGCGCACCGTAAGTCGTGCCCTCCTCGACGCCCGCAATCATCACCGCGTCCGCCGTGACGTGCAGCGCAAACGCGCCACGCACAGCGTTCGCGGCCAAGCCCACACGCTCGCGGACATTGCGCCCGAGGAAGACCGGCACGCGCCCGGCGGCCTTGCTCTGCTTGAGGAAGTCGTTCACGCCCGCCGCATCGACCGTGGTCATCTCGAGCTTCGCGCCGGAGATTTTCTCCAAGTGCTCGGTGAGTTCCTTCGCCGCGAGTTTCTCCGACGCGTCCGGGTTCGCCGGCAGCGCCAGCACGGCGGTGGACTGGCCGTTCTTCGAGAGTGTGACCGCGTTGAGCGGGAGTGCAGACAGAAGGGCGACGAGCAACAAGAGCGCAGACGTATGCAAGGCTCGTGATTTCATGTCCTGCTACTGACGCAGGCGGTGGTGGTTCTTCTCATGTCGGCGGCTCCGCCGGGCTTGAGTTCCGTCCTGCCAAACCGTTCACTCGCCACATCAGCGCCGCATCGCCACCACCGCCGCCACCGGCCACGCCCGTCGGGCGCGTGGTGCTGGCCAGCTTCATCGGCACCACCATCGAGTGGTATGACTTCTTC
>SXTU01000104.1 GCA_005791875.1 Verrucomicrobiales bacterium
AACTCATGCCGCACCGGCGCGGTGACGCGCTGGCCGGTGGTGGAGACGAAGGTCACTTGACCGGGCGCGAATTCCAGTGTCTTCACTTCCACGAAGCCCGCTGGCACGCGCACGACGCCTTGGATGTAGTTCACGGCGGTCGGGCGCGTGGCGCTCAACTCGAGGGCGGTCGTGATGCCTTCCTTCGTCAGCACGTTCGGCGCGATGGACGCGGCGAGGCCGTCGGCCCAGTGGCCGGTGATGTCTTCGATGCCGACGCAGTTGTTGCGGCCAAACCACGGCAGGCCGTGGCGTCCGTGGTTCTCCAGCCAGAAGAGCGTGCCGGTGAGCACCGCCGGGTCTTTCAGCGCGAACCACACCCAGCCCTCGTCGCCGCGGGTGGCGGTGACCCACGCGGGGCCGTTTGGTTCGTTGAGCAGCAGGAAGAGGTCGGCGTGGCCTTTGCGCGCGGGGAGCGAGGCGAGGTCGGCGTCGGGCGCGCCTTTCCACGCGACGGGCACCTTGCTCAGGTCCTTGAAGCGCGCGCCGATTTGCAGCGCTTGATACTCGGCTTGCTTCGGGTCGCTGAAGAGGCCGGGGGCGACCATGCCAAACTTGAAGGGACTCGTCGCGATGCGGAACGCGCCCTCCTTCTCCGGCATCGCGAGCGTGGCGTGGTGGCCGAGCGGCGTCTTGCCGGCGAAGCCTTCGATAAGGTGGCGGGAGTAAACGACGTTCTGGCCCTCCACGAGGGAGAGTTCCTTGGTCACTTTGCCGGGGCGAACTTTCGTCTCCAGCGTGGTGGTGAGCGTGGTCACCTCGCCGGACTTCTTCGTGGCGACGTGCTTCCAGAGCGAGCCGGCGGTCTCGCCATGCGGTGGGTGCTTCTCGCCATTGACCACATCACCGTTGCCGCCGAAGGGCAGGCAGAAGAAATCGCCCCGCAACGGGACGAGCACGGGCACGGGATAAGCGCGCTTCTCACCTTGCCACGGGCTGATGTGGTAGGGCTGCACGGGCCGCGCGGAGTCGCGAAGGAACGTGACCGGCGCCATGTGCCCGCCGAGTTGCGTGAGCGAGAGCTCGACCTGGGGCGTGGCGAGAATCCAGCTCGGCTGGGCGGCGACGGTGCGGGTCTTCTCGCCGGGGCCGGCGAGGGCGGGGAGGGTGGTGAGGAGGAGGGTGGTGAGGAGGGCGATGGATTTCATGGGTTGATTGAAGCTTGATGATGGGAGCGCGGAAAAGGTAGCTCGACATTGCAATGTCGAGTGCGAATGCGCGGCTTGCACCAGCGGCTCTGGACATTGGAATGTCGAGCTACTTTGCCGGGCCGTCGCCGGAGTGCGATACGACAAGATGTTCATTCTGCCTTCGCTCAAATTCCCATCGCTTCCTCCAGCGCGCGGCGCATGGCGGCGGGGTCCGGATTCACGCCGGTCCAATACTGCACGCCGATGACGCCTTGATTCACGAGCATCCCGAGGCCGTCGAGGGTGCGGCAGCCGCGCGCAGCCGCGTCGCGGACGAGGCGGGTCTGCGGCGGGCTGAAGACCACGTCGGCGACGACCGCGCTGGGCTTGAGTGAATCCAAGTTCAGTTCGAGCCGCGCGTCGGCATCGTAGAGGCCGATGGAGGTGGCGTTGATGACGATGTCGGTGTCGGCGGGGAGGGTGTAGTCGCCCCGCCAGACGACGAGGTCGGCGGCGAGCTTGGCCTTGTCACGGAGCGTGTCCACGAGTTCGCGACCGCGCGGCTCGCTGCGGTTCACGACGGTGATGTGCTTCGCGCCGACGAGGCCGACTTCCACCGCCACAGCTCGCGCTGCGCCGCCCGCGCCAAACATCACGATGTTCTTCCCGCGCGGGTCGGAGATTTCCTGGAGCGATTTGAGGAAGCCCTTGCCATCGGTATTCTCGCCAATGAGCTGCTCGCCGCGCCGGACGACGCAGTTGACCGCGCCGATGAGCGCGGCGGATTCGCCCAGGCCGTC
Source organism: Verrucomicrobiales bacterium (assembly GCA_005791875.1). Taxonomy (GTDB): domain Bacteria; phylum Verrucomicrobiota; class Verrucomicrobiia; order Limisphaerales; family SXTU01; genus SXTU01. The sequence goes on from SXTU01000104.1 coordinate 1,970, forward strand.
GAGCAGCGGGATGACGGCGACCTTGTGCGGCATGGAGAGGTTGAAGCCGCGAAAGCCCATCGTGCGCGCGCCGCGCACGGCGTCGGCGAGGCCGGCGGGCGGCACTTCCATATTCACGTAACGCCAGTGCAGGCCGTGGTGGCGGAAGGCCGCCTCGACCATCGCGACGGTCGGGTTGCCGGCAGCACCGACGGACATGGAGCCGACGAGGGAGGGGAGGAAGTTGGCGGGCATGGGAAAGTGTTTAGTATTCAGTAGTCAGTGGGCGGCGGATGGATGTGAGCGATGCGTGTTCACCGTGCCAGTCTGAATACTGAACACTGTTTACTTCGGTCCTCACTTCAGCTCTGCATCCTTCATCGCATCCGCCTTCCGATACAGGCTCGTGGGAATCAGCAGTTCCTTCGGCACGTCTTCGCCCTTCGAGTGCTTCACGATGGCGCGGACGATTTCGATGCCCATCTTGTCGGGGAACTGAATCGGGTCGGCGTAGATTTTGCCGTCCTTGATGGCCTGCTTGCCCTCGGGCTGGCCATCGAAACCAATGATGACGACTTGCGCCGCCTTGTTCGCTTTCTCGAACGCCGCGCGCGCGCCGAGCGCAGACGGGTCGTTGATGGCGAAGACGCCACGCAAGTCGCCGTGTGCTTGGAGGGCGTCCTCGGCGGCTTTGTAACCGACATCCTTCGCGCCGCCGCCGTCGAGTTCCATGACGAGGTTGATTTTAGCGGCGGCCTTGGCGTTGTGAGCGTCAATGACTTCGCGGAAGCCTTTCACGCGGAGACGGCAGGATTCGGCTTGCTTGAAGTGGAGGATGGCGACCTTCCCGCCCGCACTGCCGAGCGCCTCAATCATCGCTTGGCCCGCTTCCTTGCCGCCGCCGAAGTTGTCCGTCGCGACTTGCGTGAGCAGCTTCACGCCCGGTTCGTTGCACGGGATGTCCACAGTGAGCACGGGGATGCCGGCGGTGTTGGCCTCCTGAATCACCGGCACGATGGAGCGCGACTCGCACGGGCTGAGGACGATGGCCACGCACTTCTTCACGATGAAGTCCTTCACGTGGTTCGCCTGCCGCGCGACGTCGGTGTCGGCGCTGAGGACGATGGTGTCGTAGCCGTGCTTGGCGGCCTCGGC
>SXTU01000105.1 GCA_005791875.1 Verrucomicrobiales bacterium
CCCGGACGCGGGCAAGACGACGCTGACCGAGATGCTCCTGCTCTACGGCGGCGCGGTGCAACTCGCCGGCAGCGTCACCGCCCGCAAGCAGCAGCGCGCCACGACCTCCGACTGGATGGAGCTGGAGAAGAAGCGCGGCATCTCCATCAGCTCGACCGTCCTTCAGTTCGAATACGAGGGTTACTACATCAACCTCCTCGACACCCCTGGCCACAAGGACTTCTCCGAGGACACCTACCGCGTGCTCACCGCCGTGGACTCCGTGGTCATGGTCATTGACTCGGCGAAAGGCATCGAACCGCAGACGCGCAAGCTCTTCGAGGTCTGCCGCCAGCGCGGCGTGCCGATCTTTACCTTCATGAACAAGTGCGACCGGCCCATGAAGGACCCGCTCGCGCTGCTGGACGAGCTGGAGAAAGTCCTCGGCATCGGCGCGTTCCCGGTGAACTGGCCCATCGGCACCGGCTTCGAGTTTCAAGGCGTCTATGACCGGCGCGCGAAGCAGTTCCATCTCTTCGAGCGCACCGTAGGCGGCGCACATCGCGCACCCGTCGAAGTCGGCGGCCTCCACGATCCCATCATCCGCAGCCGCCTCAGTGACGAGACCTTCGCGAAGACCGTCGAGGAAATCGAGATGCTCGACCTCGCCGGCGAGGAGTTTGACGACGAGTCCGTGCTAGCCGGACTCACCACGCCGGTCTTCTTCGGCAGCGGCATCAACAACTTCGGCGTGCAGCTCCTGCTCGACGGCTTTCTCCAACACGCCCCTGCGCCCAAGGCCCGCGTGCTGGCCGGCACTTCCATCGCGCCGGAGCACCCGGCCTTCTCCGGCTTCATCTTCAAGATTCAGGCGAACATGGACCCGCGCCACCGCGACCGCATCGCGATCCTGCGCGTGTGCTCCGGCAAGTTCGAGCGCGACATGAGCGTGAGCCACTCGCGCACGGGGAAGAAGGTCCGCCTCTCCAGCTCGCACAAGCTCCTCGGCAACGAGCGCGAGACGGTGAACGAGGCATTCCCCGGCGACGTCATCGGCCTCGTGGGCCACGACGGCTTCGGCATTGGCGACACGCTCACGACCGACCCGACGATTCTCTATCGCGAGATCCCGCGCTTCACGCCCGAGGCCTTCGCGTTCCTGCACAACCCGAACACGGCGAAGTTCAAACAGTTCCGCCAAGGCCTCGACCAGTTGCTTCAGGAAGGCGTCATCCAGGCGTTGACCCTCCGCCACTCCGGCAGCAAGGTGCCGTTGCTCGCCGCCGTCGGCCCGCTGCAGTTCGAGGTCGTGCAGTTCCGACTCGAAAGCGAATACGGCGCGACCTCGCGGCTGGAGACAACGCCATGGAACGTGGTGCGCTGGCTCCCCGCGAGCATGACGGACGAGCAGCTCGACGCGCTCTCCCTCCCGACCGGCGCGAAGGTGGGTTACGACATGGGCAACAATCCGATCATCCTCTTCGCCAACGAGTGGTCCGCGAACTACTTTCCCACGCCCAACCCCGGCGTGACGCTCTCGCACCTGCCCGTGGGCTTGTCTGGGATGTGAGGATCATCCCGAGATGAACTCGAACTTCACAATTGGCTCGGCCCGCTCAAGCACATTTTCAAATGGCGTTCAGCGGAACCGCTGTGAGGCCGGGCGATCCTTTTCTCCCTCTCCATTTGCGGAGCAAGGGGAGAGGGCTGGGGTGAGGGGTCGGCTGCGACGGCGTTGGTGGCTCCACCCCTCATCCGGCCTCCGGCCACCTTCCCCCCTCGCTCCGCGAAGGGAGAAGGTTCGTTGCGTTGCCCTGCCGACTCCCCACCAGCGTGCGAGGGCGATTGGCCTCACTCCTCCTCAACCATGAGAGCCATTGGGGAAATCCAGGACGAGGCCGCCGCGCGGACCTTCGGTGACTTCCTCTACGCGCAGGGCATCGCGCACGAGCTGGAACGCGGCGAGACCAACGCATGGGCCGTGTGGGTGAAGTCCGACGACGACTGCCCGCGCGCGGTGGAGTTTCTCATGGCCTTCCAGCGCAACCCGGCGGACGAACAGTTCACGCGGGCCGCGAGCGACGCGGCGGACGCGCGCCGACGCGAGGCCGAGGACTTGGCCAGCTACCGGCGACGCGTCCGCAGCACCCGCACGTTCTTCCCGAGCCTCAAGGGCTACCGCTTCGGCCCGCTGACCTTCGCGCTGATGTTCGTGTGCGGCGGGGTGTTTCTCGTGACTCAGCTCGGCTCGGACTTTGGCCCGGTGAACTCGCTCTGGTTCTCCGAGCACCGCGACTTCGGGCCGGTCTGGCGGCGCATTCTCGACGTGCCGGAGTTGCGCGACGCCCAAGTCTGGCGATTGCTCACGCCCATCTTCATCCACATGAATCTCCTGCACATCGTGTTCAACCTGATGTGGCTCGCCGACCTCGGCAGCATGATCGAGGGCCGGCAATCCTCCAACCTCCTGGGCTGGCTGGTGCTCGGGCTTGGGATCGGCTCGAACGTGGTGCAATACGTCTCCACTGGGCGGGGAAACTTCGGCGGAATGTCCGGCGTGGTCTATGGCCTCCTCGGCTACATGTGGATTCGCGGCAAGCTCGACCCCGGCTGCGGCCTGCGCCTGGACAAGCAGACCATCGTTTACTCGATGGTCTGGTTCTTCCTCTGTTTCACAGGCTGGGTCGGCCCCATCGCCAACGGCGCGCACGCCGGCGGCCTTGTCATCGGCATGATCTGGGGAGGGATCGCCAGCGGTCGGCGCGCGTGAGAAACGCAGTGCCGGCGACTTGCAGTCGCCGACCGGTTACCCCGGGAAGCAACAGACGGCGACTGCAAGTCGTCGGCACAAGCCCTGGTTCTCGCCCTCGAAAGTAAGGACAAGGCCGTTGTCCGCCAGGACCGCTACTTCAGCTCCTTCACGTAGATGTTCCGGAACTGCATGAGGCTGGAGGCACCGGCCAGTTCGCCGGTCTTGGCGTTGCGACCGCCGTGATGCTGGAGGGCGAGCCGGCCCTTCGCCGGGACACCGGGGAGCTGCGCGTTCTCGATGACCGTCTTGCCGTTGAGCACGACCGTGAGGCGCTCGCCCTTCATCGTGATCTCGAAGGTGTTCCATTCCCCGACCGGTTTGTCGGCGTGCATCTTGGGCGTCACGCCGGCGCGGACGGCGGCGGGCATCGTCTTGTCCATGCGGTAGCCATAGACCTCCCCGGAGCCGACGGGCCAGCACCAGATGTTGACCTGCGCCTTGCCCACGCCGCGCAGGTAAATGCCCGAGTCGGCGTTCGCGCGATGGGTGATGATCTCCTTGCCGTCGGGGCCGAGACGATGCGAGCCATCGGGCAACACGTCGGGCATGGGATAAGTGCCGGTGGTGCGCTTGATGCGCCAGTCCATGCGCAAGGTGAAGTCGCCGTATTCCTTCTCGGTCCAGAGATTCTTGTCGGCCTTCGACTCGCTCTCCGCGTCGTAATCAATCACCCCATCGAGCACCTGCCAATGCCCGCCATCGCCCTCCGGCACGGTCCAGCCGGTGAAATCCTTGCCATTGAAGAGCGCGGTGAAGCCGGCGGGTGCGGCGGCCGACGCGCTGGCAACGGAGAGGGTGAAGACAACGGCGGCGGCGAGGGAGAAGGCTTTCATGGCGGCAGCTTGGAAGCTTCGCAGCGCAGCGTCAAGGCGGCGCCAAGCGCGTAGCCGCCGGGGGTGAGGAGGCGGAACCTTTGGAACGCCGTGGCATCCCATCCGCCTACTGAGCTCGGCGGCTACGGAGATGCCGACGGCGCACTGGGACAGACGCGCCCTACCTGATTGCTGGCAGCAACGGACGGCAACTGGAAGTCGCCGGCACGGCTCAGTTCTCGCTCTTGACCTCTAAGGTCAGGCCGAGGCCGCTCGGGGCGGGGGACTGGATGGCGGTGACGAACTGGTCGAGGTTCCAGCCTTGCGGGCCTTTGGTCCCTGCCTTGACGGCGAGCGGCTCGAAGAAGAGGGCGAACTCGCCACGGGCCTTGTTCTTCAGCTCCACGCGGACGTTGCTCTTATGCTTGGCGAAGATGGCGTCCACCTTGGCGGCGTTGTCGCCCTTGGGGTAGGCGGGGATGATGAACTTGAGCGAGGCGAGGTAGGCGTCGCCGTGGACGGGCGCGGCGGCGAAGACGGCTTGGGCGACTTGATGGTAGCTGACGGCCTGGGGATCGAAGGTGACGATGGCGAAGCCGGTGGCCTCGCTGAGGTCGGCGATCTTGGTGACGGTGGGGAGCTTGCGGAGGGACTCGTCAATGGAGCTGGCGCAACTGCTGCACTTCACCTCGGTGATGTAGAAGGTGGCGGTTGTGGGCGCGGCCTTCGCGGCGGGCTTGGCCTGGTCCGCAGCGCGGACGGGCATGATGAGGGCGGCGAGGAGGGCGGGGAGCAGCAGGTTTTTCATGGGCGCAGCTTGGGGTCGGGAACAGGGGGCGTCAAGGGCGGGGCGGATTGAACTGGAGCGGACCGCGCGCAGCCTGAGGTGAGGGAGTTTTCCCTTCCCATCGCGAGGCTCGCCGGTATCTTCTCGCGGTCGCTGCAATCGCAGCCGGCCGATTCGTTGGTCTCCACCCGGTAAAGCAGGGCAGGGGAGTGGAGTCGGCTGAGAGCAAGAGCAGGATTAGGATTACGAGCAAGAGTTACTGATGGACGCCGCTCACATACGCAATTTCAGCATCATCGCCCACATTGACCACGGGAAGACGACCTTGTCCGACCGGTTGCTGCATCGCACCGGCACGGTCGCGACGCGCGACATGGAGGAGCAGCTTCTCGACGCGATGGACCTCGAACGCGAGCGGGGCATCACCATCAAGGCGCACCCGGTGACGATGTATTACACGGCGAAGAACGGGGAGAAGTATGAGCTGAACCTCATCGACACCCCCGGCCATGTGGACTTCGCGTATGAAGTCTCGCGCTCGCTCTCGGCGTGCGAGGGCGCACTGCTCATCGTGGACGCGGCGCAGGGCGTCGAGGCGCAGACGGTGGCGAATGTCCACCTGGCGATGAAGCAGAACCTGACGATCATCCCGGTGATCAACAAGATTGACCTGCCGCACGCGAACATCCCGATGGCGAAGCAGCAGCTCGAGGACATCCTCGCGATCCCCGGCGAGTCGGCGTTGCTGGCCAGCGCGAAGGAAGGCATCGGCATCGAGGACATCCTTGAAGCCATCGTGCATCGGATGCCCGCGCCCAAGCCGACAGGCGTGCCGTCGTTGCAGGGGCTGATCTTCGATTCGTTCTTCGACACCTACAAAGGCGTGGTCATCCTCGTGCGCGTGACGAACGGGGAGTTGAAGGCGGGCACGCAGGTGAAGCTCTTGCACTCCGGCAAGACGGTCGAGGTGAAGGAAGTCGGTTCCTTCCGTCCGAAGCCCTACACGCGCGACAAGCTGACCGTGGGCGAGACGGGCTATTTCACGGCGAACATCAAGACCCCGCGAGAGGTGAAGGTCGGCGACACGATCACGGACCCCCGTCAGCCCGCGCCTGAACTGCCGGGCTTTCAGGAGATTCACCCGATGGTGTTCTCGGGCATCTATCCGATCAACACGGCGGACTACGAAGGCTTGAAGGTGGCCATCGCGAAGCTCCAGCTTAACGACTCGGCGCTGACGTTCATGGCGGAAAGCTCGGCGGCGTTGGGTTTCGGGCTGCGGTGCGGGTTCCTCGGCCTGTTGCACATGGAGATCGTGCAGGAGCGGCTGCGGCGCGAGTTCGACATGGACATCATCGCGACGTATCCGAGCGTCATCTACAAGGTGAAGATGACGGACGGCCGCGAGCTGGAGGTGGACAATCCCGCATTCCTGCCGGACGTGACCTACATCGAGCACATCATGGAGCCGATGGTGAAGGCCTTCGCGATCTGCCCGAACGAGAACATCGGGGACATCATGGGGTTGATCAAAGAGAAGCGCGGCGAGATCTACAACACCGAGACGCTCGACATCCGCCGCGTGATGCTCACGGCCAAGATGCCGATGAACGAGATTCTCATAGACTTCCATGACCGCATCAAATCCATCACGCGCGGCTACGGCTCGATGGACTACGAGCCGATCGGCTACGAGGTCAGCGACATGGTGAAGCTCGACATGCTGGTGAACGCCGAGGTGATGGATGCGTTCTCGTGCCTCGTGCATCGCGACAAGGCGGAATCGCGCGGCCGCGCCCTGGCGGCGAAGTTAAAGGAAGTCATTCCCAAGCAGCAGTTCGCCGTCGCCATCCAGGCGGCCATCGGCGGCAAGATCGTCGCTCGCGAGACCGTCGGTGCGATGCACAAGGACGTGACCGCGCAGTGCTACGGCGGCGAC
>SXTU01000106.1 GCA_005791875.1 Verrucomicrobiales bacterium
ACCTACAGCGGAACTCCGAACCGCATCATGACCGCGGCCGCAGACAACCCCACGATCAACGCGCTCTACAACACGCTCCTGCACGCCATCGGCGCTCCGCGTGATCACTTCAACCTGATCGGCGCGGACCAGAAGAATCCCAGCCTGACTGGTCCGCTGCGGGAGCTGTTGAGCTGAGGCTTGTCCGGCAAGCCAACGGCGGCGTCATTGCCCCCACTTGAAACGGCGGGGTTGCGTGCGAACCACCCGGTTGCTTTACTGCCATCATGTTCGTCACCAACCCACCTTTGTAATCCTCCATCCACTACAGGCCCCATGAAACGCTGCTTCCGCTCCGCATTGGCACTCGGCCTTCTCGCCGCGTGCGTCCTCTCAGCGGCCGAACCGCCACAACCACTGCCGCAGGCGCACGACTATGCGGCAGCAATGAAGCGGGTGAGCGTGAAATTCAAGGGGCGGCCCGGCGTCGTGCTGCATATCGGTGACTCGATCACGTATGCCAGTCCCTACGGAGCTTGGGCCCGCTACGGAGCCGGCAAGACGGACGACGACAAGGCTGCGCTCGGCTGGATGCACGCGGGAAAGGACAACGACTCCGATAGCTGGTGGCTGTGCCGCGTCGATCTGCCCGGTGGCCGGTCGCACACGGCCTGCAGCGGCATTCGATTCGATCAGATGCTCGCCGGCGGCAAGAGCCAGATGCCGTCGCTGGCCCGAATCATCGAGCAGCACCGGCCACAGATTGTCGTCCTGATGCTCGGGACCAACGACACCTCGGCGGGGCGAAAAGTCGAGGACGTGCGCCGTGACCTCGAACAAGCCATCGAGCTGTTGATCAACGCGGGCGTGATCCCGATTGTCTCCACGATCCCGCCGCATGTTGGCAAACCGGAACTCGGGCGGGCGGTGAGCACGGCGATTCGCGCCGTCGCGAAAGAGAAGCAACTGCCCCTGATCGACTACGAGCAGGAAATCCTCACACGGCGGCCGGATGACTGGAACGGCACGCTCATGAACAAAGGCGACGTGCATCCCAGTGCGTCGCACGCGGGCACCACGCCAGCGTCCGCCCCGACCAGCGACAACTTAAAGAACAGCGGCTACCTGTTGCGTGGTTGGTTGTCGGTGCGCAAGATCGCCGAGGTCAGGCGCACCGTTCTGTAGCCGCGAAGAATGTCGGGCCGACGACGGCACCAGGGTCACGGGGCGGGTTGCTTCGCAGCCAGATTCTGGATTTCTGCCGCGCTGAGCGGGCGCGGGTGGATTTGCAAATCACGAAGCTGGCCGTTGAAGGGGCCGTTCATGCCGGTGCCGAGACGGAGCGGGGCTTCGCTGGAGAGATTCCAGGTGGCGGCGGTGAAACCAGTGCTCTCGGCGACCGGCTTGCCATCCACGTGCAGCGTGAGCCGCGTGGCGGTCTTCACGGCGGCGATGTGATGCCAACCGGCGGGCAGCGTGTGGTCCCAGGCGACTTGGCGACCGTGCCTTGCGGCCCAGATTTTACCGGAGGGCAGCGTGCTGCAAAACACCTCGCCCGCATGCTCGGCCATCGTCCAGGCGCGGCGATATTTCACATCGGGCGTGTGGTCGAGGCGCTGCCAGAGCGACCATTTACCACCGCCATCGTAGGCGTAGGTCTGCGCGAGCGGCAGCGTGCCGGCGATGAAGCGCCCGTTGTGCACGAGCATGCCCATGACTTCCAGTTCCTCGCCGAGCCGGCCGGTGTCCGTCCAGCGGCCCACGTCCTCGAAGCGGAACACGCGACCGCTGGGCCACGTGGCGACCTGCAATTTGCCCTCGTAGCTGGTGAAGGCGTAGGTCTGCGTGTTGTCGCCGAGCTGGCCACAATCGGTCCAGGCCTTGCCATCGAAGCGATACACGCGCCCGCCATCGTAGCTGGTGGCGTAAAGGAAACCGTCATGCACGGTGAGCGACTCGACGCGCTTGGGCCCCAGTTCGCCCGTCTTGGGGTCCGGACCGATGGCGTCCGGCAGCCGCGTCCACCGCGTGCCGCCCTCATGGCGGAAGAAGCCCGCGGGCTTGTAGAGTGACGAGGCAAACAGCCGCCCTTGAAACGTGACCAGCCCGCCGACGGCTTCCGTGTCCGGCAACTGCCCGCAATCCGCCCACTTCGCGCCGCCTTCATGGCGAAAGATGCGACCGCCGAGCTTGGTGTTCGGCGACTCCGGCAAACTCGAGCCGGCCACGCGATACTTGCCCGTTCCGGCATACAGCGCGCCTCCATGCGTCGCGAGCGCGGTCACGGAGTTGCAGCCGTCCAAGGTCCCGAGGTCCGTCCAGCGTTCGCCGCCGTCGTAGCGATAGACCCGCCCGCTTTCGCCCGCGTCAGGCTCACAGGTGCCCGCATACAAGGCGCCCTCGTGCGCCGCCAGAGCGAAGGCAAACAGGGCCTTGCCCGGGCGGCCACAATCACGCCACGCGCCGGGTTTGTCGTCATCAATGCCGAACTGCAGATGCCGCCAGTTCGCCTGATTCGAGGTGTTGCCGGGATTGCACTTCAGCGTGAGCTGAAAGCCCCGCCGCTTCTGCGCATCGTATTGGCTCACCAAGTCACCCGTCACCCGGTCCGTGACATCCGCCTTGGCCCAGACGGAGATGGAGAAGTCGCCGGTGCCGAGCTTCGGCGCCCGGTCAGCGAGGATGACCAGCGGTTGTTCCACGCGCGCCCAAGTATGCGCGGCAGGCGCGGCGGCCGCGTTGAGGGAGAGCAGCACGGCTAGGCAGGAAATATGGAGCTTCATTGAGGTATTTCTGTGCCAAGCCGATTTTAGGAAACTTCACTCATACCAACTACGTTAATTGAGTAGTGTAATGGGTCTGGAGGAAGCGTTTGCTTGAGCCAACAGCCAGAATAAGAATAGAGAGTGCACGTGGCCTCGCATCCTGTCAAAAGCATTGCAGTTCGCTCTGCAACACCGCTTCGAGTTCAGGCAGCGTGTTGAACACCCGGTTGCAGAGGCTGTCCTTGACCTGGTCCCACAGTCCCTCGATCGGGTTGAGCTCCGGGCTATAGGCGGGCAGCGTGACCACGCGCACATTGTCCGGCAGGCCGGGGGCGCCATCCCGCAGATGGAAACCGGCCCCGTCTTGGATGAGCACATGCACCGCCGCAGGATCGCCGCGGCTGATCTGCCGGTAGAACTCCACGCTGTGGGCTTGATCCATCGTTTCGGTCAGCAGGAACTCGGTGCGGCTCAAGCCCACGCCTGCCGCGCCATAGATAAACCCCCACTGATACTTCTGCTGGGTGGGCACGACGGGCCGGTGACCGGGCAAGCCCCAGACGCGCCGGGTGAAGCCATGCAGTCCATAGCGCATTTTGTCCAGCACCCACAACCGCACCGGCCGGCCTGGCGGCAGCGCCATATCCGTGAGCTTGGCCGCCAGTTGCGTGCGGAACTCAAGAGCGGCGGCGGGGTCTTTTTTTGACGTGGCTTTTGCGCGGGACCCGCAGCCGCGCGCACGCTTTTCCCAGGCGGTCATAGAGGCTGCTCAGGGCCAGCTTCACCCCGTGGGTTTGCGCCAGCCAGCGTTGCATCTGCGGCACGCTGCGCCAGCGGCCGCGCTCCAGATCTTTCTGCAACTCGGCCAGCGCCTGGCCAGAGAGTTCGCTGGGCCGGCCGGGGTTGTCACTCCGGGCGTCATAGAGCAGCGCGTCCACGCCGCCTTTGCGATAGGTGTCAAACCAGGTTTGGATGGTGGCGCGGGAGCGGCCCACCGCCTGCGCGATCGCATCCAGTCCCAGTTCGCCTTTGAGTCCCAGTTGCACGGCCAGCAGTCGCTCGCGTCGCGCACCGGGAGGTTCCGTGTTGAGGCGGCGGGCGACCAAGTCAGCCTCGCCGCAACGATCTAGTTTTGCTCGGGGTCTTGCCATGGCCAAAGGCTATCCCGGCCTCTTAACTTATACCATATAATTAACGGAGTTGGTATTACTACAACCCCTACAGTGGCGATGCCGTCCGCTCGCGGGAACACTGGCTCAACTACCTCAGCAACGCCTCGCTGGCCAAATACGCCGCTGACTCCGTCGGCTGCTTCCTGGAGCGCACCAACCGCCAGCAACTGCAGGCCTTGGACAATGCCACCCGCAGCCTCAATGGCACTCTGGCCCACGGCTTTGCCGGCGTGCAGGGCGGCTTGCTGGCCGTGGCCGATGAAGTGCGCGGGCTGGCCGTGCAGCAGGCCCAAGGCAACCGTCTGCTGGCTCTCGCCAACGAGCAACTCGGCGCGCTTAACCAAGGCGTGCAGCAACTCAACCAGGGCGTGCAGCAGGCCAACGAATTGCTCGTGGGCATCAATGTCCGCCTCGCCCTCCAGCTTGAGGAGCAACGCCTCGGCAATGAGCTGCAGGAGAACATTGCGGAGCTGCTCCGCATTCCCGACAGCGAAAAGAAGCGCCATGCGGACAGCGAATGGGGGTTGAAGTTCTTCAAGGACGCCAGCCGCGATACGGACCTGTATCACGACGCGCTCAAGTATCTGCTCCAGGCGAAAGCCGCGATGCCGGAGGACTACTACGTCCTGCGCCAGATTGGGTTCCTCCACCTCTATGCTCCGCCGCTGCTGGATTTTGAGAAGGCTGCCGACTACCTCATCCGCGCGGGCAAATATGCCGCGCTGAGCGGGCGCGTGTGGATTTGCAAATCGCGAAGCTGGCCGTTGCCCTGGTCTGCTTCGATGCGCCCGTCAGCCGCGTCCCGCGTCGATTGGCCGGAAAAGTGTTTTTCCATCCCGCCGCTTTTGCCTAGCCTGCGCCCATGTTCAAGCCGACCGATCTCTTCGACCTCTCGCAGACGGCGCACGCAGCGCTCTTCGACGGCTGCGAGTTTGCGTGGGACGCGCTCAAGGCGCTCAAGGCCTACGTCGAGGCGCATGCGAAGAACGCCCCGACGCATACCTCCTTCGGCGCGCAGGTTTTCATCGGGCCGAACGTCCTCATCGGCGAGGGCACGGTCATCGAGGACGGCGCGATGATCAAAGGCCCGGCCATCATCGGGCGCAACTGCGAGATCCGCCACGGCGCCTACATCCGCGACCACGTCATCGTTGGCGATGGCTGCGTCATCGGGAACTCCTCCGAGCTGAAGCACTCGCTCCTCTTCAACGGCTGCCAGGTGCCGCACTTCAACTACGTGGGCGACTCCATCCTCGGCCACAAGGCGCACCTCGGCGCGGGCGTCATCCTCTCGAACCTCAAGTCCCTCCCCGGCAACGTCACCGTCGAGGTCAACGGCGCGCCGCACGACACGGGCCTGCGCAAGTTCGGCGCGATGCTCGGGGACAAGGCTGACATCGGCTGCAACTCCGTGCTCAACCCCGGCAGCGTCATCGGTCGCGGCACGCTGATGTATCCGCTCACCAACTGGCGTGGTGTCGCCGGCCCCAACCGCATTGTGAAGAACAAGTCGGCGGTGGAAGTGGTGGAGCGGCGGGCGAAGTAGGCGCTCCGCAATTCAACTTGCCGCGTCCGCCCGCGTTGCCCTACACCAAGGCGCATGAACTTCCCAAGGCAAGTGGTTCAGCTTCTCCTCTGCGCGGGCTTCGTTGTTCCCGCTTGTTCCCATGCGCAGGTGGACCCGGAGAAGCGCCAGCTCTTTCACCTCGGCTACAACCAGTCGCTCCAGGGTCTCGGGCCGGTGGCTGCGTATGCGTTTTACTACCTGAACATCCCGGACTGGCCGCGCGAGGGGCAGACGCTGCGGCTGGCGGTTGCGCCGGTGTATCTGGACAGCGAGCTGGCGTTCCGCGAGGCGCTCGGGCCGCAGACGCATCTGGCGTTCGGCGCGGCGGGAGGCGGGTTTGCGGACGGCCAGTCGGAGGTGCGCGGCGGGAAGTTCATCAAGGAGGAGTCCTACAACGGCCACGGCGGCGAGGTGTCCGCGAGCGTTTATCACCGGTTCAATCCGGAGGCGCAGATACCGCTCAACGCGGTGCTGCGGCTCGCGGGGCATTACTCGGATTACCAGCGGTCGAGCCTCACGGCGGCGGGCTTCACGCTGCCGGCGGACACGGGCACATTGCGCACGCGCGCGGGCCTGCGCTTTGGAGGGCGCGAGCCGTTGCTGACGCCCAACGCGGCGCTGGAGTTGTCCGCGTGGTATGAAGGCGACTTCCGCTCGAACGGCGGGCGCTACGGGCTGGCTGGCGACCGTGTGACGGAGGCGCAGTCGCACTTGTTCTGGGGGCGGGCGCTCTTCGCCTACAAGATGCCGGAGCGGGAAGATTATTTCTCCGTGAGCTTCACGGGCGGCACGAGCCTGAACGCGGACCGGTTGAGCGGCTACAAGCTGGGCGCGGCGCTGCCGATGTCGGCGGAGTTTCCGTTGAGTCTCCCCGGCTATTACTTCCAGGAGATCACGGCGCGGCAGTTTGGGCTGATGGGCGGGCTTTACACGCTGCCGCTCGATGCGCGGAAGCGCTGGAGCGTGACGGGCTTCGCGGCGACTGCGGTGGTGGACTACGTGGGAGGGATGTCGCAGCCGGGCGACTGGCACTCGGGCGTGGGCGGCGGGCTGGGCTATGCGGCGGCGGACAAGGTCTGGGAGGTCACGCTCGGCTACGCGTATGGCGTGGACGCGATTCGCACCGGCGGACGCGGCGCACACACCATCGGCTTCGTCGCGCAATACGATCTCGAAGCGCGGCGCACCCGGAAGAAGGCGCCGGAGCCGGAGGTCGGCCCGGAGAAGTCGCGCGGCCTGGAGAGGCTGTTCCGAGGCATCTTCGGGAGGTGAACGCTACGTGCCGGCGGACTTGCGGAACTTCGTGCGCTGCATCGCGCCCCAGCCTTGCTTGCCGGTGAGGAACTGCCAGATGCCTTCCAGCCGCCAGAGGTTGTTGAGCTGCCGGTAGCCAAAGTTCTCCAGCACGGCGCTCATCGCCAGCAAGGCAAGGTCGCGTGGGCGCGTGGTGCGCGTGACCATCATCTCCAGCAGCAGCGAGCTGGCGCTGAGGAAGACGCCGTAGGTGAACGTCAGCGCCACCCACGCGAGGAAGAAGTGCGGCGTCACCTCGCCCATGTAGAAGGAGAACGGCACGAGCAGCAGGCCCGCCAGCTCGACGACGGGGCCGATGATGTCGAAGAGGAAGAAGTAGCCCATGCCCAGCGTGCCGGCGGGGCCATACTTGGGGTTGAAGACCATCAAGCGGTGCTTCGCCAAGGTCTGCATCATGCCGCGCTGCCAGCGGGTGCGCTGGCGGCGCAGCACGCCGAGCGTCTCCGGGGCCTGCGTCCAGCAGACAGAGTCGGCGACGAAGCGCATCTGATACTTCTGGTCCCGCTCGCGGAAATGCCGGTGGAGCTTCACGACGATTTCCATGTCCTCGCCGACAGTGTCGTGGCTGTAGCCGCCGACCTTCACTGCTGCGCTGCGTTTGAAGAGGCCGAACGCGCCGGAGATGATGAGCATCGCGTCCAGCCGGCTCCACGCGAGGCGCGCGATGAGGAAGGCGCGGATGTATTCTATGCTCTGGAGCAGCGGCAGCGGTCGCGCGGGCAATGCGATGTCCGTGACCTGCCCGGCGCGGACCGTGCAGCCGTTGACGATGCAAATGCGCCCGCCCACCGCGACCATCTCCTCCGGCTCCTCGATGAAGGGCCGCATCACTTGCAGCAGCGAGTCGTGATCGAGCAGCGAGTCGGCGTCCACGGCGCAGAAGAGCGGGAAGCGAGAGAGGTTGATGCCGGCGTTGAGCGCGTCGGACTTGCCGCCGTTGACCTTGTCCACGACGAGCAGACGTGGGTGGCGCGGGCTGCCGTAGAGCGCGCGGATTTCCTGGTGCTCCACGTCCGCGTGCCAGACGCGCTCGATCTTCTGCAAGCCCAGCGCTTCGACGAGCACCGCGAGCGTGCGGTCCTTGGAGCCGTCGTTGATGACGATGACCTCGAAGTCCGGGTAGTGCAGCGCGAGCATCGAGCGGACGTTCTCGACGATGGTTTCCTCCTCGTTGTGCGCCGGCACGAGGATGGAAATGGGCAGCGCGACGCCGCTGGTGAGCATCCACCAAGGGTCCGCGCGCGAGGCTCCGCGCCGGTGATGGCGCAGCTCGATGAACGCGACGACGAGCTGCCAGAGGTAGATGACGCTCTGCACCAGCAGCAGCGCGAGCACGCAGCCGTTCAGGAATCGCACGATGGACCAGAGGAGGGTCATGCGGCGGGAATGACCAATGTCCAATGTCCAATGTCCAATGAATGACCAATGGCGAATGACCAATGCGAGGACTCGGCCTGCCGAGTGGTCCGGGCATTGGGCATTGGGAATTTCACACCGCCACTCCCTTCTCCCTCAGCAGACCGCCCGCGATGTCCGCCGCGCGCGCGGATGTGCTGCGCGCGGCCTTGAGCAAGCTCTGCACACCCGCTTCGCCGAGCTTGAAGAGCGCCTCCGCCGCGTGGAAGCGCACCCACCAATGCTCGTCGTGCAGAAGCGTTTCCAAGCGCGGGATCGCCGCATCCGAGCCGAGCTGGCTGGCGCAGTGAGCGGCCTGCGCGCGGACTTCCCAGACGGGGTCCTCGAGCGCGGCGAGGATGGCGTCGAGCGAGCGCGGGTCCACTAGGACACTGAGCGCCTGCATCACGGCGAGCCGCAGCGCGACGGACGAGTTCGTCGGCTGGCTGCGCTCGGAGTAAGCCCGACCACGGCGGGCCTTGTGCTCGTGAATGGTGTCGCCACCCGAGCGGCCAGGCTTGTGAAAGAGCTTCAGCAACGCAGGCACGGCCCGCGGATCGCCAATGTGGCCGAGCGCGTCGGTGGCGAGGATCTTCACGTGCTCGGGCACGTCGCTCTCGATCACGCCGAGCAGCTCGGAGACCGCGCCTGAACCGAGCGAGCGGAAGATCTCCTTCACGCCGAGCGAGTGCGTGGCATCCACCACCGCGAGCCGCGCGACGAGACCGGCGACCGATTGCACGGCCTTGAGCTGCGTCAGCGCGCGCGCGGCTTCGAGGCGGACTTCGACCTGCGGATCGTCCAGCGCGCGTTCGAGCGCGGTGATGACCTCGGGGTCCTGGAACCATCCCAGCACGGCGGCGGCGTCCGCGCGCTTCCACCACTTGTGCGAGTGCATCTGCGCGAGGCAGCGGTCGCGCAGGCCCATCTCGCGCATGAGTTGCACGACCTTCTCCGCGTAATCGCCACGCACCTTGGGCAGCAGCTCGGCGAAAAGCTCGACGAGCAGCCGCTGGTCCTCGGGCTTGAGCTGGGCCTTGAACGCGGGGAAAAACTCCGGCTCCTCGATGTATTCCAGCGCCAGCGCCATGAGCGACTGCCGGCGCAACGCGTCGCGCTTCGTGCGGCGGTTGCGGAACGACTGGCGCACGACGACCACGAGCAGGATTGCGAGCGTGGCCCCTGCCAGCGCGAGCGACACCCAGTGGATAAGCGTGTAGAAGCCCATCGGTGCGCGGAGGGTAGCGGAGTGCGCCGGGACCGGGAAGGGCGACTTTGGGAAGTTGGGGAAGAAATTGGTGATTAGTGATTGGTCAGGTGCGTGGACGCCGCTCGGGACTGCTCACTAATTACTAATCACTCTTCCTTCCGGCTTCCGTCCGTTGGGCCAATCGGCTGAAATCCCTGCGCATGGACACGCTCACACACGCGCTGCTCGGCGCGGCGCTCGGACAAGTCGCCTTCGGTCACAAGCTCGGCTGGCGCGCGTCGGTGGTGGGCGTGGTGGCTACCGAACTGCCGGACCTGGACTTCTTCATCCACAGCGCGACTGACCCGTTGCTGAACATCGAGCTGCACCGGCACTTCACGCACTCGTTCGCCTTCTCGCCGGTGATTGCGCTGTCGGCCGCGCTGCCGTGGTTCTTCCGCGCCGCGTTTCGCGAGCAACGGCTCGCGCTTTTTCTCTGCGGACTGCTCGGCTGCTGGTCGCACATCCTGCTGGACGCCTGCACAAGCTACGGAACGCAGTTTCTCGTGCCGTTCAGCCAGCACCGCTTCGGCTGGGATTTCATTTCGATCATTGACCCAATCTTCACCCTCGCGCTGCTGGCGGGCTTGGTGGTGAACGCCAGCGCGTCCCGTAGCAGCCGAGGTGCGGATGCTCTAACTGAACGCGGAACGCGGAACTCCGAACGCGGAACAGGAAGTCAGAGCCTCCTTACGTCGGCTGCTACGTATCGCTGGATGTGGTCCGCGCTGGGTTTCTGCGCGGCTTACATGATGCTGGGCGCAGTGCAGAAGTCGCGTGCGCACGCGGCGCAGTCAGAGCTTGCCCGTGCGCGCGGCCATCGCATTGAGCGCGCGGAGGCGATGCCCACGATGGCCAACCACATCGTCTGGCGCTCGCTCTACTTGCACGAAGGACACATCTACAGCGACCGGTTGCGCGTTCGTTGGCTCGGCACGGTGACCGTGCGTGAGGGAAACTCCCTGCCGCTGGTGACGCGGCGTGATCTCTCGCCCGCCGAGGCCGCACGCAACGGGCCGTTGCGGTCCTTCGAGCGGTTCGCTCACTTCTCCGACGGCTGGATCGCCCGCGCGCCGGGCGACCCGACCGTCATCGGCGACATGAGATACTCGCTTTCGGGCAGGGCCTTCGATCCGATCTGGGGCATCCGCTTCACCGCGCCCGGCGCGCCAACGGAGGTGGAGTGGGTGAACCGCACGCGTGACCGGCGCATTTCCTTCGCGGAGTTGTGGGCGGAGATCACCGGCGCGAATCCGGAGTATCGCGCGCTGGCCGTCCCGACCACTCACGAATTGACTTCACCTCCGCCCCCGACGACAAATCCCGCCTTATGAGTTCATTGGCTGGGCAAGTCGCAGTTGTCACGGGTGCGGGTCGCGGGATCGGCCGTGCCATCGCGTTGAAGTTCGCCGCCGAGGGCGCGGACGTGGTGTGCGTGTCGCGCACGGCGGAGAATTCCGAGAAGGTCGCCGCCGAGGTGCGCGCCGTGGGCCGTCGCGCTTGGGCGCTCGCCGTGGACGTGGCCGACAGCGCCGCCGTGACCGCCGCCGCCGCGACGATCCTCACGGACGCGGGCAGGGTGGACATCCTCGTCAACAACGCCGGCGTCACGCGCGACGGCCTGCTTATGCGCATGAGCGATGCGGACTGGGACGCCGTGATCAACACGAACCTCAAGGGAGCGTTCCTCTTCACCAAGGCCTTCACCCGCGCGTTTCTCAAGCAGCGCTCCGGCCGGATCATCAACGTCGCCAGCGTCATCGGCCTCATTGGCAACGCCGGACAGGCGAACTACGCGGCGAGCAAGGCGGGACTCATCGGCTTCACCAAGTCCGTGGCAAAGGAACTCGCCTCGCGCGGCATCACGGCCAACGTCCTCGCCCCCGGTTTCATTGACACGGACATGACCGCCGTGCTCAAGGACGATATGAAGGCCGAGGTCTTGAAGCAGATTCCCCTCGGCACGCTAGGCCAGCCCGACGACATCGCGAACGCCGCCGTCTTCCTTGCCAGCCATGCGGCGCGCTACATCACGGGCCAGGTGCTCGCGGTGGATGGCGGGATGGTGATGTGAGGGGCCGGAGAAGGGGATAGCGGATAGGAGATGGGGGATAGGGGTCATACCAATTCCGAATGACATTTGGTGGAATTGCTTTGTGACCGCGACGCGCTCCGGCTCCCTCTCCCTTCCTCGGGGAGAGGGTCGGGGTGAGGGGTTACGTGCGTCGGCGTTGGCGACCCACCCCTCATCCGGCCTGCGGCCACCTTCTCCCCCCTCCGAGGAAGGGAGAAGGCGCGCGCCGGGGCGTCCGGTTAGCATTCCACCGGCTTTCATCGAGAATTGGTATCAGTTCGTGCGGCTTGGGTGGTGGCGGCCGGAGCGGGGCCTGAACGATGACTTGCGCTTCATCCCTATCCCCCATCCGCTATTCCCCATTCCCTGCTACTGCATATCCAGCGCAGCGCGCACGGCCTTCCCCAGCGCGGCGAGGGAGTAGGGCTTGGCCAGGTAGTTCAGGCCGGGGTGTAGCTCCACTTTGCCGGCGAACAGGTCCGGGCTGTAGCCGCTGGAGCAAATGACTCTCAGGTCGGGCCGGTCTTGGTGGAGGCGGATAGCGAGTTCCAGTCCGGACATCCCGCCGGGCATTACCATGTCCGTGACAAGCAGTCGGATTTCCTCCCGGTGGGCTTGCCAGATGGGCAGCGCCTCGGCACCGCTGGCGGCGACGAGGACGCGGTAGCCCAGACGCGTGAGGGCGCGGCGGTTGATTTCGCGCACGGCAAGTTCGTCCTCGACGAGCAGAAGCGTCTCCGTCCCGCGTAGCGCAGCGTCGTCCTCGGGAGGGGCTAAGGGGACCGCCGCCCCGGTGGTGTGCTGTGGAAGAAAAACCTTGAAGGTGGTGCCCTGCCCGGGCGCGCTGATGCATTCGACCCAGCCTTCGTGCTGTTTCACGATGCCATACACGGTAGCGAGACCGAGGCCCGTGCCTTTGCCGACTTCTTTGGTGGTGAAGAATGGCTCGAAGATACGGGCCTGCGTGGCGGCGTCCATGCCGCAGCCGGTGTCGGTGACGATGAGGCAAATGAACCGGCCGGGGCGGGCCTCGGCGTTGGGTGCCCGGTTCGCAGCGGCCACGGTGACCAACTCGGTGCGCACATCGAGGTGGCCGTGCTCGGGCATCGCTGATGCGCAACGCTTGGTGGCTGTGCGAGCCCTCCTCTTGCGGATCACGGCGATGCTCACCGCGATGGTGCTGAAGCTCGGCTCGTCTTCG
>SXTU01000107.1 GCA_005791875.1 Verrucomicrobiales bacterium
CGAGAGCAAGAAGCTCAACGAGATGCTCGGGCGCGTCCGGCAGAACGAGTTGGTGAAGGCGTCGCTGACCAACTTCCAGCAGGCCCGCACGCAAGGCCAGTGGGCGCGGGCCAGCACCACCGGTGAGACCCTCCTGCCCAAACTCCTCGAGGTCGGCGGCGCGCTCGGTTTGGAAGGCGGCTACGACATCATCGCCGCGATGTATAACGCCTCACAATGGGAGCGCGTCATCAACGCCGGCAAACTCTACTTCGCGAAGTATCCCGGCGCGACCGGCCCGCTGCACTTGTTCGCGCCCGCCGGGCAACTCCTCGGCACGCCGAAGAACAAGGACGTGAACGCGGCGGTGGCCGACGCCGTGGCGAAGTCCGGCAGCAGCTACTGGCCGCTCGATGGTTGGGCGCACATCCGCCAATACACCTTCAACGTCGCGGAGGAGAACCGCCTGCCCGCCGGCATGGAAGCCGAGCTGAAGCTGATGACCGCGCTTTACCCCGGCAGCGTTGGCATCGCGGAGTATCAGCGGCGCATCGGAGCCGCGCAGGCGGCGGTGGGGGAAGCGGACAAGGCCAAGCAGACGCTCCTCGCCGCGCTGAAGTCCGCGCAGCCCACGGCTTCCGAGCCGCTCGTGTTGCACACCATCGCGACCTCATTCACCAACGCCGCCGACTGGGCGTTGCCCGCGCTCGACGCCTATCTCGCGCGCCCGCAGCGCGGTCCGCAGCAGGGCGGCATCCAGTTGCTGCGCGGCAATTTGTTGCTCACGGAGAAGAAGGACACCAACGCCGCCATCAAGTCGCTCCAGCTCGCCGCCGCGCGCCCGGGTGACTTCGCGTGGACGGCGGGTAGCGTGCCGTGGCAGTGGGGCGAGACGCTGTTGCAGACCGTGGCCAGCGCGAAGGCTGAGGACGCGAAGCCCGCCGATGTCGCGCTGCTCTCGGACATCATCACGTCGCTCGGCGCGGTGCAGGCGCACTGGATGCCGGCGATGCTCGTGCGACAGGCGCAGCTCGGCCAGAACCTGGACTTCACGCACACGGTCAACCGCATCACGGTCGGGATGAACCCGAACGACGGGAACTGGCTCGCCAATTACTACATCCCGTGGTCACAGCAGGTCGCGTCGCTGAACCGCCCAGAACTCTCCGGCCTCATTCTGCGCTCGGCGGTGAACCGCTTCACCGGCGTGGACGCGAAGCTGCGCGCGCAGGCGTCGCAGGCGCTGTTCAGCTTGAGCAACAAGCACGGTTTCCCGGCGGCAGACATTGACGAGAAGCTCGAATGGGCGCCGCTGCTCAAGTCCGCGATGAGCCTCCGCATGGGCGACCCCATCGCAGCGTGGAAGGCGTTTCAGGCGAACGAGCCGCTCTTCGCCAAGCACGAGGACAAGCTGCCCGCTGACTACATCCGCTGGGCTTCCGACCGCTTGCTCCAGCGCGATGACGAGGCTTCGCGCGACTTGGCCGAGAAGATTCTCCGCCGCTGGGTCATCGCCAACGAGAACTCGACCGTCGTGCCCATCGAGGAAAAGGCCAAGACGCAGCTCGCGCTGGCGGATTACTACTTCAAGACCCTGCGCTACGACCTCTCGCGCTCGGAATGCACTTCGCTGCTCAACCGCTTCCCGACGACGGCGGAGGCCGTGGACGCGCAGTTCCGCATCGGCGAGTGCTTCCTCCAGCAGAAGATGTATGTGGATGCGGCGAAGGTCTTCGAGAAGATGGCGAAGTCGAAGGACAAGATTGCGGCGAGTCGCGGCGAGTTCCTGCTCGGCGTGCTCGCGCAGCAGCGCGGCGACGTGGACGACGCGAAGGCGCGCTTCCGCAACGTGATGGATCTCGCGCCGTCGAGCGATGTGGCGGACGGCATCCTCTATCGCCTCTCCGAACTCTACGGGCAGGAGAACCGCTTCCGGGACGAGCTGATGTTGCTCCGCAGCATCGGCCTCATCGGCAGCAGCGCGAAGCAATGGCATCCGCCGGGCCTGCCGTTGAACATCGTGATTCAGGACGCCGACCTCGGTGTGAGCCGCGGCCAGAGCTTCGTGCCGGTCGTCGTGACCACGACCAGCGGCGACCGCGAGGTGGTGCGCCTGGAGAGCGGTTCGGCGGGCAAGGGCTTCTTCCGCGCCGAGCTGCCAACCGAGCTGGGCGACCCGAAGGCGGGCGACAACATCCTTCAAGTCAACGGCTCCGACACCATCACCTACGACTACCCGGACGACTTCAAGAAGCAGTTCACCAGCATCGCGAAGCCGCGCTCGAACATCCGGCTCGCGGCGGACGGCGAATTCAAGCTCTCCGCCACGGAGATCAAGGACGAGGAGGAAGTGAGCTTCGAGGAGAAGCTGCGCGAGCAGCGCCAGCGCGCGGGCAAGCAGGCGGGCCTCGAGTTCCGGCAGGAGTTCCGCAACGCCAATTCGCTCAAGCCCGGCAACAACATCTACCTCCAAGTCACCGATGCCGACCGCGACGTGAGCAAGGACGCGGACACCATCAAGCTGCTCGTCACCGCCGCCAGCGGCAGCAAAGTCACCGCCACGCTCACCGAGACGGGGCCGCACACGGGCATCTTCCGGGGCATCCTCAAGACGGTGGAGATCGCGGCGAACACCTTCGCCAGCGACCGCTCGGCGGGCAACGAGGCGGTGCGGGCGATTGACAACAACCCGAAGACTTCCTGGGAGGGTTTGAATGATGGCCGCGCGCCGAAGTTCCTCGCCGTGGACTTGAAGCAGGACACCAAGCTCGGCTCGCTCAAGTGGACCGGTGACGCGGGTATCAAGGACAAGAAGCCCGTCGAGTATGCCGTGCAGGTCTCCACCAACCTCACCGACTGGACCACGGTCGCGGCAACGACGAACTTCACCGGCTCCACCGCCGCGCATCGCGCGCGCATCGAGGGGACGAACTCGCTCAACTTCGCCGGCGCGACCATCCAGCTCACGAACGCCTCGGGCCGCTACGTGCGGTTGTTCATCGAGAAGTTCTCCGGCACCGCACCGCGCATCGCCGAGATGGAAGTGGTGGACGCGGCGGGGACGGTCTTGCTGCCGACGAAGGCCGAGGCCGAGGTGGCGGCGAGCGATTCGCTGCGCCTGACGCCGAGCGACCGCGTGACGGCGGTTTACGAGGACGAGACGAGCATGGTGTCGCAAGGCAAACCCCGCAACCTCTCGCAGAACATCTCCGCCACTTACTTCAACGCGACGATTGGTTTCATCGGCTATGACTTCAAAGCCAACCCCGGCCAGGCCATCCCCGAGACTTACGTAAAGCAGGTGCGCCGCGTGGACCCCGGCCAGCGCGTCGTCATTCGCGTGACGGATTACGACGCCGACAGCACGGACAAGCGCGACAAGGTGAAGTTCACGCTCAAGGTCGCCGGCGGCGAATCGGTGAAGATGGAGGCCACGGAGACGGAGCCGTTCACCGGTGTCTTCACGAAGGAGTTCGACATCTGGTCCGAGCAGCGCACGAACGGCTTCAAGCTCCCGCCCGGCGCGCTGGTCGAGGCCGCGTATCTCGATGAGCAGAACACCGACCCCGGCGCGCCCACGGTGCGGACGACCATCCTGGAGGCGGTCGCGCCCGGCGAGGTGAAGATTGGCTTTGTGCAGTCGCGCGCCTCGGTGAACAAGGCGGGCGTGGAGGTCTTTGACTACACGTCGTCGCTGGACACCAACGCGCCGGCCATCAAGCCCGTGGGGTTCCGTCCGCCGCTGACGTTTGAAATCATTGACCCCGGCGCGGCGAAGGATTCCTTCAGCGAGGTGAAGGCCACGCTCACGACCTCCGGCGGCAGCAGCATCGAGGTGATTTGCCCGCTGTCCGATGTGGCCGGAGGCAAGCAAGCCAAGCGCAAGGTGGTGGACGACGCGCTGGAGATTGGGCGCTTCGTCGGCCAGATTTTCATGAACCTCGGCGACAAGGATTCACCGCCGACCATCGTGCTGGAGCCGGGCGACACCCGGACGCTGGCCGCGCGGCGCAACCCCAGCGTGCAGCAGGAGCAGCAGCTCGCGAACGTCGTGCCCGTGCTCAACCTCAACGGCCAGGACGTCATCACCGTGACCTACAAGGTGCTGACCAAGGAGTTCAAGGACCAGGCGCGGCTGGCCGTGCCGGCGAGCGTGGCGTTCACCGACAGCGGCTACGACAAGCCCGTCACGAACCTCTACATCGGCGACAAGGTGTTCGTCGTGGTGAAGGACTTGACCGCCGACGCGACGCCCGAGCGCGACAGCGTGGAAGTGTCGTTCGCGACGCCGCGCGGCGAGAAGTTCACCGTGAAGTTGCAGGAAACCCTCAGCCACAGCGGCGAGTTCAGCGGCAGTTTCCCGCTGGTGGCCGGCGAGAAGCCGATGCCCGGCGACGACAAGATGGAGGCGTGGTTCGGCGACGCCGTGACGCTCACCTACGCGAGCAAGACGGCCGCGACGGCGAAGTTCGAGCAGACCATCAACGTGGTGAAGGGCACCGACGGCAACCTGCTGGTGTTCGAGAAGAAGTATGCGACGGAGAAGGTGGCCATCGAGTCGCAGTTCCGCATGGCGGAGGCTTACTTCGAGCTGTTCAAGAATTTCCGTGCGCTCAAGCAGCTCCCCGCCGCGACGAACGCGTTGAGCGAGGGCATGCAGTTGCTGAAGGAATTGAGCAACGACTACCCGAGCAAGCAATACGAAGCCCGCACGGACTATCTGCTCGGCCAGTTTGCCCAAGAGTTGAAGAAATACGACGAGGCCATCAGCTACTACAAGCGCATCGTCCAGAACCACTCCGACCACCCGCTCGCGCCGGACGCGCAATACAAGCTCGGCCAGTGCCACGAGGAGAAGAACGACATGGACGCCGCGAGCGCGGAATACGTGACGCTCGCCTACACTTGGCCGGAGAACCCGCTGGTGGCGAACGTCGTCGTGCGCATCGCGGAGTATTTCTACAACAAGAAGGAGTATCCGACGGCGGCGGAGGTCTCGAAGAAGTTCGTCGAGCGCTTCCCCGCGCACGAGTGGGCGGAGCGGATGCTCTTCCGCGCGGCGCAGTGCTGGTATAAGGCCGAGCAGTTCGGGAAGGCCGGCAAGGAGTTCGACCTGCTGGTGGAGAACTACCCGCGCAGCAAGTTCCGCCCGGACGCCATCTTCTGGTCGGGCGAGTCGTATCGCAGCGGCGGGCAGCTCGAGTTCGCGTATCGGCGCTACAAGCGCGCGACGTGGGATTACCCGGAGAGCGACGCGGCGAAGTTCGCGCGCGGCAAGCTGGTGCTGCC
>SXTU01000108.1 GCA_005791875.1 Verrucomicrobiales bacterium
GGCGGGATGCTCGGCGGCTTGGAAACCCAGCTCGTCGGTCGTGCCGTAGGCGGTGCCGCCCCGGATGCCGCCGCCCGCGAGCCACGCGGTGAACGCGCCGGGGTTGTGGTCGCGGCCCTTGCCTTGCGCGCCGGGCTGGCGACCAAACTCCGTGGTGCAGATGACGAGCGTGGAGTCGAGCAGGCCGCGCGCCTTGAGGTCGTTCAGGAGCGCTGCCGCGCCGGTGTCGAGCACGCGGCCCCAGTAGCCGTGGTCGCGCACCAAGTCTTCGTGGCTGTCCCAGTTCGGGCGGATTTTCCGGGCGGTCGTGTTCTCCGCGCCGCAGTAAAGCTGCACGAAGCGCACGCCGCGCTCGACCAGCCGACGCGCAAGCAGGCATTGGCGACCGAACGGGCCGGTGTCCTCGTCGCCGAGGTCGTAGATGCCCTTGGTGGCGTCGGTCTCGCCGCGCAGGTCGGTGACTTCGGGCGCGCTGAGTTGGAGGCGCGCGGCGAGTTCGTAGGCGGCGATGCGGGCGTCGAGTTCCGTGTTGCCCGCGCGCGCGGCGGCGTGCTGGCGGTTCAGGGCTTGGAGGAAGTTGCGTCCACTCGCCTCGCCCTGCGGCGTGAGGCCGGCGAAGTTTTTTGGCGGGAACAAGTCGGCGATGGGCGGCAGCTCGGGGTCGGTGTTTAGCGGGGTGCCCTGATGCACGGCGGGGAGGAAGCCCGCGCCCCAGTTGATGACGCCGCCGGGCGGCAGGCCGCGCGGGTCCGGCAGCACGACGAACGCGGGGAGATTCTCGCTCTCGCTGCCGAGGCCGTAAGTGATCCACGCGCCCATGCTCGGAAAGCCGGGCAGGATGAAGCCGCTGTTGGCCATGAACATCGCCGGGCCGTGCAGCGCGGACTTGCTCTGCATCGAGTGGATGAACGCGACATCGTCCACGCACGCGGCGAGGCGCGGGAAGAGGTCGCTCATCCAGCGGCCGCACTGCCCGTGCTGGCGAAACGGCCAGTAGCTGCCCTGGCAGTTGCCGGGCTTTGACGCGAAGAACTGCACCGTGCCCGTGGTATCGAACGGCTGACCGGTGCGCTTCGTCAGCTCGGGTTTCCAATCCCACGAGTCAACGTGGCTGAGGCCGCCGGGACAAAAGATTTGGATGACGGCGCGGGCGCGGGCGGGGGACGGCGCGGGTTTGGGGGCAAGCGGGTGGGTTGAAGAGGCGGCAGCGCGGGCGGCCTGTTCTGCGAGCAGCGTGGTGAACGCCACGCCACCAAGACCGCCGCCGAGTTGCCAGAGGAAGTTCCGGCGTGAGCTGGGGTGCTGGCGAAGTTGGCAGGCGAAGGCGGAGTTCATGATTCAATCTAAATACACAAACTCATTCGCGTTCAGCAGCATCCGGCACAGGGCGAAGAGACCGTCGGCGCGGACCAACTGCGTGGCTCCGGCGAGTTCGTCGCGCGTGGGCGGGCGCCCGAA
Source organism: Verrucomicrobiales bacterium (assembly GCA_005791875.1). GTDB lineage: Bacteria > Verrucomicrobiota > Verrucomicrobiia > Limisphaerales > SXTU01 > SXTU01. The sequence continues at coordinate 1,459 of SXTU01000108.1, forward strand.
GGCGAGCTGGAAGGCGCGGTTTACTTGCGCGGCGGCGTCCGCTCCGGCCTCGCGCTCGACGCGGGAACCGAAGTGCCGGGATTGTTGCAGCATGAACTCGTTGTTCGAGAGCGCGAGAGCTTGCAGCGCGGTGGTGGTGGCGGTGCGCGCGGGCGTGAGGTTCGCCGGGTTCGGGCAGTCCAGCGTGGTCATGAACGTGTGCGGTGTGGTGCGCACCACGAAGCGGTAGATGCTGCGTCGCCACAGCTCCGGCGTGTCGGCGGTGACGTATTGGTAAATCGGCGCGTAGGCCTCGGTGTATTTGAAGTCGCGCCAGCCGGGGCCGCCGGCGGCGAGGTTCAGCTTGCCGCTGACGGCGAGCACGGCGTCGCGGACGGATTCGGCGTCGAGGCGGCGGGGGTTTTGGCGCCAGAGCAAACGGTTCGAGGCGTCGAGGCGCTGGGCGGAAGCAGTGTTCAGTTTCCAGTGTTCCGTATTCAGTGGGGAAGCGGCGCTCTGTGGCGCGCTCGTGCTTCCTCCACTGGCTGCTGAATACTGGTTACTGATTACTGAACTCTGCCGATACGCCGCGCTCGTGCAAATGAGCCGGTGCATCGCCTTCAGTGACCAACCGCGCGCGAGGAACTCCTCTGCCAGCCAGTCGAGCAACTCGGGGTGCGAGGGCACGCCGCCGCCTTTGCCGAAGTCGCTGGGCGTGTCCACGAGGCCGACGCCGAAGTGATGGTGCCAGAGCCGGTTCACGAGGACGCGGCGGGTGAGCGGGTTGGCGGGATGCGTAATCCATTCGGCCAACGTGAGACGGCGCTCGCCCTCGGTCTTCGCGCGGGCGAAGTCAGCGGCCGCGTGCTTCACGCAAGCCAGCACGCCGGGGCCGACTTCCTCCTGCGCTTCCTCGGGATTGCCGCGCTTCAAGACTTTCACCACGGGGGGCTCGGAGCTGGTGATGGCATAAACTTTCTCGCCCTCCGCCTTTACGGCCAGCGCGGTGGCCAACTGCTTCTCCTCCGCGCGCAACGCTTCGACCCGCGCACGGTCTGCGGCCGCAAGGGGTTGGGTGGCGAGGTCCGGCGCGAGCCGCGCGTCACCGAGGAAAAGCAGGTCGTGGCCGATGCCGTCGCCGCCGTCGGTGGCCACAAGCGTGAGCGTTGGCGCAGTGTCCGGCAGCGGGACATCCACGCGGGCCGACTCGTCTTTGCGAAGTTTGAGGCGCTGGAAGACGAGCTGGTTGCCGGCGAACACCGAGAAATCTGCGCGCGTCGCCGCCGCCGTGGGACTCGCGCCGAAGCCGACGTGTGCGGTGAAGCGCAGCTTCGTGAAGCCGGTGGCCTTGCGAATCTCGGTGAGGTCGAACGTGATGCCGCCGTTCGCGTGCAAGCCGAGGAGGGAATGGCCGGCCGCTGCATAATCCACGCCGTCGAGCTTGGTCGAGACTTGCGCGTTGAGCGGGCCATGACGAATCGCGTCCCACGCGTGGCCGGAAGTGGGCGGGAGGTTGCTGACGGTGACTTGATGCGCAACGGGCACGACAGATTTGCCGTCCGGCACGAAAAGCCATTGCACGAACTTTGGCGCGGGGACGCCCGCCCACTCGGGCTTTTGCAGGCGGTTGAGCTGGATGTTTTGGTGGTAGCCGAGTTTGTCCTTCGCGACGTTGCCGGTGCGAAGGTCGAGACCCGCGCCTTTCGCGCCCGTGCCGCGGCCGTTGCCGCCACCGAGCATGTCCGCGAGGTCGAGGCCCTCGCCGGTGAGGCGGCCAAGCTCACCGGTGATTTCGCTGAGCCGAGCTTGAAGTTGCTTCCGCTCGGCGTCGCGGCGCGCGGTGGCGGCGGGGTCCAACTCGCGGTCGCCGCGCTTCACGCCGGCGAAGACCGCCCAGAGGCCGTAGTATTCGCGCTGCGAAACGGGGTCGAGCTTGTGGTCGTGGCAGCGGGCGCAGTTGATGGTCACGCCCATCGTGCCGGCGAGCACCTGCGTGACCATGTCGTCGAGGTCGTCCGCGCGGGCGGCGCGCCGGAGCACGTCGCTCTTGGTCTCAGCCTGCCCGACAAAGTCCCATGGGCCTGCGGCGAGGAAGCCGGTCGCGGCGATGCGTTCCGTAGGGCGGACACTCTTGTCCGCTCTTAGCTTTGGGCTTGTGGCACGGGAGACAGGGGTGTCCCCCTCACGGGCAAGCACATCACCGGCGATTTGCTCGCGCAGGAACTGGTCGTAGGGTTGGTCAGCGTTGAGGGCGGCGATGACGTAGTCGCGGTAGCGCCAGGCGTTGGGACGCAATTGGTCACGCTCGAAACCATGCGTGTCCGCGTAGTGCGCGATGTCGAGCCAGTGGCGCGCCCAACGCTCGCCGTAGTGCGGACTGGCGAGAAGGCGGTCAACGAGATTGGCAATTGCCGACTGCCGATTGCTGAGTGAGGAACACTCGCGCACGAATGCCTCGACCTCCTCCGGCGACGGTGGCAGGCCGAGCAAGTCGAAGTAGAGGCGGCGGATGAGCGTGCGCGGATCGGCCTCGGGGCTGGGTGTGAGCTGCTTCGCTTCCAGCTTGGCGAGGATGAAGCGGTCGAGGTCGGTGCGGACCCAAGCGAGGTTCCTCACCGCCGGCAGCGCGGGTCGCGCGACCAGTTGGTAAGCCCAGTGAGCCGACGGCTCCGCTGCCGGCAACGCGCAGCCGCACAGGAGCAGCAACAAGCCGCGAAACAGCCAAAGCTTCATGGAGCCGAAATTACAAGGCTGGAGATGATTCCCGTCAAGGGGCCTTTGGGCGTGGCGCTTCCTCGGTGGGGTAGAGCTTCTTCGGGTTTTCGACCAAGCCCGCCGGGCGGCGCGCGGCGGGCGCTTTGCCCCCAATCTCCTCTGTCTTCTTCGCCGCGAGGGCTTGGAGCTTCGCGACGACTTCGGGGTGCTTCGCCGCGAGGTTGGTTTGCTCGCCGATTTCTTGGTCGAGGTTGTAGAGGCGCGGCGTGTTGCCGCTGGCGTCGGCGTTCGTGGCTTGGCCCATGGACTGCGGCTGCGCGGCGATGGCGAGTTTCCACGGGCCTTGGCGGACGGCTTGGAGGTTGTAGCCGGCGAAGTAGTAGTGTGCGTCGCGTGGCGATTCCTTTGTCTTGCCGAAGAGCAGCGGCGTGAGGTCGCGGCCATCAATCACCGGCTGCGCGGGCACCGTGCCGCCGGCGAGCGAGACGGCGGTGGGCAGCAAATCAATCGTCCCGGCGACCGCGTCGCTCACGCTGCCGGGCGCGATTTTGCCCGGCCACCACGCGATGGTCGGCACGCGCACGCCGCCTTCCCAGGTGCTGCCTTTGCCTCCGCGTAGGGGCAGCGCGCTGCCGCCATCCGGGCCTTTCACAAGCCACGGGCCGTTGTCGCTGGTGAAGACCACGAGCGTGCGCTCGGCGAGCTTGAGTTCGCGCAACGTGTCGAGCACCCGGCCGACGCTCCAGTCCACCTCCTCGACCCAGTCGCCGAAGCGGCCGTTGGCGGATTTGCCGCGGAACTTCTCGCCCGGATAGATGGGCGTGTGGACGGCGGTGTGCGGGAGGTAGAGGAGGAAGGGCTTCGCTTGGTTCGCCTTGATGAAGCCGACCGCTTCGTCCGTGTAGCGCTCGACGATGCGGCTCTGCTGCTCGTCGGTGAGGAGCTCGGCGACCTTGTCATCGCGCAGCAACGGCACGACGCGCTCGCCGGTCTGCGAGGCTTTCTTCTGCATGTCGTTCGAGTAGGGAATGCCGAAGTAACGTTCGAAGCCCTGCCGCGTGGGGAGGAATTCCGGTTGGTCGCCGACGTGCCACTTGCCGATGCACATCGTCGCGTAGCCGCGTTCCTTCAAGCGCTCGGCGATGGTGAATTCGTTCGGATGGAGGCCGTTCGCCTGGCCGGGAAAGTAAACGCCCGGCACGGAAATGCGCGCGCCGTAGCAGCCCGTGAGGAGTTGCGCGCGGGAGACGGAGCAGACGGGCGCGGCGTAAAAGCTGGTGAGCTTCATGCCCTCGCGGGCCATGCGGTCGAGGTGCGGCGTGCGCTGCTTCGTCGCGCCGAACGGCCCGATGTCCGCGTAGCCGAGGTCGTCGATGAAGACGATGACGACGTTGGGCGGAGCGGGTGCGGCAGCGGCGGGCAACAGTGCGAGGAGGAGGCTGGCGAGTAGGGCGGAGGCGAATTTCATGATGGGCTTGACAGTGTGTTGGCGCGGGCGACTGGAAGTCAGGCTAACGCTTCGCGCACCGCGTCGGCGAGTTGTTTGGCGGTGGGCAGGCTTGTGTTTATAGGAGCTTCGGCTTCAGCGCCTGCTTCGTTTCCTTGTCCACGGGATACACGGCAGCCTGTTTCTCCAAGCCAGCGGCGAGGCCCTGCATCAGGCGTTTGAGCTGCGCGGACTCGGTCGCGGCGAGGTTCTTCTGCTCGAACGGGTCTGCCTTCAGGTTGAAGAGCTGGTAGTGCGCGCCTTCCGAAACCGCGCTGGGGAAGTAGTGGTAAATCACCTTCCAATCGCCGTCGCGGAACGTGGTGAAGTAGTCCGTGCGATGCGGCGCGTGCGGGTAGTGCATGAGGAACTGCTCCGGGCGGCTCGCGTCAGCCTTGCCACTGAACAGCGCGTCCAGCCGCACACCATCCACGGTGTGCGAAGTGGGCGGCTTCGTGCCCGTGAGCGCGAGCACCGTGGGGAACAAGTCATACACCGCCGCCTGCTGGCTCTGCACCGCGCCCGCCGCGATTGGCAGCCGCTGCTGAAACGCGTTACCCGCGCCCGGCTTTGCCCACGACGCGAGGAACGGCACGCGCACGCCGCCTTCGTAGTGCGAGCCTTTCTTCCCCCGCAACGGCGCGGCGCACGCGACCTCGTGCTGGTGGCCGAGCGGCGCGTCGGAGCCGTTGTCGCCGAGGAAAATCACCAGTGTGTTCTCCGCCACGCCGAGCTTCTCCAAGTTGGCCAGCACATCGCCGAGCGACTTGTCCATGCCCTCGATGAGCGTGGCGAAGGCCTGCGCGTTCGCGGGCTTGCCGCTGTTGGTGTAGTGCGCAGCGAAGCGCGGGTCGGCGTTGAACGGCGCGTGGACGGCGTATTGCGGGAAGTAGAGGAAGAACGGCTTGCCGGCCTTCACTGCGTCGGCCACGTGCGCGTTCGCTTCGAGCGTGAGCGCCTCGGTGAGGAAGATTTCCTGCCCGTGATACTTGTCGAGGCCGAGCACGGCGGCCTTCGCGCGCTTGCCCTTGGCGTCGCCGAAATTCTGCTTCCCGTAGTAGCTCGCCGGCGCGCCGATGGACGCCCCGCCCACGTTCACGTCGAAGCCCAGCTTCGTCGGGTCCGCGCCGTCGGAATCGCGCGGGCCAAAGTGTCCCTTGCCCACGTGAATCGTCCGGTAGCCCGCGCCATGCAGCAGGCTCGCGAGCGTGACATCGCCCTGCTTCAAGCCGCGCCAGTTCCAGTCCGCCGGCCCCTGCGGCCCGGCGTTGTTGTTGTCCGGGTTAATCCAATTCGTCGTGCGATGCCGCGCCGCGTTCTGACCAGTCATCAGCGAGATGCGCGTCGGCGAGCACACGCTCATGCAGTAGAAGTTGTTGAAGCGCACGCCTCGCGCCGCGAGCCGCTCCATGTTCGGCGTGCGGTAAAAGTCGTTGAGCGGATAGCGCTGCGGCTTGCCGTCCGCGCCGGTGAGGAACGGCACCGAGGTGTCCATGATGCCCATGTCGTCCACGAGCATGATGATGACGTTCGGCTGCGCGGGCGCGGCGTGGGTGGCCAGTGCGGCGAGTAGGAATGTGGCGAGCAGGGCGAGCGTGTGTTTCATGGTGCGATTCAGACGGACAGGTTGCGCGGTTCGTTGGTCACGGCTTGTTTGTAGCAACTCCCGGCATGCGCGGCGAGAGCGCGTGCGAAATGCTCGCGTCGGAGTTGCTGACAACTGGCGCTCGCCTGCCGTAGCCCGCGCGTGCAGCTCCAGAGAGTTCCTAAAACTCCCAGCGCTTCGCCTTGCCATCGGGTTTCAGCTCCACCCAGTCCACGTCCACCGGCTGCTTCTGCGCGGGGAGGTAGAGACGGACGATGCCGAGTGGGCCGGTGGCGGGGATGTTCACGGAGACTTCCTGCCAATCGCCGGGCGCGAGGGTGAAGGGCGTGGATTTCGCGTCGGCGTTCGCGGTGGCGGAGGGGAGCCACTCGATTTTGCCGGGGCCACCGGCAGCGGAACGGGCGCGGAACTTCACCGTGGCCGGACCACTCACGCCCGCACCGACGCCGAGGAAGGGCGTGGTCCCCTGCCCCGTCACGGTCACGACGCCCGCTTTCACCGTGGCGGTGCAACTGCGGGCTTTCCACCCTTGGAGTGGGTCGGCGTCGGCTTTCGCGTCTGCAGGTGCGGGTGCGGGCGCGGGGGCTTTGGCGGCGGCTTTCTTCGCGCCCTTCGCCTTCTGCTCACTTTTGCCTTCCAACTCGGGCTGATACTTCGCGGGGTCGAACTTGGGGTTCGCAATCGGCACGACGGCTTTGGTGTCGGCGAGGAATTTCTCGATGAGGCCGTCGAGATGCTTCACGCGGGCAGGCTCCTTGGCGACAAGGTTGTTCCGCTCGCCAAGGTCGTCGCGGAGGTTGAAGAGCAGGTGGCGATGCGCGCCTTGCTCGCCGCCGTGGAAGATGCGGATGAGCTTCCAGTCGCCGCTGTGCGCGACGACGGCGGGCGGCAGCCAGTCGGGCACGCCCGGCTCGTGCGGGAAATAGGTGAAGGTCGCCTCGCGCGCGAGCGGTTGGCCGCGCAACGCGGGGAGAATGCTCATGCCGTCGAAGCGTTGGCCGGGCGCGGGCCTCAGCCCGAGGCCGTCGAGCAGCGTGGGATAGTAATCGCTCGCCTGCACAATCGCATCGCTGCGGGAACCGGCGGGCGTGATGCCCGGCCAGCGCACGACGCACGGCACGCGGATGCCGCCCTCGAAGACCGTCGCCTTGCCGCCGCGCAACGGGCGGTTGCTCGTCGGCACTTCGCCGTCCACGGCGCTATACATGTTCCCGCCGTTGTCGGAGGTGAACACGATGATGGTGCGGTCGGCAAGCTTCAGCCGGTCGAGCGTGTCGAGCAACGTGCCGACGGCGTCGTCCATGCTCTCGACCATCGCGGCGTAAGTCGGACAGCGCTGCGCGTCGGCGGGATTGGCGAGCGCGCGATACTTCTCGATGAGCGACTTCTTGGCGTCGAACGGCGCGTGGACGCTGAACATCCAGTAGTTGAGGAAGAAGGGCTTGTCCCGGTGCTTCTCCATGAACGCGACGGCTTCCTTCGCCATGCGGTCCTCGATGTGCTGGTCGGGCACGGCGGGGTCGTGGTCGAAGTCCTTGAACTTCCACGGCGCGACGTAGCTGCCCGCCGGCCCCGGCCCCGAATGATGCGGCACGTCCACGTCGAAGCCCTGTTGCAGCGCGGAATACGGCTCCGGCCCGAGATGCCATTTGCCGAAGTGGCCGGTCGCGTAGCCCGCGTCCTTCAACGACTCGGCGAGCGTGCGGTATTCGGTTTTCAAGCGCGTCGGCGGCTTGGGTTGAATGGACTTCTTGTCAGGCGGCGCGGCGGTGCCGGGCGTGGCTTCGAGAACTACTTGCGGCAGGTGACAATTCGGCGTGGTGATGCCGGTGCGCGCGGGGCTGAGGCCGGTGAGAATCGCCGAACGCGTCGGCGAGCACAGCGGGCTGGCCGAATAGCCGCGCGTGAAAAGCATCCCGCGCTGGGCGAGCCGCTGAAGGTTTGGCGTGCGATGGAACTTCGTGTGGCCGTAGAGCGCGGTGTCCGCCCAGCCGAGGTCGTCGGCGAGAATGAAGAGGACGTTCGGCTGCGCGGGCGCGGCGTGGGTGGCCAGTGCGGCGAGTAGGAATGTGGCGAGCAGGGCGAGCGTGTGTTTCATGTTGCGTATGGGGAACAGGCGGTTGCGCGGTCAGCGCCCAAACTACCCTCATCAGTTTCAAGGTCACGCTCTGCTCATACCAGCTCGTGCGGCGGACTGCGAGGCTCGGGACAGTCGCCCCCGCCGGGGCTGGAAGAGGATGAGATGGGCCCAATGCAAGGATTGGCCAGAGAACTCGCTTGCCCGCGCCGACAACCTGAGGAGGTGCGACCGGCCACCAGCAGAAGTGCTGCGACCATTGTGAGGTTGGGCGGCCGCTGCATGCCTCGCCGCATCGCTGCTCCGGGTTCCGCGGCTCAGAATGATGCGGTGTAATTATCCGTCCAACTGGCCGCCACGGTGTCCGTGCCCAAGCCGGCTGAGTTCAAAAAGCCGAAGTCACCGCTGGTGAGTTTGGTGTGGTGGCGGTATTCGGAGTGGCCGTCCATGAACACGAAGTTGCCCCCGCCTTCATGGAGCGAGCCATACCATTCCCAATACGGATATGGATGGCCGGGGTAGAAGTTGGGATCGCGGGTGAGATGCCAGTTGGAGTAGTTGCCGGGCGGGGTGAACCAGGGGCGCAGCCAGGCGAGATGGGTGCGGGCGGAGCTTTCTTGGAGGGCGATGAGATTGCTCGGATTGGGCACCTGGGTGGTGCGACGGGTGCGGGTGGCATTGCTGATGATCACGGCATTCCCGAGATAGGTGGTGTCGTTGGTCGGGTTCGCGGCATTGGCGGGGTCTTGCCAATGGGTGGAACCGGATGGGCAGGTGAAGGTGGGGCTGTTGGTGGGTAGTTGGGATTGGAGCAGGCCGAGAAAGTTCGGAGTGGCGGTGGTGACGAAGTTGACCTCGCCTAGCGAGTTTTGGTAGGGCGTCCGGTCATCGTGGTCGCCGGCATAGACCATCAGGGCGAGGGCCACTTGGCGCTGGTTGGACAGGCATTTGGTGCGCTTGGCCTTGCTCTTCGACTTCGCCAACGCCGGCAGGAGCATGCTGGCGAGGATGCCGATGATGGCGATGACCACCAGAAGCTCGATCAAGGTAAACGCCGCCGGACGGTGCGGACGGTGCAAACAGAGCTTCACGGGAGCCATCTTCCCCCCCCCGAGGAATGTCAAGTAGCTGGGCTGGTCAGTTCTTGATAGGGGCAACCTTGGAAATCTCCCCCGCCGATCCCCGCGATTCATCACCTGCTAGCCTGCTCCAGGATACCCGACGCGTCACTTGCAGGCCATGCGATGGCCATCGCGGACACCGTCCAA
>SXTU01000109.1 GCA_005791875.1 Verrucomicrobiales bacterium
GTGCGCGGCGACCTCATCCGCATCCTCGGCAACCTGATGCGCCGCCGGGACAAGTTCGACTACATCCTCGTCGAGACCACCGGCATGGCCGACCCCGGCCCCGTCGCGCAAACCTTCTTCGTGGACGACGAGGTCAAGGCGCAGTTCCGCCTCGACGGCATCGTCACCGTGGTGGACACGCGGCATGTGGTGCAGCACCTCGGCGACAGCAAGGAATGCCAGGAACAAATCGCCTTCGCCGACGTGATTCTCCTCAACAAAACCGACCTTGTGAGCGAGGCCGAACTCACCGACCTCGAAGCCCGCCTGCGCGGGATGAACGCCGTCGCCCGCTTCCACCGCACGCAGCAATCGCTCGTGCCGGTCGAGCACGTGGTGGACATCCACGCCTTCGACCTCGATGCGAAACTCGCCGTGGACGACGACTTCCTGCGCGAGGAGCTGCCCTTCGAGTGGAGCGGCACGTATGCCTTCGCGCCGGGCGAATACGAGCTGGCCTTCCAGCCCGGCCCCGACCCGGAGATGGGTTTGGTGGCGCTCAAACTTGCGGGCCTCAACGAGGCCGATGCCACCGCCGCACGCAAGGAAGCGCTCAAACTCTTCAGCACGCCCGGCGTGACCGTGGCGGATGGCGCGGAGTTTCCGCCGCGCTGGGCGTTGCACAAACTCGTGTTCGCGCCGGCGGGCGGCGGCACCTTCCGTCTGCGCGTCACGGAGCCGGGCCATTACCTGCTCTGCACGCAACACCTGCCCGAAGAATTCACGATGGTCGTCCGGCGCGATGGCGCGATGGTCGAGCCGGTCCACGCCACCCAGCACGCCGCCGGCCACACGCATGACGACTCCGTCACCTCGGTGGGCCTCACCGATGACGCGCCGCTGGACTCGAAGAAACTCAACGCCTGGATGAGCGAACTCCTCGCCACCAAGGGCGCGGACATCTTCCGCATGAAAGGCATCCTCAACGTGGCCGGCTCACCCAACCGCTTCGTATTCCAAGGCGTCCACATGCTCTTCGACGGCAAGCCTGACCGAGCTTGGCAGCGCACCGAGCACCGCTCCAACCGGCTGGTCTTCATCGGCCGCAACCTCGACCGCGCGGAGCTCACCGCCGGCTTCCGCAACTGTCTCGCCACATGATTCTCACCAGCAGGCAACCACCGGCCCTCCGCTGCGACGCCTGGAGCGTTGTGTGCGGCGAGCACATCCGCGCGCTCGCGTGGTCGCCGGACAGCGCACAGGTCGCCGCTGTCACCGCCGCCGGCGATCTGTGCGTGGCGGATGTCGGCACCCGCGCACTCGTCCACCGCGAGTTGGCGCATCGCGGCGGAGCCTTGTGCGTGTCGTGGTCCACAAAGGGCGCGCTCGCCACGAGCGGCGAGGATGGCGGCATCCGCCATTGGCAACCTGTCTCCTTCGCGCCCGGCCGCGAGCTGGAGGGCGGCAGCAACTGGGTCGAGCACCTCGCGTGGTCGCCGCGCGGCGACTGGCTGGCCAGCGGCGCGGGCCGGCACCTGCGGCTGTGGAGTCCAGACGGTTTGCCCGGCCTGCGCTTCACCGGACACGAAAGCACCGTTGCCGGCCTGAGCTGGCGGGGCGATGGCGCGGTGCTGGCGACCGTGTGCTACGGGAAAGTCCGCCTCTTCAAACCCGACGCCGATGAACCGCCGGAAACCCTCGCGCACAAGTCGCCGTTCGGCGGCGTGGCCCTCAGCCCGCGCGGCCGCTACGTGGTCGCGCCCACCTTCGACAACTCGATGAGCTGCTGGCGGCTGCCGTTCCGTGAGCGCGAGCCGTTGCAGATGAGCGGCTATCCCGCACGCATCAAGGCGCTCGCCTGGTCCGCCGACAGCGAATGGCTCGCCACCGGGGCCGCTCCCGTCGGCATCGTCTGGCGGTGCTCCGGCAAGGGCCCCGCCGGCACCAAGCCCCTCATGCTGACCACGCACCGGGGCGCGGTCACGGCCATGCAATTCCAGGGCAAAGGCACCCTCCTCGCCAGCGGCAGCGCCACCGGCGAGGTCTTCATCTGGCACCTCGGTTATCCCGATGCGCCCGTGGCCAAACACAACTTCGCCCAAGCTGTTAGCGCGCTGGCGTGGAGCCCCAATGACCAAACCCTCGCCGTCGCCGGAGCCGACGGCGCGTTCTCCGTGCTACAGGTGCAACGAAAATGACTTTCGGCCGCGGTGCGGCCACCCGATGTCCGCCCTTGGTGGGGCGGGCTGCTAGCAGCAACAACAAACAACAAACAAAGAAAGGACAACAGATGAAGAAACAACTGAGCCTCGCCCTCGCGGCGGCGGTCTCGCTCTCGGTCGCCAGCGTATTCGCGGCGGACAAGGAGCAGACCATCACCGGCAAGGGCATGTGCGCCAAGTGCGAGCTGAAGGAAACGGCCAAGTGCCAGAACGCCATCCAGGTTACGGCGAGCGGCAAGACCACGACCTACTACCTCGCGGACAACGCGGTGAGCAAGGCGTTCCACAGCAAGGTCTGCCAGGCCGTGGTGGAGAAGGTCACCGCCACCGGCACGGTGAAGACCGAGGCCGGCAAGCAGGTGTTCACCCCGTCGAAGATTCAGTAAGCCCTTGAACGAAGCGGGGCGCGGCCACGTGCCGCGCCCCGCCCTTCCTTCATGCACCGTCGTCACCTTGCTCCGGTTCACTGGCTCGCCATTAGCCTCGTGCTGATGGCGGGCCTGTTGACTGTGCTGGTGTTGGCGGCCGGCCGACCCAGCAGCCCGCCCGCCAGCAGCCCCCCGGTGCTGGCCGGCGAAGTCGTGGATGACAGCCGTGTAGAAGAGGAGCTGCGCGCCGCCGGCATCAAGTTGATGGCGGGAAAGAAGTTCGTCTCGATGCCCCATTTGGTCGCGCAACTCGGCCGGGGACGGTGCCGGCTGGCCTTGCCCCAGCCGCCAGCTGCGCCACTTTCGCCCCCCGCGTTTGCCAGCCTCCGGCCCGGTGTGCTGGTCGTGGCGTCACTCTACAAGTGCGACTCGTGCGACGACTGGCATGTCACGACGGCGGCGGGTTTCGTGCTCACTGCGTCGGGCGCGTTTGTCACCTGCTACCACGTCGTGGATGAGCCGAAGCACGCGGTGATGGTGGTGATGACGGGCGATGGGCGCGTCTGCGGTGTGCGCGAGGTGCTGGCGGCCAGCGAGGCGCGCGACGTCGCCATCCTGCAACTCGACGGCGATGGCTTCACCCCGCTGCCGCTGTCCACGACCGCGCCGGTCGGCTCGCGGGTGTTTGTGATGGGGCATCCCGAGGAGCAGTTCTACATGCTCACCGAGGGCATCGTCTCGCGCTACTTCACCGGCCAGAAGGAAACCGGCGACGCGGTAATGATGGGCATCACTGCAGATTTTGGCCGCGGTTCCAGCGGATGCCCCGTGTTCAACGAGCGCGGCGAAGTGGTCGCACTGGCGGACAACGTAGTGACCAGCGACAGAAAGACCGGCGCGAAGATGGTCTTCAAGAATGCCCGGCCCGTGCAGGCGGTGCTCGACCTGATTACCAAACCATAGGTCCACACAACTCCTCCAGCGCACCAAACTCCCATTGCCCTTGTCCTCAACCCATCGATGAAATCCAAACTCCTCACTCCCATCCTCGCCTTCGTAGTCGCCTCCAACATCGGGGTGGCGATGGCCGCCGAACCGCTCCGCGTGTGCACCAGCACGACGGACCTCGACAGCCTCGCCCGCATCATCGGCGGTGCACGGGTGCAGACCTTCTGCTTCAGCAAGGGCACGGAAGACCCCCACGAAATCGAACTCAAACCCAGCTTGGCCAAGGAGCTGAATCGTGCCGACCTCTACCTTCAGGTCGGCCAGGGCATTGAGAACGCGTGGCTCGAAAAGCTCATGCGCTCCGTGAGCGGCGACGCCGTGAAGCCAAGCAAGAAGGGCAACTTGAACCTTGGTCGCAACGTCCGCCCGCTCGAAGGTGAGGCAGGCAAGAACCTCCTCAACAGCTTTCACGAGGACGGCAACCCGCACTACTTCCTCGACCCCGTCGAGGGCCTCCGGTCCGCGCGCGAAATCCGCGACAAGCTCAGCGAGCTGCGCCCCGAGTGGAAAGCCGAGTTCGCCGCTAACCACGACAAGTTCCGCCAGCGCCTCGCCGTTGCGCTCGTCGGCGAGGAATGCGCGAAGAACGACGATGTGGAGAAACTTGCGCTCGAATTCGAGAAGCTCAAGGACGCGGCGGCGGTGAAGGAGTTCCTTGCCCACCATAAGGTCGCCGGCTGGCTGGGTGCCTTTGCCGCGCATCGCGGGCGGTTCATCGTGGGCGACCATGACCTCTGGTATTTCTTCGCGCGCCGCTTCGGCCTCGAAGTCCTGGGCTATCTCGAACCCAGCCCCGGCGTGCCGCCCACGACCAAGCATCTCCAGGAGCTCGTCGCGAAGATGAAGGCCAAGCAGGTGCGCGTCATCCTCACCGCGCCTTATTTCGAACAGCGCTTTGTCGAGTTCGCCGCAAAGCAGTCCGGCGCGAAGGCGGTGCGGATGGCCCACCAGACCGGCGGACGCCCGGCCACCGATGACTACTTCGCCATGCTCAAACACAACGCGGACCAGCTACTGGCCGCACTGAATGCCAAATGAGATGAGCACCCGCCTCGACCATCTGGTTGCCCCGGATCTTGTCGCGTCGGGCAGCCTCACACTCGTCGCCGCGCCACCCTCTGCCGCCGAGAAGCCCATCCTCTGCGCTGAGCAGGTCACCCTTGCCTACGGCCGCCGCGTGGTGCTCTCGGATGTGAACCTCGCCATCCGACGCGGCGAGTTCTGGGCCCTGCTCGGCCCCAACGGCGAGGGCAAGAGCACGCTCATCAAGGCGCTGCTCGGCGCGGTGCGGCCCACGCGCGGAAAGATTTTCCTCCGCGCCGACTTCCAGCGCCGCACGCGGCTCGCCCTCGTGCCGCAGGAATGCGAGGTGAACCCCAGCGTCCCTACCACCATCCGCGAGTTCGTGCTCGGCGGGCTGGTGGGCATCACGCTCGAACGCGTCCAGCGCGACGCCCGCCTCAAGGCTGTGCTCGAACTCATGGGCATCGCGCATCTGCCCGAACGCAGCCTGTGGACGCTCTCCGGCGGTCAACGTCAGCGCACGCTCGTCGCCCGCGCGCTCATCCGCGACCCGCTGCTGCTCATCGTGGACGAACCGACCGCTGGCCTGGACCTCGCCGCAGCGTCGAGCTTGCTGGATGCCATCACCAGCCTGAGCCGCGACAAGGGCATCACCATTGTCTTCGTCACGCACGACCTAAGCATCGCCGCGAAGCAGGCCACGCACGCCGCGCTCTTTCGCGGCGGCAAGCTCACCGCCGGCCCGCTCAAGGAAGTCTTCACCCCTGCAAATTTGAGCCGCACGTTCGGTGTTCCCGTTGGCGTCCATCATGACGACCACGGGTGTGTGCATGTGGCGGTCGAACAGGCGCACGATGCGAACATTTCGTCCAGCCCACGACCATGATCTCCGAGTTTCTCAACTCCTGGCCGATGTTCTCCCAGTCGTATCTTGCCGCGCTGTTTGCGGGCCTGCTGCTGTCGTTCCTCGGTGTCATCGTCGTGGCTCGGGCACAGGTCTTCATTGCGGCGGCGGTCGCGCAGGCTTCCATGCTGGGCATCGCGCTGGACATGCTGCTGGGCACCGGCCAGCCCGCCGCCTTCGCGGTCGCCTTCTCCATCATTGCCGCGCTCGCCACCGGCACGCGTGCGCAGCGCAGCGGCACCAGTCACGAGGAAGTCACCGCATGGATTTTCCTGTTGGGCGCGAGCGGCTCCATCCTGCTGCTCGCCAAGCACCCCAATGGCCTCAAATCCGTTCAGGCCACGATGGCCTCCAGCATCATCGGCGCGGCGGCGGTGGACGTGGTAACATTCGCCACGCTGGCCGCAGTGGTCGGTGGATTCGTGCTCGTGCTGCGCCAGCGCATCGTGCTCTTCGTGAGCGACCCCGTGATGGCTGCTGCCGTTGGGATGCGCATCGGCGCATGGTCGCTCGGACTTGCAACTGCATTGGGACTCAGCACCGGGCTGGTCATCCGTTCGTCGGGTCTGATCTTCACCTTCGGCTGCCTCGTGCTGCCCGCGCTGGTGGCGAAGAACCTCTGCCGCGAGGCCGGCACGATGTTCTTTGTCGCGCCCGTCGTGTGCGTCGCGAGCGTGCTCACCGGCCTCGTGCTGGCGAACCACTACGACTTCCCGCCCGGCCAAATCATCATCGCACTTCTCGCCGCACTCTTGGTCGGCGCGTGGGGCTGGCGCAAGTTTCGCGTCGTGTTCGGTGGCGTTTGAAATACGCTTTCCCTGAACGACCCAAACACGGTTTCATCCCAGCGTGTCCGAGAAACAACCAGCCAACCCCCCTGTCCCGTGGGCGCAGCTTGCGGACGCCGCCGTCGGCTACGAGGGCAGGCCGGTTCTGCGCGGGCTGACGTTCGCGTTGCCGCGCGGACGCTTCACGGCGATGGTCGGCGAGAATGGCTCGGGCAAGACCACGCTGCTCAAGACGCTTGGGGGCATCCTGCCGCCGGTTTCGGGCCGCGTGGAATTGTGCGGCGCCAACGGCGCGCCTCCGGTGCTCGGCTACGTGCCGCAGCGCGACAGCCTCGACCCGCTCTGGCCGCTCTCAGCGTTCGAGGTCGCGCTGATGGGGACTTACGGTCGGCTCGGCGCGGCCAAGGGCGCAGGTGAAACTGAACGGCAGCTGGTTCGTGCGAGTCTCGCGCAGACCGGCGCGGCGGACTTGGAGCGCAAGGCCTTCTCCCTCTTGTCTGGCGGGCAGAAGCAGCGCGTGCTTATCGCCCGCGCGCTGGTGACGCAGCCGGAAGTTCTCCTGCTCGATGAACCGACCGCGGGCATTGACCCGGAGACGACAAAGGCCGTGATGGAAATGCTCTCGCGTCTGCACCGTGAGAAGCATCTCACCATCCTCATGGTGAACCACGACCTCCCGCTCGCGCGCCGCCATGCGACGGAGGTGCTGCAGGTGGCCGATGGCAAGGTCAGCTTCGAGTAATGACCCATGCCCACTGACGCAATGACCAATCAATGCGCAATGCGCAATGCCCGGGTTGCTCGCGCCTGCCAGCCAGCCCCGGCCGATTGGTCAGTTGTCATTGGTCATTCATTTGGCCTTGGACATTGGGCCTTGGACATTCACCACGCATGAACGTCCTCACCGAAGTTCTCTCGCCCTCGTTCCTCCTGCGGGACGCGCTCTACACGAGTCTGGTCATCGGGCTGGCGTGCCCGGTCGTGGGCGTGTTCCTCGTGCTGCGGCGGATGGTCTTCATGGGTGTGGCGCTGCCGCAGATTTCCTCGACCGGCGTGGCACTGGCGCTCTCGCTGCACTCGCTCGGGCACATTCATCTGGAGCACGGTTCGTTCGACACGCACGCGCTGGCGTTCGTCGGCTCGCTCACTTTTTCCATCCTCGCCGTGACTGCGCTGGCGTTTCTGGAACGGCATCGCGTGGCGTGGAACGAGGCGCGCATCGGTGCGCTCTACGTGCTGTCCGCTGCCACGAGCTTGCTCCTCCTCGCGAAATGCCCCACCGCCGAGCGCGGCTGGCTGAACCTGTTCAAAGGTGAAATCATCGCCATCTCGAACTCTGACCTGAAGCTCACGCTGGGAGCGTTCGCGGGGGTGCTGTTCCTGCTCTGGCTCTTTCGCAAGGAAATCATCCTCATCTCCTACGACCGCGAGCTGGCGATGACGTTGCGCAAGGTGGTGTTCGGCTGGGACCTGCTGCTCTATCTGCTGATTGGCCTCGCCATTTCGGTGGCGGTCATCGCGGTCGGGCCGCTGGTGACGTTTGGTTTCCTACTGCTGCCGCCGCTGGCGGTGCGGCCCTTCGCCGGGACGATGCGGCAGTTCGTGGTCGCGTCGAGCGTGCTGGGCGGGGTGGCGTCGGTCGTCGGCTTCGTGCTCGCTTATCACTGGGATTTGCCCGTCGGCCCCACCGATGTCGCATTGCTGGGAGTCGTGTGCGGGCTGGGCAACGGCGGGCAATGGCTGCGCAGCCGGGCATTGTCTTCCCCCTGACAACCCGCTAAACCACGCGCCGCATGACCTTGACCCCCAACCGCCACATGGCGCTCGTGGCCATCGTGACGTTGGTGCTCGACCAACTCACGAAGTTCGCCGTGCTGCACTTCCTAGGCTACGCGCAGGAGCGGGTCGTGGTGGAAGGCTTCTTCAAGTTCGTCCACTGGGGCAACACCGGCGCGGCGTGGAGCATGTTTCACAACAACAACGAACTGCTCACCATCGTCGCGCTGCTGGCGCTGCTCGCGCTCTTCCTCACGCGGCAGCACTTCGGCCTCGAACAGCGGCTCGGGCAATGGGCGCTGGGCCTGATGTTCGGCGGCATCGTCGGGAACATCATTGACCGGATCATCCACAAGCACGTCGTGGACTTCATCTACTTCCACGTCCAGACGCGCAGCGGCAACGAGGCCGGCTTTCCCGCCTTCAACGTCGCCGACAGCGGCATCTGCATCGGCGTGGGCCTGATGTGTCTGCTCTCGTGGCAGATGGAGGAGAAGCAGCCCAGTGAGCCGGTCGCCGTGCCGGCGGAAACTGTCGCCAAGGATTCTGCTGCCTCGTCGTCGAAGGAGACATGATGCGACCATCCAAGTCCTGTCAGCATGCCGACATTGCCATCCTCTGTCTTCTATCCTCTCTTCTCTCTCTCCCCGCAGCCGAGCCTTCCGCTGCCGCAACCATTTCCCCCTTCTTCACTCCGCCGAAGGAGTTCGCCGGCCAGCTCGGCAGCTACCGCTCGCCACTCCTCTTCAACGACGGCTCGCGCGTGAAGACCACCGCCGACTGGCCGCGCCGGCGCGCGGAGATTCTCGCGCAATGGCACGGTCTCATGGGCGCGTGGCCGCCCGTGCTGGAGAAGCCGAAGCTGGAATTCCTCGCGCAGAGCAAGCGCGACAACTTCACCCAGCACCGCGTCCGCGTGGAGCTGGCGCCCGGCGTCACCGGCGAGGCGTGGCTGCTCATCCCCGACGGCAAAGGGCCGTTCCCCGCCGTCCTCGTGCCGTTCTACGAGCCGGAGACGAGCATTGGGCTGGGCAAGAGTCCGCAGCGTGATTTCGCCGTGCAGCTCACGCGGAAGGGCATCGTCTCCCTCAGCATCGGCTCGCCCGGCGGCGACGCGCGCACGCCTGATCCGGGCCGCGCGGCCTGGCAGCCGCTCTCCTTCCTCGGATACATCGGCGCGAACTGCTGGCACGCGCTGGCGAACCTGCCTCAAGTGGATTCCAAGCGCATCGGCGTGGCCGGCCACAGCTATGGCGGCAAGTGGGCGATGTTCGCCTCGTGCTTCTACGACAAGTTCGCCGCCGCCGCGTGGAGCGACCCCGGCATCGTCTTCGACGAGCCGCGCGGAAATGTGAACTACTGGGAGCTGTGGTATCTGGGCCGCGACCCGCAGATCACTCGCAAGCCCGGCCTAATCCGCCCCGACAGTCCGCGCACCGGGGCTTACAAGACGATGATAGAGACGGGCCGCGACTTGCATGAAGTCCACGCGCTGATGGCCCCGCGCCCCTTCCTCGTGAGCGCCGGCAGCGAGGACCCGCCCAGCCGGTGGATCCCACTGAACCACACCATCGGCGTGAACGACCTGCTCGGCGTGAAGCACCGCGTAGCGATGACCAACCGCAAGGAGCACTCGCCCAACGAGGAATCCAACGCCCAACTCGTCGCCTTCTTCGAGCACTTTCTGAAGCCTACCAAGTAGGTCAGTGCTTCCAGCCTGACTTACTTCTCGCCCGGGAGCCGCACCTGTTCCTTGCCGCGCAGGTAGGCAATCAAGTTACGCACCTCGTCCTCCGGCAGCGCCTGGAGCAAGCCCTCCGGCATCATAGACAGCTCGCTCTGCTTGAGCTTCGCGATGTCCGTGCGCGCGATCGTGAGCGTCTCGTTCGGCGTGACGATGGTGACGGCGGTCGCGTCCTGGCGGGCCATCACGCCGGAGATGCTGCGGTCGTCCTTCGTGTCGAGGTTCCAAGTGCGGTAGTCGTTGGGAATCTCCGCGTTCGGGTCGAGGATGTTGTGCAGGAGGTAGTCGAGGTCCGCGCGGTTCGAGCCGGTGATGTCCGGGCCGACCTTGCCGCCGATGCCGTAGAGCTGATGGCACTGGCCGCAGGTCTTCGCGAACACGGCGCGGCCCTTCACCAAGTCGTCCTTCACCGAGCCCGGCTTCGCGAGCAGCGCCTTGTAACGGTCCATCTCCGCCTTCTTGTCCGCCGTGCTTTCGCGCGCCGCGCCCCAGTGCTTGTCGAGCGCCGCGTTGATATCCGCTTGCTGATAGTTGCGGAGCTGGCGAACTAGGTCGGCGGGCAAATCCTTCGGCGCGAACTTGCCGGCGGCGAGCGCGCCCACGAGCACCCGCGCAAACGAGACACGTGAGGACAACGTGCCGAAGGCGTCGCGCTTGCCGGCGGGATCGAGCGTCGGGAGCAGATCCAGAATCGCCGCCGCCGTCTTCGGGTCGTCATACGTCGCCAGCCCGCGCAACGCGGCCCCGCGCAGCACCGGCTCCTTGAGCAACTGCCGTAGTGGCTCGGCAAGCGTCGCGTCCTTCGCCGCCACGAGCGCTTCGAGCGCAGCGAGCCGTTGGGCGGTCGGGGCCTTCGCGTCGAGCATCTGTTTCCTCATGTCCGCCAGTGCGCTCGCGCTGCCGAAAACGAGCGAGAGCTGTTGCACGAGTTCCTTCACCTGGACGTTGCTGCTCCTGGCCAGCTTGGTCGCGAGAGTGTCCCAGCCCGCCGGAGCCTTCACACCGCGCCGGCCTTTGAGGCCGTCGGCGAGGCCCTTGAGGATGTCGAGCTGCACCTGTGCGTCGTCGGTGGACTGGAGCACCTGCACGAGGATGGGCAGCGCGTCGTCGGACTGCGCACGAAGCGAGGCCAGCGGCAGGCAGGCGGCGAGCAGCAGCAGGCAAAGCTGTTTCACGGGCAGACTGTGGAAAAGTCCCGGCGCGTCGGCAACGGGGAAGTGCACGGGCGGAAAGTGATTAGTAATTAGTGATTAGTCCAAAGTGCAATCGCGGTGATCACCGCACTAATTACTAAGCACTAACTACTTTCCCGCCCCGCGCTTGTCGCGCCGCGCCGCCGCTTTCGGCCTCGCCCCGTCGCTGACCGCGCTCCATCCTCCCGCGCACATGGCATCACTTCGAACCCTCCTAGTGTTGGGCCGCGTTTCGAATCTGCCCACCGTCTGGTCCAACTGCCTCGCCGGCTGGCTGCTCGGCGGCGGTGGTGAGTGGAGCCGTTTCGCGTGGCTGTGCGCGGGTGCGACGCTGGTCTATGTCGGCGGGATGTTCCTCAACGACGCGTTCGACGCGGAGTTCGACACGCAACACCGGCGCGAGCGGCCTATTCCTTCCGGCGCAATTTCCCGCGAGGCAGTCTGGCTGTTAAGCGCTGTGCTGCTCGCGGGAGGCACGGGAATGCTCGGCTGGCTGGGGCGCGAGCCGGCCATTCTCGCGTTGCAGCTTCTCGTGTGCGTCGCCCTCTACGACGCGTTCCACAAGTCCCTCGACTGGTCGCCGGTGCTGATGGCGTCGTGCCGGTTCTTTCTCCTGCTCACCGCCGCAGCCGCAGGCGTGCGTGGCGTGGATGGGCTGGCGCTTTGGACCGCAACCGTGCTGGGCTGCTACATCGTCGGCCTGAGCTATCTCGCGCGGCGGGAGAGCGCGCCGGGCTTGATCCGCTACTGGCCGCTCGTGTTGCTGGCCGCGCCTCTGGTGCTGGCGTTCCTCGTCAACGACGGCTATTTCCGCGAGAAGGCGCTGCTGGCCTCGGCCATCGTGGGGCTATGGGCCGTCCGCTGCCTGCGCCCGACGCTCTGGCAATCGCCGCCCGACATCGGCAAGACCGTCTCCGGCCTGCTCGCAGGAATTTGTCTCGTGGACCTGCTCGCCGTGGCCAACCAACCGCCGGAGGTGACCGCGTGGTTCCTCGGCTGCTTCGTGCTGGCACGGGTCTTCCAACGCTTCGTGCCGGCGACGTGAGGAGCGCTTGCCGCGGCCGCAGGAAACCTCGTAGCCTCAGGCCGTGTTCCGCGCTCGAATCCTCTGCTTCGTGGGCCTGCTGGCGTTCTGTGGCAACCTGTTCGCGCAAGCCGCACTGCACCCCGGCCTCGTCGCGACAGCCACGGACGGCCAGCGCACCGCGGAGTTCGCCCTGCCCACGCCCAACTTCACGCTGCTGCCCGGCGAGTCCATCCATCCCACGCTCAAGCCCGCCTTCACCGTCGAGTGGAGCGGCGTGCTCAAGCTCGCGCGCAGCGGCCGCTACACCCTCTTCGCCGATGCGAAGCTGTTCGTGGACGGGAAGGAAATCCAAGACCGGCCGACGCAGCTCGAAGCCGGCGAGCGCGCGTTGAAGATCGAGTTCACCCGCAAGCCCGGCGCGACGGCGCGGCTGCAACTCCAATGGGAGTCCGAGCACTTCGCCCGCGAGCCGTTGCCGCACACGGCGTTCGGCAATCGCGTCGCGCGCTGGGATGCCTCGGTGACGGAGCAACTCACGGCGAAGGGCGCTTCGCCTGCGCCGTTGCAGGAGTTTCATCGCCTTGCGCGGCAGTTCAAGTGCGCTGAGTGCCACGAGCTTTACGGCCCGGCCAAACGCGAGCTGGAGGGAGCGGAAGCGCCGCCTTCGCTCACCGACGCCGGCAACAAGCTGCGCGCGAACTGGCTCACTCAGGTGCTGGTGAGCAACAAGCGCGTGCGCCCGTGGATGAGGCTCGTGCCGGAGCACGGCGGTGAGCCGGCGCGGCCGCTGGTGAACTTGTTCGCGCAGCAGGCGGGTGCGGAGCTGGGCGAGGGAGCGACGGCTCCGCCCCCGACGCCCGCGCAGGCTGCCGAGAGCTTGAAGCTGCTGGGCAAGGGCGACGGCGGGTTGAGCTGCATCAACTGCCATGACTTCGCCGGGCATCGCTCAGCAGGCGATTTGCGCGGACCGGACATGACCGAGATGCATGCGCGCATCCGCACGGACTGGCTGCTGCGCTGGCTGCGCGAGCCGAGCCGCCTCCAGCCGGGCACGGCGATGCCCGCGTTCTTCAGCGACCTGCCCGCCGCCGAGGCGCACGCGAAGATGGCCGCGCTCGTCCAAGCGCTCGCCGCCGGGAAGTCCCTGGCGCTGCCGGAAGGTTTGCTGGACGGGCCGCAGGACTACCGGCTGCTGGTGCGGGATGAACCGATTGTATTCCGCACGTTCATCGCGGACTCCAGCACGCGCAGCATCGCCGTGGGGCTGCCGGGCCGCGTGAACTACGTCTTCGATGCCGAGCAGTGCCGCGTGCGCTTCGCGTGGAGCGGCGAGTTTCTGGATGTCGCGCCCGTGTGGACCGGTCGCGGCGGCGGGCCGGCGAAGGTGCTTGGAAAAAGTTTCCTCACCGCGCCGACGGGTCATCCGTTGCGAATTGGAAATCCCGACGCCGAGCCGCAGTTGAAGTTTCTCGGCTACCGGCTGGTGGACAAGTTTCCCGAGTTCAGCTTCGAGGTGAACGGCGTGCCGGTGCGCCAGCGCGTGAAGCGGGCAAAGGCGGAGGGCAGTTTGGAATGGGAGTTTGCTTTGGGCGAGACGCGTGAGCCGGTGTGGTTTCTGACGCCGAAGGGATTGGCCACGACCTTCGCCAGCGGCATTGGCGAGCTGGCGGACGCCCGCATCAAGCTGAAGCCGGACACGCGCTTCTTCGAGGTGACGGTGAGCACGCGGTGAAGCCCGCCGTGAGCCAGTTGCCCTCTTCACTGCCATGCCTGACTCCGCTGAGTTGCTGATTCGTCACGCGCGCGAATTGAGCGCCGCCGTTGAGCGACTGCGCTTCAAGCCGCCGGTGGCCTACGTTTACAACCCGCTGGATTATGCGTGGGCGGCGCATGAGCTGTTCCTGCGCAAGTTCGGCGGCGGGCGCAAGCGCGTGCTGCTGCTCGGGATGAACCCCGGACCGTTCGGCATGGCGCAGACGGGCGTGCCGTTCGGCGAGGTGGCAGCGGTGCGGGACTGGATGGGGATTTACACGCTCGTCGCCCAACCCAAGCACGCGCACCCGAAGCGGCCCATCGAGGGCTTCGCGTGCCCGCGCTCGGAGGTGAGCGGGCGGCGGCTGTGGGGCTTGTTCGCCGCGAAGTTCGGGACGCCGGAGAAGTGTTTCGTGGACCACTTCGTCGTGAATTTTTGCCCGCTGGCCTTCATGGACGAGGGAGGGCGCAACGTGACACCGGACAAGCTCGGCGCGGCGGAGCGGGAGAAGCTCTTCGCCGTGTGCGATGAGCATCTGCGGCAGGTCGTCGCCATCACGGGACCGGAGTGGGTGATTGGCGTCGGCGACTTCGCGGAGAAGCGGGCGCGCGAGGCGCTGGGCGAGGGCGGGGTGCGCTTCGGTCGAATTCTACATCCCAGCCCGGCGAGTCCAGCGGCGAACAAGGGTTGGGCGGCGGCGGCGGAGCGGCAGTTGCGGGAGCTGGGGGTGTGGGGAGATGGAAGTTAGTCCGGTGCGTGGCCGAGCACCCACGATTTCACTCACTTATCACCAATTACTTCGCTCCCGGTAGCTGCGGGAAAATTCGGTAGAGCAGGAAGTAAATCACCACGCCGGTCACGGAGACGTAGAGCCAGATGGGGAGGGTCCAGCGCGCGATGGCTTTGTGCGCCTCGAAGCGCTCCTTTGCGGCGCGGCTCACGGTCATCAGGACAAGCGGAACGATGGCGAAGGCGCCGATGAGGTGCGTGAGGAGGATGGTGAGGTAGATGGGACGGAACCAGGCGGGCTCAACGAACTTCGTGTGCGCCGTGCCTTGTTGCTGCTGCATCTGGTAGTGGTAGTAGAGGTAGCAGGCGAGGAAGAGCGTGGAGGTGCAGAGCGCGGCAATCATGCAGTTGCGGTGCGCCACCTTCCGCCCGGCACGGATGTGAACCCAGCCCAGCACGAGCAGCACGGTGCAGGTGGTGTTGAGGCAGGCGTTGATGAGCGGGAGGTCGGTGTAGGTCATGTGGCGGATAGATTTAACACAAGGACGCAAAGAAGCGGGCCTTCTCCCTTCCTCGGAGGAGGGGAGAAGGTGGCCGGAGGCCGGATGAGGGGTGCGGCCAGCAACGCAGAGGCATGTAACTCCTCACCCCGGCCCTCTTCCCTCATCCGATGAAGGGAGAGGGAGAAGAGGAAGCGCGGCGCGTTCACTTGTCCGTCTCCATGAGAAGGGCGTTCACGGTTTCCAGGAGGCGGGGCTTCACGGTCTTCTCCCAGGTGCTGCTGGTCTGGCTCGCGCCGGTGGTGACTTCGTCTTCGCTCAACACGTTGTCGAGGCTCTCGAAGACGGCGCGGAGGCGGCCCTGCTTGTCCACGACGACGAAGATGGTGCTGTGGATGAACAGGTCGTTGGGCGAGGTGCGCTTGGCCTCCTCGGTGTCGAGGACGGTGAGCTTGAGGCTGTTCACGGCGAGCTTCACGAGGTCGGCTTTCGGGCCGGTGAGGAAATGCCAGCGGTTCGAGTCCGCACCGAAGCGTTGCGCGTAGGCAGCGAGGGCTCGCGGGATGTCGTGCTCGGGGTCGGTAGTGAGGGAGATGAGTTTGACGGGGGCGTTCGTCGGGAGGGCGGCTTGCAGTTCGCTCATGCGCTGGGTCATCGTGGCGCAGGGGCCGGGGCAGCGGGTGAAAATGATGTCGGCGACCCAGACCTGACCGCGCAGGTCGGCGAGGCGGACGGGGCGGTCAAGCTGGTTGGTGAGGGTGAAGTCGGCGACTTGAGCGATGACGGGGAGTTTGGTCGTGGGGGTGCGCTGACGTTCGCGCACGTAAGCCACTCCGATGGCGAGCACCACGAAGACGATGCCGCCCCAGACGGCCCACTCGACGGAGCGGGACTGCGCAGGACTGGGTTCGGTGAATTCGGAGGACACAAAAAGTGCTCTCGCTCGCGGCGCGCGCCCGGTGAAAGGGAGGTTCCGGTTACTCGAAGCTCTGGGGCGCGCCGCCGGCCTTGCTGGTCTTCTCGGCGAACCACTTGTCATACTCCTCGGGCGAGTCCACGACGAAGAGCGCGCTCATGGAGGCGTGGCCGTTGCCGCAGAGCTGGGCGCAGGTGATGTTGAACTTGCCGACCTTGGTGGGCGTGAAGTGGACGGGGATGCTCATGCCGGGCATGCAGTCCTGCGTCATGCGCATGGCGGTGACCTTGAAGGAGTGGATCACGTCCTTGGTGGTCAGGTGGATGATGACGGGCTTGAAGGAGTCGCGCTCCTTGCCGTCGTCGCCCTTGACCTTTATGGGGGTGAGCGGGACGTGGATGTCCTTGGGCGGGGAGAGGCGGTCGTCGTCGCCGGCGGTGTCCTTCTCGACATAGCCGAGCGGGTTCTTGTCGGTAATGAGCTTCATCTCCTGCGCGCCAAACTTGCCGTCCTTGCCGGGGTAGCGGGCCTGCCAGGAGAACTGCTCGGCAGTGAGGCGCATGACGGTGGCGTCTTTTTCGGCGGGGTATTTCTCAACGGCCTTGGCCCAGAGCGGGATGGCGAAGGCGACGAGCAGGACGGCCTCGATGATGACGACGGCGATTTCGGCGTTGTTGGCGAGGGTGCCTTTCGCGCCCACGTAGTCGGCCTTGGGGTGCGCGCTCTTGCGGAAGCGGAAGAGCGCGTAGAAGAAGTAAGCCATCCAGCCGATGAAGAGCACGGCCATGAGCCAGTGGATGATGAGGATGAAGTAGTCCACGTCCTTGCCGTGCTCGGAGGCGAGGATGGGCATGAAGCCCTGCTTGAGCTGTTCGATGAAGGTGGGCGGCTGCGGTTGCATGGTTCAGTGGTTCAAGGATTCGACTGGAGAAAGGGTTTGTGAAGGGATGGGCAGAGGGTGCGTCACCGCGCGGCGGGCGATGAAGAAGAAGAAGCCGGCGATGGCGAAGAGCACGCCGCCGATGATGCCCAGCAGCGCGAAGATGCCGGCGTTCATGCCCTCGGCGAGCTTGGAGTCGGATTTGCCGAAGCACGCGGCGCAGGCGGAGGCGTCTGACGCGCTCACGAGGAGCAGGGCCAGCGCTACGAGCGCGAAGATGGCGGGGCGGCGGTTCACAGGTAGCTGATGTTCTTGAGCTTCTTCAGGAAGTAGATGCCGTAGGCGATGAGGGCGACGCCCATGACGCAGGAACCAACGCCGAACCACAGGTCCGCCGCCACCTTGGTGGTCGCGTAGTGGTCGAGTTCATACCAGCCGAACCAGAACGA
>SXTU01000110.1 GCA_005791875.1 Verrucomicrobiales bacterium
GTCATCGCGGACCACGGGCGTCGTGATGACTGCCGTCCGTCCGCTGCGAGCCGCGCGCCAGAGCACGTTGCCGGAGTCCGGCGCGAGGCCCGCGACGCTGTCGCCCGTGAGCTGGACGTATTGCCGGACGCCGCCCAGCGTGGCGGTGATGATGGATGAGTAACCCGCGCGGTCAGTGAAATCCTTCGTCTGCCAGAGCAGCGCGCCGGTCTTCTTGTTCAGGGCGACAACCGTGCCTTTCGCGCCGCCGGGCGTGCAGAGCACGCGGTCGCCGTCCACGAGTGGCGACTCGCTGTAACGCCAGCCGGACATCATCGAGCCGCCGAAATCGCGCGTGAGGCTCTTGCGCCAGCGCTCCTTGCCAGTGGCGGACTCGACGCAGACCAAGTCACCGTGCTGGTTCAGGGCGTAGAGTAACTCGCCATCCACCGTGGGCGTGGAGCGGGTGCCGGGATACTTGTCGTGGCCGCCGGGCTCGCCCATCTTCGCCACCCACAGGCGTGAGCCGTCCGACTCTTTGAGCGCGACGATGGCACTGGCTCCATCCACATCGCCCAACGTGTAGATACGGCCTTGCGCGACGGAGACGCTTGAGAAGCCGCCGCCCACGCCAGTCACCTTCCACGCGAGTGCGGGACCGCCAGCAGGCCATTGCTTGAGCAGACCGGTCTCCTTGGAAATGTCATCGCGGTTCGGGCCGCGCCATTGCGGCCAGTCATCGGCGGAGGCAGCGAGGGCGGAGAGCAGCAGGAGCGGGAGGATTCGGTTCATGGGTGTGGGATGGTTGTCTGGCAGTAGAGACAACCAAGACCGAGTTGAAGTTACGCGCGACGGGAACTACTTCGCCTTCACGTCGTAGCAGAGGAGCGTGTCCTGGTCGCGGAGGTAGAGCTTGCCGTTGTGGATGACGGGATGCGGCCAGCTCTTGCCGTTCTTGCTGGCGAGGGTGAAGGAGCTTTTCAAGTTGTAGCCCTTGGGAGTGGCTTCGATGAGCGCCATCACGGCGTCCTCGTAGCGGAAGTAGAGGTGGCCGTCCGCCATCACAATCGCCGCCGAGCCGCTGCCGGGGCCGCGCTCCTTGCCCCAGACGACCTTGCCGGTCATCAGCTCGACGCAGGTGGGGAAGCCGTTGTTGTGGCCGTGACCCATGTAAACGTGGTCGCCGAGGAGAATCATGCCGCCGTGGTGGTTTTGGAGTTCGTTCGCCTTGAGATAATAAACTTCCTCGGCCTTCACGCCTGCGCCGTCCTTCGAGAGCTTCACGAGCGCGGTGCCGCCGTCGCCATAGCCGCTGGAGCCGAAGACGTAGTCGCCTTTCACAATCGGCGTGGGGATGTCGGCGGTCTGGTTGGCGATGCGGTTGTAGCCCCAGAGGAATTTGCCGTCGCTTGCGCGCACGCCGGCAAGGCCGCGGCCGGTCAGCGTGACGTATTGCTTCACGCCCGCGCCCTGCGAGATGACGACGCCAGTGTAGCCCGCGCCGTCCAAACCCGCGCTGCCCAGCTTGGGAATCTCCGCCTTCCAGATGACCTCGCCGGTTTTCTTGTTCAGCGCGGCGATGCCGGCGTCCGGCGCGCCGGGCACGACAATGAGGCGGTCGCCGTCCACAAGCGGGGACTCGCTGTAGCCCCAGCCAGACATGCACTTGCCGCCGAAGTCGGCGGTGTAACTCTTCTTCCACACGAGCTTGCCGGTGTCGCTCTCAAGGCAGGCGAGGTCGCCGTTGTTGCCGACAGCGAAGAGGAGTTTGCCATCCACGGTGGGCGTGCCGTTGGGGTTCGGGCCGCCGCCGGTGGTGATGGCCGTGGCCCAAGCCTCGCTGCCGTCGGCGAGGTTGAGCGCGGTAACATACACACCCTGCGCGCCGTCGCGGTTGCGTTTGCCGATGGTGTAGATGCGGCCGTTCGCGATGGACACGCTGGACATGCCACTGCCGACGCCCTTGGTTCGCCACGCGAGCGCCGGACCGTCGCTGGGCCATGCTTTCAGCAAGCCTTTCTCGGGAGATATGCCGTCCTGCTTGGGGCCGCGCCATTGCGGCCAATCAGGCGTGGAGGCGACGGCGGTGGTGACGAGGGCGAGGGCGAGGAGGAGGTGTTTCATGTGGAGCAGATGGGCAAGTGACAGTGTGAGAAAGTGGGCGAAGTTCACTTCGCTTTCACGTCATAGCAGAGGAGCACGTCCATGTCGCGGAGGTAGAGTTTGCCGCCGGCGATGACGGGGTGCGCCCAACTATTCTTGCCGCTACGGTCCGGCTGGTCGAAGCGGCCCTTCTCCACGTAACCGGTCGGAGTGGCCTCGACGAGAGCGACGGTGCCCTTGCCGCCCTCGCTGCGGCAGTAGAAGTGGCCGTCGGCGTAGGCGACTGCGCCCTTGCCCACGCCGCCGTTCTTCCACGCGACTTCGCCGGTGCTCATCTCCAGGCAAGTCCAACCGCCGCTGTCGGAGTGGCCATAGAGGTGTTTGCCCAGCAGGATGACGCCGCCGTGGTGGTTCACCATGTTCTTGTTCGCGTAAACCTCTTCGGTGCCGATGACGCTGCTATCGGGCTTGAGCTTGAAAAGATTGCAGCCGACGCCGTAGCCGGAGGTGACAAAGACGAGGTTTCCGTTCAGCACAGGCGTGGGGATGCTGGCGGTCGCCCCCTTGCGTGGCGCGCGCCAGAGGAGGTTCCCGTTAGCGGCATCAATGCCCGCGACGCTTGACTCGGTGAACTGCACATAATGCCGCTTGCCGCCGAAGTCCGAGGGGACGATGGAGGAGTAGGCCGCGCTCTCCGTCCACTGCTTGCTCTGCCAGAGGAGCGCGCCGGTTTTCTTGTCGAGGGCGACCATCGCGCCCTGCTTGCCGCCGGGGGTGAGGAGCACCTTGTTGCCGTCCACGAGCGGGCTTTCGGTGTAGTTCCAGCCCGCGAAGCCGCCGCCAAAGTCTTTCTGAAGGCTTTTGGTCCATTGTGTCTTTCCTGTCTTCGCGTCGAGGCAGACGAAGTCGCCGAATTGGCCGAGCGCATAGACGAGACCGCCGTCAATCGCGGGCGTGCAGCGCGTGCCGGGGTAATTGCCGCCGGGCTTGCCGATGACCTCGGATTGCCAGAGCGACTTGCCCTTCAGGTCGAAAGCCAGCACGCGCGCGCCGTCCGGGCCATCACCCATCGTGATGACGCGCCCGTCGGCCACGGCGACGCTGGAGTAGCCGGTGCCTAGGCCGGTGGCCTTCCACGCGAGCGGTGGGCCTTCCTTCGGCCAAGTCTTCAGCAAGCCGGTCTCGGTGGAGATGCCGTCACGCTTCGGGCCGCGCCAAGTGGGCCAATCGCCCGGCGCGGCGATGGTGGTGGCGAGCGACGAGAGCAGGGCGAGGGTGAGGATCAACGGCTGTTTCATAGATGGGTCGAGTGCTGGGAAACAGACGGCTGATTTCACTTTTGCTTCACGTCGTAGCAGAGCAGCACGTCCATGTCGCGCAGGTAGAGTTTGCCGCCGGCGATGACCGGGTGCGCCCAACTGTTCTTGCCGCTGCGGTCCGGCTGGTCGAAGCGCCCCTTCTCCTGATAGCCCGTGGGCGTGGCCGCGACGAGCGCAATGGTGCCGTTGCCGCTCTCGCCCCGGCAGTAGAGGTGGCCGTCGGCGTAGGCCACCGCACCTTTGCCCACGCCGCGATTTTTCCAGGCCACGGCACCGGTGCGCAAATCCATGCAGGTCCAATCCCCATTGTCGGAGTGGCCATACAGGTGCTGGCCCAGCAGGATGACGCCGCCGTGGTGGTTCACCATGTTACGGTTCGCGTAACTCTGCTGCGAGCCGATGACGGCGCCCGCCCGCTGGAGCTTGAAGAGGTTGCAGCCGATGTTGTAGCCCGAGGTGACGAAGACGAGGTCGCCAGAGAGAACCGGAGTCGGCACGACGGCGGTTGCGCCTTGCCGTGGTGCACGCCAAACCAACGTGCCGGTGGCGGCATCCACGCCAGCGACGCTGCGCTCCGTGAGTTGCACGTAGTGGCGCTTGCCGCCGAAGTCCGACGGCACGATGGACGAGTAAGCCGCCGCGTCTGTCCACTGCTTGCTCTGCCAGAGCGTCGCACCCGTCTTCTTGTCGAGCGCGACCATCGTGCCCTGCGCGCCGCCGGGTGTGGCCACCACCTTGTTGCCATCTACGAGCGGCGACTCGGTGAAGTTCCACTGCTGCATCCGCCCGCCAAAATCGCTGGTGAGGCTTTTTTTCCACACCACCTTGCCGGATTTGGCCTCCAGGCAGACGAGGTCGCCAAACTGGCCGAGCACGTAGACCAACCCCTCGTCAATCGTCGGCGTGGACTTGCCGCCCGCGAAATCGCCGCCGGGCCGTCCGATGACTTCGGACTGCCAGAGTGACTTGCCGTCCACTGCGCTGAAGGCCACGACGCGCAAGCCGTCCGGGCCGTCGCCCAGCGTGACGACGCGTCCGTCAGCCACTGACACGGAGGAATAGCCGGTGCCGCAGCCCTTCGCCTTCCAAGCCAGCGGCGGGCCGCCAGCGGGCCATTGCTTGAGCAGGCCAGTCTCGGTGGAAAGGCCGTCGCGCTTCGGGCCACGCCAAGTGGGCCAGTCGCCGGGCGCGGCGAAGGAAGTGCAAAGCGAAGCGAGTAGGGCGAGTGCGGGCAGGGCGGGGTTGGGTTTCATGTTCGTGGATTATGAATCGGGCGGTCGCGGGCGGACGGGGCGGATTGGAGCAGGACGGGGGTGCGGGTTTCAAGCCGCAGTTTTGCCCAGCACGCTGACCGGCAGCGGCGAAAGGTCCGGCTCAACGAACTCCGCCTTCGCCTGCCACGACATGATGCGGTCGCGCGAGTAGAAGAGGCGGAGCGACTTGCGCTGGGAAAGCTCCGGGTGCGCTTCGAGGAAGGCAAGCGAACTCTCCGCCGGGCCATACTCGTTGACTCAAATTAAAAGACGACGAAGGGGAGGTGCTGAGTTGGGCGCACAGGCATCGTTGACTCACGGACAAAAGACGCCGGACAAACCGGCCCGATGCACATGAGTCAGCC
The DNA here is from genome assembly GCA_005791875.1 of Verrucomicrobiales bacterium. Taxonomy (GTDB): domain Bacteria; phylum Verrucomicrobiota; class Verrucomicrobiia; order Limisphaerales; family SXTU01; genus SXTU01. The sequence goes on from SXTU01000110.1 coordinate 5,020, forward strand.
CCTCAAAATCGAACTGCTCCCCAAACTCCAGGCCCGCTACGCCCGGCGCGATCGCGCCGGCAAAGCCCGGTTGCTCGATGACCTCTGCGAGGACCACGGCTACGAACGCAAGTATGCCAGCCGCCTCTTGCGGGCCGCCACGCCCGCCCCCAGCGGCCGCCCGCATCGCGGGCCGCCCCCGCGCTACACGCTGATCGAACCGGTCGTGCGCGCCATCTGGCAGCACGCCGAGCAACCCTGCGGCAAACGCCTGGCCCCGGCCCTGCCGTTGTGGCTGCCCCACTACGAAAGGCGCCACGGCAAACTCAGCCGCCGCGCCCGCGAGTTGCTGCTCTGCGTCAGCCCCGCCACGCTGGACCGCCTGCTGGCCCCGGTGCGGGCCAGCGAGCCCTTGCGCGGCCGCTGCGGCACCAAGCCCGGCACGCTGCTCAAGACCGCCATCCCCATCCGCACCGACAGTTGGGACGTGACCCAGCCTGGCTATTTGGAAGCCGACAGCGTGGCGCACTGCGGTTGCAGTCTGGCGGGCGACTTCATCTGGAGCCTGACCTACACCGACATTGCCACCGGCTGGACGGTGGGCCGGGCCGTGTGGAACAAGGGAGCGGCAGGCGTGCTGGCGGCCACCGAACACGTCGAGGAGGGGCTGCCCTTCCCACTGCTGGGCTTTGACTGCGACAACGGCAGCGAGTTCCTCAACCACCACCTGCTGCGCTACCTGGGGGAGCGCAAGAAGCCAGTGGCCTTCACCCGCTCGCGGCCCTACCACAAGGACGACCAGGCGCACGTGGAGCAGAAGAACTGGATGTGGCCGCGGCAACTGCTGGGCTACGGTCGGCTGGAGGAGGAGACGCTGGTGCCGCAGATCTGCGCGCTCTACGAAGAGGTGTGGGGACCCCTGATGAACTGCTTTCTGCCCAGCTTGAAGCTCAAGGAGAAGTGGCGGGAGAAGAGCGCGTGGAAGAAGCGATACGAGCCGGCGCGCACGGCGTATGCGCGGCTGATGGAGGCGGGGGTGCTGGGGCGCAAGGCGCGGCGGGCGTTGCGCGAGGAGTTTGAAGAGCTGGACCCCTTTGTCCTGCACGACGAGCTGGAAGCGCGGCTCAAACCGATTTTGGCGGCGGCGGTGGAAGCGCCCCGCCGCCCTGCGGGCGGTTGCGCTCCGCGGTGAGGGCTACGCCCTCACCGCTGCGCTCCACCGCCCGCAGGGCGCACTCCCCCCCGGAGGGGGGGATTGACAGCGAAACTACACTGCTCCCCGAACACTGAAGTGTGAGTCCTCCATGCCTGCCGGCTCAGAATCCTTCGGCGTCTTTTTTCCATGAGGCAACGGGTCGGTGAGGATGACGTGGACGAGCCGGAACCACGCCTGGGTGAGCGTTTCGTGATAGCCACGGTCGAGCGACTCGGGGACGCGCTGTGCTGCGTTGAGCGCCTTCAACCCGGCGCGCATCCGTTCCAGCGCTAACGGGAAGTGATCATGGCGCAGGCAAAGGTAGGCGATGCGGATGTGCTCGGCATGGTGCCACCGCTCCGCCGGGAGCGTCCAACCCTCGAACTGTGCGAGCAGTTCGGCATCTGAGAGCGGCGTGTGTGGAAGCGCGGTGTTCAAGTTGCGATGCGCTGGCAAGGAGCGTCTGTCCTCGGCGCGGCGTCGGGCTGGTTGCGCAACCGGCGCGCTGAGGACAGCGCGCCCTACCAGCCGCAGTCTTCACTTCGCCTTCGGCTTCTCCACGGCGGCGACTTTCAGCACGAGCGTCTGGTCCACCTTGATGGTCTGGCCGTTGAGCTTGAGTTCTGCCTGGAGCGTGAGCTTGTGCTCGCCGGGCGTGGCGTCGGGCTTGGTTTCGAGCGCGAGCTTCGCGTCGGTGCCGTTCAGTGGAATGGTGAGCTTGGCGGCGGAGATGCCCTTGGCGCTAGCGGGCACGACGAGGTTCACGTCCACGGGGTCTTTGAAATCGTAGAGGCGCGCAAGCTTTACAGGGACTTCCACCTTCCCGCCTTGCGAGAGCGACTGCGCGGATGGCTCGCTCAACGTGATCGGCGCGGCGGTGACTGTGAGCGTGATGGGCAGCGAGTAGAAGGCGGCATCCACGTCGCGCGGCTTCGACTTGTCGGCCATCTGTTTCATCATGGTCTGAGCGGCGGTCTTCTTCGTCTCGGCGTCCTTCGCCTTGGCCTCGGCGTCCTTCGCAGTCTTCTCGGCGGCGGTCTTCGCTTCGGCAGGGGCGGTGACTTTGCCGGCAGCGTCCTTGGCTTCCTTCGCAGCCTTGGTGGCGTCAGCGGCGACCTTTTCGGCGGCCTTGGCGGCATCCTCGGCGGCTTTCGAGGCGTCCATGTAAGGGCGCATCTTGCCCTTCGCGCGGGTCTGGAGCCAGAAGGTGTGCTGCCCGGGCGCGAGCTTCTGCTCGGCGAGGTTCAGCACAAGCTGGATGGAAGTGGTCTTCTCGCCGCCAGCCAACTCAGGGAGCTTGTCGAGATCCTTGTTGCCCGTGACCTTTAGCTTCACGTCGGTCTTGAAGTCGGCGCGGCGGGTGAAGTTGACCGGGATGAGCAGCTTGTTGAACACGCATGTCTCCAGCGGCTGCTTGGCGTCCATGACAAACGTCAGCGGTGCGGACTCGCGGTCGGTGACGGCGATGGGGAAGCTGCGCGCGAGTCGCGACTGCGGCGCTTCCGTGGTGTTGTTGTCGGTGGCGAGGTCCCAGTTCACCGTGGTCAAACGCGCCTCACGGACGAGTTGCGTTTCGCCGGTCTTCGCGGTGCCGGTGATCTTGATCTCGGCGATCGCGGCGGGCGCGTCGTCCTTCGCCGCGAGGAAGAGGCTAATGGAATTCGACGCGGCTGGTATGCGCACGGGTGGAGCGGTCACGCCGGCGGGCAGGCCGGACACGGTCACATTGATGTCCTCCTTGAAGCCGTCGCGGCGGAAGATCAGCAGCTTGATGGGCAATGCCTCGCCGCGCCAC
>SXTU01000111.1 GCA_005791875.1 Verrucomicrobiales bacterium
CCGCGCCGATGCGCGCGCAGGCCAGCACCGCCACAGCCAGCTCGGGGATCATCTGCATGTAGATGCACACGCGGTCGCCCTTGCGGATGCCGAGCGCCTTGAGCGCGTTGGCGGCGCGCTGCACCTGGCCGTAGAGGTCGCAGTAGCTGATGCGGCGCGACTCGCTCGGGTCGTTGCCCTCCCAGATGAGCGCCGTCTGGCCGCCGTGGCCGGCCTCGACGTGCCGGTCCACGCAGTTGTAGCTGGCGTTGAGCTTGCCGCCGATGAACCACTCGATGCTGACCGGCTCCTGATAGTTGACGGCGGAGACCTGGCTCCACTTTTGAACCCAGTCGAGCCGGTTGGCCTGCGCGGTCCAGAAGCCTTCGGGGTCCTTGATGGAGCGGTCGTAGAGCGCGCGGTATTCGTCGAGCGACTTGACGTGCGCGCGGGCGGAAACGTCTGGGTGCGGATGGAAGACGGCGGTGGGAACAAGGTTCTGGCTCATGGGTGTGTGACGAAAAGTGACCGCATCTTAGGAACGAGCCGCGAAGCGTCAACCAGCGAAACGATCACGCATCAGCTTTTGTCACAGGGTGGTTTGACTTTACCTCTGCGCGATCCAATTCTTGATTGCACCGGCTGGGGCGAATCCCTTTGCTTGCGCCGCCATGCCCGAAGTGAATTGCAACTTGTGCGGAGACGATGATTTCGCAGAGGTGTTCCCTGCGGAGCCGGCGCGCGGACGGTCCCACCGGATCGTGCGCTGCCGGCGCTGCCAGTTGATGTATGCGAATCCGCAACTGGTCGTGGATTGCGAGCGGTTCGAGGGCGAGCAGCGGCCCTTCGATCCGGAAGGAGCAGACCGCCAGTATTTCCAAAAGCAACTGACCCAGATGCCGGATTACGAGCGTGTGGTGGGCGTGCTCAACTCATTTTGCCCTCAGCGCGGCCGGCTGCTCGAGGTGGGCAGCTACCTCGGGCTGTTGCTGGACCGGTTCCGCGAAACCGGCTGGGACACCACGGGCCTGGAGCCGGACCGTCCGGTGGCGACGTGGTCCCGGGCGCGCTTCGGTCTGCACCTGCTGGAACAAACGCTGCCGTGCCCCGAGCTGGCGGATGGGCAGTTCGACGCAGCGGTGATGCTCCATGTGATCGAACACGTGCCGGACCCGGGGTCGGTCGTGCGGGAGCTGCGCCGGCTGGTGCGTCCCGGCGGGATGCTGGTGGTGGAGACGCCGCGGTTTGACTCGCTCCTTTTCCATCTGCTGGGCCGCCGCGAGCGGAGCATCAACAACTGTCCCGGCCACATCTATTTCTTCACGGTGCCCACGTTGCGACGGCTGCTGGAGCAAAATGGTTTTGTCGTGGACCGTGTGGACCTAGTGGGTCGGACCCTCACGGTCGAGCGGCTGCTTTACAACGTGGGGCTGGTCAGCCGGCATGCGGGCCTGCAACGGCTGCTGGGGCGGCTGGCACTGGCGCTGCGGCTGGACCGGGTGCGGCTGCACCTCAACTTCCGTGACATGCAGCGGATGTATTGCCGCGCGAAACAGGTGGCCCGCTTGACTTAGCACAGGGTGGTCCACAGAGTTCCTACATGGCCGAAATCATGCGGGTCGCCAAACAGGTCGTCCGGGGGTTGCCTTACTTGCAGAAGGAGCTGGCGCGCCGCGCCTCGATTCAGACTGGCCGGGCGCTGACGACGCCAATGACCTACTACGTGATCTTCAGCGGACGCTGCAACCTGGCCTGCACGTTCTGCACCATCTACACACAGAAGGAGCCGACGATTTCCGGCGAGACCATGGCTCGGCTGGTGCGGGAGGCGAAGGCTTTGTCCGGGAGCGGCTTCAATATTTCTCTCAGTGGCGGTGAGCCGACGATCTACAAGCCCCTGCCGGACACGCTGCGGCTGGCGCAGGAGCTGGGCGTGAACTTTGGCTTCACCACCAACGGGCTAGCCCTGACGCCGGACAATGTCCGCCGGCTGCTGGCCTTCGACCCGTTCAACATCAACATCTCCCTCGAATCGGTGGACCCGGCGATCAACGAGGCGCTGCGCCCAATTCCTGATGGCACGCGTCGGACGATTCGGGGCATCGAGAACGTGCTGGCGGAGAAGGCGCGATGCGGCTCGCGCGTGAGCGTCATCGTGAAGCCCACGATCATGGAGCAGAATTACCGCACCCTGCCGGCGCTCGTGCGCCATTTCGGGCGCGACACAAAGGTGCAGATCAACTTCCAGCCCTTCGTCGGCCCGGCGGGCGATCCGCATTGGGTGAAGGACCCTCAGGTCTTAACTGCCGTGCTCGATGAGCTGGCCGGCTTGCAGCGCGCCGGCCATCCCATCATGGGCGGCCCGGCGGTGCTCGACGGGTTCAAGGAATACTTCAGCAACCCGCCACAGCAGGGATTCCTGCGGCATCTCGACCTTCAGGGGCAGCCTCGCAATTGCGACATCGGCCTGCGCTCGATGTTCATCTATCCCAATGGCGACGTGCATTTCTGCGACTTCCTCGGCAAGGCCATCGGCAATGTTCATCAACACAGCCTGAGCGAGATCTACTACGGCGAGCTGGCCAACCGCCAGCGTCGGCACATGGTGGGGTGCGACATAGACTGCCAGCAGACGTGCAAGCGGCCCACGCCGCTTCTGACCAAGGCGCGCTCCTTCCTGCGCATGGGCTGATTCAGCCAGCGGCGCGCAGCCCTGCCACCACCCGTTCGCCCACGCGCGCCCAGTCGTGCCGGGCCAGCAGTGTCTCCGCCCAGCTTGCGATCTGGTCGCGCGGAACCTGCATCGCGAAGGTCATCGCCGTGCGGAAGGATTC
>SXTU01000112.1 GCA_005791875.1 Verrucomicrobiales bacterium
GCACGTGAGCAGGCCCATCTTGTTGCCAGCCGAGAACTACAAGGACTTCGTGCTGCCCAAGCTCGATCCGGTGAACCACTGGCACTCGTTCGTCGAGGCCGTGCGCGGCAACGGAAAGACTTCCGCGAACTTCGACTACGCCGGCCCGCTCACCGAGACCATCCTGCTCGGCGGCATCGCATCGCGTTTCCCGAAGACCACGCTGGAGTGGGATGCGAAATCTCTGAAGTTCAAGAACGTGAAGGAGGCGAACCAGTTCGTGCGGCGCACGTATCGCAAGGGCTGGGAAGTGAAGGGGTTGAGCTGAGGCCTGTTCCCGGGCGAGTTTCGTTTGTAAGCATTGTCCCGGCAGGCAAGGCGCAGGCAGTTCGTTGCGAGCAATTCGCTTGAAGCCGGAACTTGTGCGCGACAGCCTGCGGCCAGCCCCTATCCAAAGCGATGCCCTCCAAGAAACCTGCTGACAGCCCTTTCCTCGCCGAGGCCTTCGGCGATGCGATGGCGGCGGAGACGCTGCGCAACGCGCGGGCGCTCAACCGGGTCCGGCTCGCGGCGCTCTCCGCGTTTCTGCTGCTGCACCTCGTGCTGGGCGGCGTGCTCAAGCAACCGGAGTGGCGCGCGCCAATGGCCGGGCTGGCGCTCTACTGGGTGGTGGCGCTTGTGTTGTTCGCGGCCGCCCACAAGCGCGAACGCCTCGCGCGACTCAGCGGCTTCATGGTCGGGTTCCTGGATACCCCGATGGTCTTCCTCATCTAGGCCGGGTCGCTCGGCAGCGCGACGGATGCGCGCGCCGTGGCAGCATTCAGCGTCGGCATATTCCTCTTCCTCCTCATGCTGGCGGCGCTGTCGCTGCGCGCTTCGCAGATCTGGATTGCCGCCAGCGTTGGCAGCGCCTGCCAGATTGCATTGCTGGTGCTCGCTGGCGATTCGCCCGGTGGAATGGCCGCTTCTGTCCTGCTGCTCGGTTCGGGCGCGGGCCTGTGCGCCTTCGCCCTGAAGCGCCGCGTCGAGCTGGTCCGCCAGGTCGTCTTCGAGCAGTCCCGCCGCGAGCGGCTGGGCCGCTATCTTTCCCCCGCTGTCGCGCGGCACGTCGAGAAGCAAGAGGGCGGCCTCGTCTCCGGCAAGGCGTGCGAAGTGGCCGTGCTCTTCAGCGACCTGCGCGACTTCACCGCGATGAGCGAGAAGCTCTCGAGCGAACGCGTCGTCGAGTGCCTCAACGAATACCACGCGTTCATGGTGGACGTGATCTTCAAGCACGGCGGCACCTTGGACAAATATCTCGGCGACGGCAGCATGGCCTACTTCGGCGCGCCCGTGTCTCAGAAGGACCACGCCGTCCGCGCCATGAAGTGCGCCTTGGAGATGCACACCGAGTTGACCGTGCTCAACATCGAGCGAGCCCGCCGGGGCGAGCCTGAACTGCGCATGGGCATCGGCATCCACACCGGCCTCGCCGTCGTCGGGGACATCGGCGCGCCGCACCGCCGCGAATACACCGCCATCGGCGACACCGTGAACCTGGCCTCGCGCATCGAGAGCCTCACGAAAGTCCACGACCCCACCATCCTCGTGTCCGAGGCGACGCGCCGCCGCCTGGGCGACCAGTTCGCGTTCCGGGACGCCCCGCCCATCGCGGTGAAATAGAAGGCTGACTTGGTGGCGACTTTCACGCCGGTGATTTGAGTCTGCCCGTAGCGGGGACACTCCTGTCCCCAACTCCTCATGATCGCATCGGAACGGGGGACAAAAGTGTCACCCTTACCTCACAGCTCGTTCTCCTTGTCCTCGTAAAAGAGCCGGTAAGCCCGTTCGTAATCCACCTCCGGCACCAGCACGTTCGCCTCGCGGTTCAAGTCCCCGTCGTCCGGCAGTGACGGGTCCACGAACTCTTGCACCGCTGCGATGCCGTGCCTCTCCAGCATCATCACGAGCATCTCGGTGTTGATGACCGGGCCGGTGTAGAAGTGTTTCATGGCAGCTTGCGCGCGACCTGGTCCGCCAGTGTTGTCAGCCATCGCGCCGCGTCCGCCTTCGCCTGCTCCGACGTGGTGAGCTGCGTCAGCCCGCTCGCTGACTGAAACCACTTGCGCAGCGTCGCCTCGTCCTGCACCACGCCGCCGAGGGCGAGGCACGGCAGCTTGCGCGCGCGACAGCGAACGGCGATTTCTCCCGGCCCCTTGCCCATCAGCGATGAGCGGTCCAACGAACCCTCGCCGGTGATGACCAGGTCCGCCGCGCGCAAGTTCGCATCGAGCTTCGCGTGCCGCGCGATGAGATCGAAGCCGGATTCCAGCTTCGCGCCCGCGAACGCGCACAGCCCGAAGCCGAGCCCACCCGCCGCACCGGTGCCGGGCACACCCGCGAGGTCGCGGCCAAGCTGCACCTTCACCGTGTTCGCCAGCCGCCGCAGCGCGCGTTCGGCACTGGGAAATTCCTCCGGACGCAAGCCCTTCTGTGGTCCATACACGCGCGAGCAGCCGCGCGCCCCGAGCAGCTTGTTCTGCACGTCCACGGCCACGACGAGCTTTGGGAACAGCTTGCGGTGGCGCGGTGCGACCAGCCGGCGCAACTGCTGGACGTGCGTCCAGCGGAACAGTTCCTCCTCTCGACCGTTGAAGAATTGCCAGCCTAGGCCGCGCGCCACCCCTGCCCCGCCGTCGTTCGTCGCGCTGCCGCCGATGCCCACGAAGCAGCGCCGCGCGCCCTTCTTCGCCGCCGCTTGCAGCACGGCGGCGAGCCCAAACGTGTCGAGCTGGAACGGGTGAAACTGCTTCCTCGGCAGCATCGCCAGGCCGATGATGTTCGCGGACTCGATGATGCCAGTCTTAGATTTTGCATCCCACCACCACACGCCTTCGAGCGGGCGATGCGCTGCGTCCACCGTCCGCACGCGCTGCAACCTTGCGCCCAGCGCGGCGCTGAGGATTTCGCCGAAGCCATCCCCACCGTCACTGATGGGCAGCAGCGTGAGGCGGTCCTTGGGCCGGGCCTTGCGCCAGCCAGCCGCGATAGCTTCGGCAGCAGCCTGCGCGGTGAGCGTGCTCTTGAACTTGTCCGGCGCAATTAAAACGCGAAGCGACATGGCAACCGCAAGCTAGTTGAGGAAGGCAATCATTGTAAGCCCGCAATGCGCAGCGACTTTGCTGCGCTTCAAGTTGACAATCGCTGGCTGCGGACTTCTAGTGGCGCGTCATCAATCTGACTCGCAATGAAACCACACCACATCCTGCTCCTATCCGCCCTGCTCATCCTGAAGTCCACCACCGCGGTTGCCCAACTGGGCGGCGGCGGTTTGGCCAACCTGCCCGGTGTCGAATTTGGCGCTGTGTTGACCCGGTTCCTGGGTGAGCACACCGCCTTCACAGCAGCGGTGAACATCGGGACAAAGAGTGAGCAGGGCAGCATGGTCCTCGTTCCGGCCAAGCTGGCGTTCCTCGGCGGGTTGGCTCGATTCGAAATTGACGTTTCAAAAGTGGAAGGTAGCCGCATGTCCCCCATCGTGGCAGACCAGATCAAAGCAGTGGGGATGGCCGATGTGGTTTTGATTACAAGGCCGGACAAGAAACTCACCTACATGCAATATCCAGGACTCAAGTCATACGCCGAAACCCCGCTGCGCGAGGAGAGCAATCCGGAAACGGCCAGGAAGCCGAAAGTGGAGAGAACGACGCTAGGCGAGGAAACCCTGGCTGGATACGCGTGCGTCAAGCATCAGGTCGTGGTCACCGATGAGCAGGGCAAGACTTACGAGGGCACTACTTGGAACGCGCGCGACCTCCGAGGATTTCCAGTTGTGATCGAGACTTCCCAGAAGGGCGCAAAGGTGACGCTCCTTTTCTCCGACGTGAAGTTCGGCAATCCTCCCAGTTCCGCGTTCGATCCGGCGAGAGATTTTCAGAAATACGACGACGTCCGAACGATGATGCGCGAGGCTATGATGAAGTTGTTGGGCGGAGCGCCGAAGTAAGGTGCGCAATCGGACGCTGGTTCCTTCCGGAGGCTGCCGAACAAAGGCTTGTTAATGCGGCGTCCCGTGGCACTTTGCGCGGACGAAACAAACTGACTGACATGAACAAACCAAAAATCATCGCCTACTTGAAACCTTCCTGCGGCTGGAGCATGGGCGTCCGCGCCGTGATGAAGAAATACGACATCCCGTTCGAGGACCGCGACATCATCAATCGCGCGGACCAGTTCGAGGAGATGGTTCAAAAGACCGGCCAGACGAAGCAACCCACGCTCGAAATCAACGGCCAGATGCTCCCGGACGTGAGCGGCGACGAGGTCGAGGCCTACCTGCTCGCCAACAATTTGGTGTCGCAGAACAGCCGCCAACCCGACGCGCCGACGAACCAGCCTTGCGCCCATGAGATGCCCGCCGGCGCACCGATGGCCTTCAAGCGCTGAGGGGAAACTCCATTCACCGAGAGACGCAGGCCGCGAGGTCCGCGTCTTTTTTTTTACTGGGACGTCGCCTGTGGCCGATCACTTTCCCCGGCGTTGCGACATCAGCCATTGCTCGCCGTTCTGAGCCTGGAGGAACGCAAGCAGGTCGAGCAACTCATCCTTTGTCAGTGCCGCCATCAACCCCTCGGGCATCACGGACACCGCGCCCGGCGTGATGCTCTTGATGTCGGCGCGCGGGATGCGTTGCTCCAGCGCGGCGTTGAGCTTCACAACAACGGCGCTGCTGTCCTCGCGCACGAGGATGCCGGTGATGACGTCGTCCTTCGTCTCCACGCGCATCGGCTCGTAGCCGGGGACAAAGCTGGCGTTGGGAAACACAATTGCCTCAAGCACGTCCCGTCCGGAGCGAATCGCGGCGATGGAGGTCAAATCGGGGCCAAGCGCGCTGCCTTCCTTGCCGATGGCATGACACGCGGAGCACTGCGACTTCTGGCTGAAGAACACCGCGCGTCCACGTCCCACATCTCCGCCGGACAACAGCGGCTCCAACTCGGCCAGCCGCTTCATGCGTTCGGACTGCCGCACCTGGATGCGGCCCAGCAGCCCCTTCGCGGCGGTGCGGACGGTCTCAGGGTAACTCGCCAGCAGGTCGCCGATCCGCGAAGCGCTCAGGACTTCGGCGGCGGCGGCGTTGTGCGTCAGCGCGGCGACGAACGCAAGACCCACGCCCTCGCTCTTGCCGCCGTGATAGGCTTCGACCAAGGCCAGCAGTGTGGTGCTGTCGGCCTTCGACACGCTGCCCGCGGCGAGCGCGGTCAATTGCGTCTCACTCAACTTCGACTTGCCCAGCACTTGCGCGGCGGCGCTGCGCGGTGCGTGTTCCTTGTCGGCAAGCGTCGCGGCGAGGAAGGCGAAGTGATTCGTCCCGAGCGGATTCGTGCGGCCTGCGAGCGCGGCGATGGCGGCGATGCGCACCGGCTTTGGCTCGCCCGCAGTGGTCGCGACGCGCCGCAGCGCGCCGTCGAACTCCGCCAGGCCACGCGTCCGCACAAGTGCGAGGACGCGCATTCGGAGCGTGATGTTCTGTCCGTCGAGCAGCGCGGCGAGGACTTGGTTCCAGTTGTCCGGGAACTTTTTCAGCGGACTGCGCTCGATGACGTCGAGCAGGAAAAGGCGGCGCGCCTCGGAGGCGGCCGGCGAGTTTAGCGCGACGGCAAGCACGGTCTGCAGGCCCGCGTCTGCCGAGAAATTTAAGAAGGTCTCACGGAGCAAGTCTGTTTCCTCCGCCGGCCAGCGCTCCGCTCGCAGGCGCTCTTTCAAGTGATCTTTGACCCCCGCGCCCCAGTGCGCGTGTCGCGAGAAAACCCAGAGTGCGGCGCGGCGCACGTCCGCGTCCGGGCTGCGCAACAGCGGCGCGACGTGCGACATGACGAGCGGGCTCCCGTCCATCTGGTCGAATGCGATAAGCGCGGCCTTCGCGCTGCGCGGCGGGAGCGTGGGCAGTTGCGCGGTTGCAGTGCCGACGTTCTGATTCGTCAGGCGGGAGAAGTTCTGGATGAGCGCGTAGGTGATGGCGTGCTCCTCGAAACGGTCCGCAGCACGCGCGGCAGCGGTGACCAGCGGGCCGTTGCTGCGCTTCTCGCCGATACGGCCCAGCGCTGTGGCTGCCTCGCGGCGCACGGGGGACTGGTCGTGCTGAAGAATTGCGTGCAACGCGTCGAGCGCCTCCTTGTCACCGGCCAGGCCAGCGGCCTGCGCTGCGGCGATGCGAACGTCCAGCGAAACGTCCAGCAATGCGGCGCGAACCTCGGCGAAGGCCTTCGGTGAGCCGATGCGGAAGAGACTCCAGACCGCCGCACACTTCGCTTCTGAGCTGGCTGATTTGTGACGCAGTTGCGCGAGCGGGCCTAAGGCGGATTCACCAAGCTTCACAAGCGCTTCCACCGCGCGAGTTGCGACGAACGGAGGGGTATCTTCGAGAAGCCTGGCCAGCGCGGCAGGCGGAAGTTGCTTCCAGTTCAGAACCTCACCTCGCGGATCGGTGATTCTCGCAGCATCTGTGCGGCGAACGCGGTAGATGCCGCCTTTGAACTCTGGCTGGCTACTGCGGGCCAGCGGACACTGGTTCACATACCAAGCCCCGGTGTCCACGACCAGCAGGCTCCCGTCGGCATCCTCGATCACATCCGTCGGGTGGAAATCCGGGTCGCGGGAAACTAGAAAATCCAAATCCTCCGTAACGAACGTCGCGCCGTGCCGCGTCACGACGTGCCGTTGCACCCGGTGCGGGTTAAACTGCGCACTGAACATGTTGCCGCGAAACTCCGGCCCGAAGCCCGTGCCGCGATACCGCGCCAGACCGGTGGGCGCGACCCGCGCAAACCGCGTCATCGGCAGCAGGAGCTCGCCCGTGAGCTTGAACTCCGCGATGCTCTCGTGCCACTTGGCATACGCGCCGCCGTGGAGAAAATGCACCAGCCCGTCCCGCTGGCCGTCCTGCGGGTTCATGAACACGTTCACCGTGCCGATCATTTCGCCCGCCGGCGTCCAGATGACTTCCACCGGGTTCGGAAACCCACCCCCGGCGAAGGACTGAAGCTGCGTGCCGTCCGGCCGCACCCGCCAGACGCGCGAGGCCTTGCCCTGGAGCCGGACGACTTCCTTGGTGAGGATGTCGAACCCGCTCCGGCCATCGGTAAGGTAGAGCCATCCATCCGGCCCGAGGAACGGCCCGTGCAAGCTCGCCACACCCTGCACCTGCCAGCCACTCAGCAGAATCGTCCGCCGGTCCGCTAACCCATCCCCATCCACGTCATCGAAGCGCAGTAGCTCCGGCGGCGCCGCGACGAACAGCGCACCGTCGTGCCACAACACCCCCATCGGGAGCCCGATGCGGTCCACAAAAGCCGTGCTCGCGTCGTAGGTCCCGTCACCTTCCGTATCCGTCAGCAGGCGAATGCGGCACTCGGGATTTTGCACCATGGCAGGACCGGAAAGATTTTTGCCGGAAGACTCGGCGAGGAAGAGTCGTCCGCGATCATCCAACGCGCCGAACATCGCGTAAGGCGCAAGCGCCGGGCCGGCGGCAAGCTCGACTTTGAAACCCTCTGGCACACGGAGCGCAGCGAGTCCGGTGGCAGGTTTGGCGCCAGCGCTTTGAGCCGGAGCATGCGCCACGCAAGCGAGTGCGATTGTTGCGGTCAGGAGAAAACGAGGGCCAGCGTTCAAGGATTTCACGCGCGGAGAATAACAGGCGCGAGGTTAATGGCTACTGCAAGACGAAGCGGACGAACATTCCGAGTTGACTCACATTAACCCGATCTCCGAAGTCGAACCTCCCAGCGCCGTAGCGCAGGCTTGCAGCCTGCTGTTGCCGCCGACTTGCAGTCGGCAGGTCATCCGGCAATCAGCGCGTTCAGAAAAGTGCGTGGCATCGGCGGGTTGAAAACCCGCGAAACAGCAGGCTGCAAGCCTGCGCTGCGACCTGCGGTGCATCGGGCGATTTCGGAATTCGGGATTAAATGTTACCGGGGCGGGGAGTTGGACGAGGGGTCCGACGATACGTTGACTCAGATTCGTGGTTACCCAAGCCCCGAACATGAGTCTGTCCGCCAAACGCGAGGCCCTGGCCCGCATTCACGGCCGCTACGGCCGCGC
>SXTU01000113.1 GCA_005791875.1 Verrucomicrobiales bacterium
CCCTCCGTTCATTCTTCTTAGTTCATCGTTCTTCATTTCAGTTCACCACGCTCCTGCGGAGAAGCCATAGACCAGCACGATGTGCGCGATGGCCCAGAGCATCAGGCTGTAGGTGACGGGGATGTGGACGAAGAGCCAGAGGCGCAGGGTGAGCTGGAGCGCACGCTGGTAATCGAGGCCGTCCTTCTGGCGGACGAGCGTGACGAGCTGCGCGGTGACCTTGCGCTCCTGCTCGTTGAGGAAGCGGTTTAGGTCGCCAAGTTCGTTGAGCAGCGCGTTGAGCGGCAGACGGATTTCAAACACGTGGGAAAGGAAGTTCTGCGGCCCGGCGAAGAAGGCGTGCAGCCGGCGCGTGTAGAACTCGGCGATGGTGGCGGACTTCGACTCGGCGACAGAGTTCAAGGCGAGCGCCTCGGCCTGCTCGCGGAGCTGGCGGCGGATGACGGGGATGCGGTCGTAAGGCACCTCGCCGCCGCGCGCGGTGAGGCGCTTGGGCCAGCCGCGCGAGATGATGATGCCCAGCACGCCGCTCACCATGACGATGGCGTAGAGCGCGGTCAGGGCGATCTCGAACCAGCCCGTGGGCCAGCGGAGGCGGACGTGCAGGAGGAAGAGCACGCCGGTGAAGAGTCCCGCGTAGATGTGAAACTCCAGCCAGACCTCCGAGCGGCCCAGCGGAAGGTAGGGGATTTTCTTGAACCAGTTGTAGCCGGTGAGCAGCACCATCAAGCCGAAAAGCAACCAGCCGGTGAGATACGCCGCGCGCGTTGTCGCGCCCGTCCAGACGGCATACGCGGAGGCAACTGCAATGCTGGCCGCGACCAGCATGCTGCCCCAGAGCAAACGGCGTCGGAGAAATCCTCTCATCGGTTGAGCCAGCGCGCGAACGCGTCGAGGTTGTTCATGTCTAGGCGGCGGAGAGCGCCGTGCGGGCAGGAGCGCTCGCAGGCCGGTCCGCCGATCTGGTCGGAGCACTTGTCGCACTTGGTCGCCTTGATGATGGGTTTCATGTCCTTGTCCACCATGAAGGCACCGTCCTCCTCGCGGATCTCCACCATGCGGATGGCCTCGTAGGGGCAGTTGTTCGAGCAGATGCTGCAACCGATGCAAGTCGCCTGGTTCACCACCACCTCGCCGCCGACCTGGCCGCGGTGAATCGCGCCGGTCGGGCAGCCGATGAGGCACACCGGGTCGGCACAGTGCATGCAGGAGTTCGCCACCATGATGCGCCCGCTGATCTGACCGTGGCGCAGAAAGCGAGGGTTGCCCTCGTTGGCAGTGGCACAAGCGCGCACGCAATCGTCACAACGCGTGCAGCGCTCCATGTCGATGACCATCGTGGAGGTGCCATTGAAGTAGCGGTTCTCCGTGAGGAACTCCATCAGCTCAGGGCCGATCTTGCCGCCGGCGTCGAGCTTGCGCTGGGTTTCAGATTGCTCGGTGCCCGCCAGCTCCTCGGCGGTGAAGCGCGGCGGCAGCTCGTCCTCCGGCACGGTGGGCAGGACCACTTCCTCCATCACCAACGTCGGCACGACGATGACGTGCGTGTAGCCGATGACGCGCAGCGTTTGCTGGAAGGGGACGGACTCGGCGCGCTGCCGCCAGTTGTGGGCGATCTCGCGCAGCCCGAACTCACCGCCCGCGCTGAGGTAGGTCAGCGTGCGGTGGCCGTGGCCGAACTTCTGGCTGAGGCGCGCGAAGCCGGAGCGGACGAGCACCACGCCGTTCGGATAGTCGCCTTCCTGCGCGATGATGGTTTCCTTCTCGGGCGAGCGCGTGCCCTCCTTGACGAGGCGCTTGTAGTCGCCGGACCAGTCGTAGTCGCCGTAGGTGCCGAACTGCGTCTGCTCGATGACGCGCTTGAGCTGCTCGTCGTTGAGCCGTCTGAAAATGGGGATCTCGCGCAGGTGTGTCGCCAGCGTGCGCTCGCGGTAGATGCGGTCAATGTGGTGGCGCAGGGGGTCATCGAAGCGCAGCAAGTCCCGCAGTCCCTGCCAGCGGATTTCGAGCATCTCCGTCGCGTCGCCGACGGCGAAAATGGTGGAGGTGCGGGCGCTTCGGCTCAGGGCGGCGATCTCGCCGAAGAAGTCGCCCGGGGACATCGTGGCGGTCTTGTGTTCGTCGAGGATGCGCGGCACATCCTGAAGAAACACGCCCGCGCCCTGGCTGCCGCCGCGGGACTTGACCCCCGTGTCTTGCTCCAGTTCCGCCGGGGTGCGGACTTCGGGGTCGCGCGGATTGGTCCAGAGCTGGGCTACGATTTCGAACAGACCTTTGCGCTGGGACTTGCGGCGCCCCAGCATGGAAGCCGGCAGGCCGGGGTTCAACACGACCCGCGCATGGCCGGACAGGACCAGAAAGGCCGACGAACCGTAGTCACCCGCGCGCACGATGATCTCGCCGTCCTTGAAGCGCCGGATGCGGGCGTCGTTCTTGAGAATGCCGCGCAGAGGAGTTCGCTTGGAAAATTTGCCCGAGTTCATCTCGCTGAACGGACGGATCTCCAGCAGGCGGTTCACGTCCGCCTCGCTCATGTCCGGGTCGAACGAGCTGTCCCACCGCTCGGGCTTATCAATGACGAAGTGAGCTGTATCCATGCGCGTCAGGCGTCGAGCACGAGGTCGCCTTTCGGGCGGCAAATGCAGGTGAGGCAGGAGCCGCCCTCCGGGGCCGCATCCGGCGGCTTCAGATAATCCACGCTGCCGGACTTGATGGCGACCGAGCACACGCCGCAACTGCCCGCGCGACAGCCGGACTCGATGCGCAAGCCTTGCTCGAGCGCGAAGTCGAGCAGATTGGATTGAGCTGGGTTCCACTCCATCTCCTTGCCGGACTTTGCGAAGATGACTTTGCAGGCAGGTCCGGCGGAGACAGCGGCGGAGACCGGAGCAGATTTCTTCTTCACCGTGGCCGGGCCGAACGCCTCGTAGTGAATGTCCTTCTCCGGGACGCCCCAGGCTTCGAGCCCGTCGTTGAGCGCCTTCATGAACGCGCCGTTGCCGCACATGAAAAACTCGTAGTTGTTCGAGGGCAGCATCTCCTTCAGCACATCAATGGTGACCCGGCCCTCCCGGTCGTAGTCCTCGCCCTTGGTTTCGCCCCTGGCGGGACGGCTGTAACAGACCACCACGCGGATGTTGTCAAAGTTCCGCAGCTTGTTTAGGTCTTCGCGAAGCATGTGCTCGCCACCGCTGCGGCAGCCGAAGTAAAGCCAGACCTCGCGCCGTGAACCGCTCTCGGCAACTGCCTTGGCCATGCTCAACATTGGCGTCAACCCGACTCCGCCGCCAAGCAGGCAGATGGGAGTGGTCTTCGTCATGTCCAGGTAGAAGTGGCCCGTGGGCGCCTTCACGTTGAGCAGGTCGCCTTCCTTGACGTGGTCGCTGAAGAATCCGGAGGCGACGCCGTGCGGCACGTCGGGCTTGTCCGGCGGGGCCTTCTCGCGCTTGATGGTGACGCGGTAGCAGTCCGGGCGCGTTGGGCTGTCGGAAAGCGAGTAGCAACGCACCACCGGCTTGTCGCGCCCCGGGATGTCGAGGTTGAAGGTGAGATACTGGCCGGGCTTGTATGGCGGCAGCGGCTTGCGATCGTGCGGCACAAGGTAGAAGGAGTTCACGTCCTCGCACTCGGTGGACTTCTGCGAGACGGTGAACTTGCGGTAGCCGTTCCAGCCTTGGATGACCTCCTGCGCCTCCTTGTAGCGATACTTGGCCGCGAGCACCAAGGTCTCCAGCCGCTCACGATCCAGCCGCTGCTGCGTGCGCTCGTGGACCAAGCGCGTCAAGGACGAGTAAGCCATCAGGACAAGGTGGCTTGAGAGCACCGCCAGCAGGATGTATCCGAGCGCCAGTCCCGCGTTGCCTCCCAGCGCCGTCTGAATCTGATCGATGATGGCTAGCATA
Organism: Verrucomicrobiales bacterium; assembly: GCA_005791875.1. Taxonomy (GTDB): domain Bacteria; phylum Verrucomicrobiota; class Verrucomicrobiia; order Limisphaerales; family SXTU01; genus SXTU01. The sequence goes on from SXTU01000113.1 coordinate 3,903, forward strand.
TCCGTGATTGGCGCGGCCTCGATGGGCCGCAGGTTTCAGCTGACGACGGCCATTGTTCGGTTCCACCGGGTGTTGCCAAGTTTTTTCCTGTAAAGTCCATTTACAAATCCACGCTTGCTTTCACTTCTGCGCGAACGTGAAACTTGCCTACGTCAACCAATGAGCCACGCCTCTCCGGGAATGAAACCCGTCCTGCCCCTCCCCTCCCACGCCCTGTTATTACTGGCCGCCTTGCTTCCTGCCACATCGCTGCTGGCCGCCGACGCGCCCGGGCGCTTCACCGGCTCGCCGAGCTGCGCCACCTCCATGTGCCACGGCGGCGCGGGCGAACTCCGCCACCAGACCACCGTCTGGCAGAAGCAGGACATCCACTCGCGCACCTACAACACCCTCGTCAACGCCCGCTCCGCGCAAATCGCCGCCGCGCTGAAAATCCCCGACGCGACGACCAGCTCCCGCTGCACGACCTGCCACGCGCCGTTCCACGATGTGCCGAAGTCCGCCTTCCTCGCCGACATCATCAAGCCCGCCGAGGGCGTCTCGTGCGAAAGCTGCCACGGCCCCGCCGAAAAGTGGATTCGCAGCCACACCCGCCCCGACTTCAGCCACAAAGACCGAATTCTCCTGGGCCTGCGCGACCTCAACCACCTCTACGTCCGTGCGAACAGTTGCGTCGCCTGCCACCAGACCGTGGACCCCGCGCTCCTCGCCGCCGGCCATCCGGAACTCCTCTTCGAGCTGGACGGCCAAGCCGTCGCCCAGCCCAAGCACTGGCGCGAGAAAGGCGACTGGCACGGCCCGAAAGCCTGGCTCGTCGGCCAAGCCGTCGCCCTTCGCGAGATGAGCGCACAGCTCAACCGCGAGAAGAACTCCAACGAAAAACTCACCGCCCCGTGGTCCGCCTCGCTCTGGCTCCTGCAAAAGCTCGACGGCCTCGACTCCTCCCTGCCTGCCCTCAAGCCCGCCGCCAACGCCACCCAAGCCCACCCCGCCGCCGACACCCTCGCTCGTCGCGCCGCCGAGATGGAGTGGAGCCACGACCTCACCCGCCAAACCCTCCAGCGCCTCGCCAAGACGCACGCTGAATTTGCCGATGCTAAAACTCCCCGCCTCCAGCAAGCCCGCCGCGCCGAGCGCCTCGTCCTCGCCCTCGACCGCCTCACCGCCCCGCTGGACAAGGCCACGCTCGCAAAGCTGGAGCCGGACTTGAAAGAACTCTTCGCCCTCGCCCAATCCCTCCCCGACTTCGCGCCCGACAAATTCGCCAAGTCCCTCGAAACCTTCGCAAAGAAGCTGTGACCCCTCGTCGTAGGTGACGACGTGAGGAGTCTCCATTCTTCCCACTCTGCGTCTTTCCCGCCTCTGTGGTGCATCTCCACGCCAGCAACTCAGGAATTGATTAGAGACTCGTTACCTCGTCTCCTACCGGGACTCGCATGAGCCAAGCCCAGCCGAAGTTTCTAGCCTACAAACGCTCGCGCTTCTCCGCGCAGTTGCCGCTCGACACGCTTTACAGCCCCTCGCACGCATGGGCGGCGCGGCAGGCGGACGGCGCGTGGCGCGTGGGCATCACCAAGTTCGCCACGCGCATGCTCGGCGACATGGTCGAGTGCGGTTGGGAAGTTCAACCGGGTGCGGCAGTCGCCTGTGGCCAAGTCGTCGGCTGGCTCGAAGGCTTCAAAGCCATCTCGGATGTCTATGGCATCGTGGACGGCGAGTTCCTCGGCGCGAACCCGCTGCTGAAGACCAAGATCACCACCGTGAACAAAGACCCCCACGGCCACGGCTGGCTCTACGCCGCCACCGGCACGCCCGAGTCCCGCTGCCTCGACGTTCACGCCTACGTGAAGCTGCTGGACAAGACGATTGATAAAATCCTCGAACGCGAGCACCACGAAGAAAGTCAATGAGCGCCCCAACCACAGAATCGGCAATCGGCAAAGCACGCTACGTAATGCTCGGCGGCTTCCTCGGAGCCGGTAAGACCACCGCCGTGGCCAAGCTCGCCGAACGCCTCACGCAACAGGGCCGCCGCGTCGGCCTCATCACGAATGACCAGGGCAAGGAACTCGTGGACACCGCGATGCTACGTTCGCGCGGCTTCGCCACGGAGGAAATCCCCGGCGGCTGCTTTTGCTGCCGCTTCAACTCCCTCGTGGACGCGGCGAACAAGCTCACTGAAAGCACCCGCCCCGACGTCTTCATCGCCGAGCCGGTGGGCAGTTGCACCGACCTCGTCGCCACTGTCACCTACCCGCTGCGCCGGATGTATGGCGACCAGTTCCTCATCGCGCCCCTCAGCGTGCTCGTGGACCCCGTGCGCGCCCAGCGCGTGCTCGGCCTCGCGGACGGCGGGCAGTTCTCCGAGAAGGTGCTCTACATCTACCGCAAGCAACTCGAGGAAGCCGACCTCATCGTCATCAACAAACGCGAGATCCTCGACGCCCTCCAACTCGACCGCCTGCGCCTCCGCCTCGCCGAGCAATTCCCCCGCGCCAAAGTCCTCGCCGTCTCCGCGCGCACCGGGGCCGGCCTCGACGATTGGTTCAATCAAATCACCGCCACCGAGCAGGTCGCGCGCGTCGCGATGGATGTGGACTATGAAGTCTACGCCGAAGGCGAAGCGCTCCTCGGCTGGCTGAACGCAACGGTCACGCTCTCGAACCAAAAGGGCTTTGACGGCAACCAAGTCATCCGCGACCTCGCCAACACCATGAGCCGCCTGCTCGCCGATGCCGACGCGGAAGTCGCGCACCTCAAGATGACCCTGGAGCCGGAGGACGCGGGCCTCGGCGACCTCGCCGTCATCAACCTCGTGCGGAACGACTTCGTCCCCGAGCTCTCGCAGGAACTCTCCGACTGGCTGGACGCCGGCAAGCTCATCATCAACTGCCGCGCCGAGGCCGCGCCCGACACCCTCAACGCCGCGCTTAACGCCGCGCTCACGGAAACCGGCAAGCAGCACCCGCAGCTCTTCCTCCGCCTGGAACACCTCGAACACTTCCGCCCCGGCAAGCCCCAGCCGACGCATCGGGATGCGTAGTGGAGCGGTCGCCCTCAAAGCCGGCGGACTTCGCGTCGACTCTCTACACTTCTCCCGCTCGGGGGAGCATGGTTCACTGCTGGGAAAACCCCCGACAAACACATGAAACGCATTCCTGACTGCATCACAGTTCTACTTGCGGCCGCATGCCTGACCGGATGCTTTACCACCGTGGCGCGCATGAACCACGGCATGTCTGCGGGAACAACCGCGGTGAGCATCGTGCCCGCGGTCGTATTGGACGTCGTCACATTGCCGATACAAGTGCCCGCGTTGGCAGTGATGGGTATTTCCAAAGCGAACCAAAAGCCGGCACCAATGACGGCGACAATACCGCCACCGACTAAAGAACTTTTGGAGATCAGGAAGGGATCCAGAATACCTCCTCCGACATCGTTCCACGCTCAACAGAGACGTAATCCAAAGGGCTATCAGGGAACGCGGCATTCCTTTTACCGAAGCGCAACTTCGCAAGTTGGGCGAACCAACTGAATGGACTGGAGCCTACGTCTCGGCCAACCCGCGCTGTCCAAAAGATCTTTTGGAAGAAATCTGGAATGGCATGGAGAAGTTGCCGCTGGCTGAACGACAGACAACGGCTCTCTATTTGATCGAGAATCCGAATATCCCCGATGCGTGGTTGGAAAACGTGGCGAATCAAATTGACCTCTACGGCTATGGTAGCGGAAAGGCTAGGGTGATTTTGAATGTCAGAAAGAGGGCAGATCAGTCGCCCGCCAAGCCCGCGAATTCGTCCGCAGATTTGGCGGTTGGGAGTTGAGCGTTGGACGTTGAACGTTTCCCCATTCCCCTGCTTCGTGCTTCCCGCCGCGAGCGCCTTCGCCTACAACCGCCGGCCATGACTTTGCGAGAACAGCAACGCGCCTTGACCGCCGCCACGCAGGCCGCCCGCGCCGCCGGGAAGCTGATGCGCCAAAATCTCTCCCGGCCCAAACGCGTCAACGAGGCGACGCAGCACGACATCAAGCTGGAGCTGGATGTGCGCTGCCAAAAGCTTATCGAGCGCACGCTGCGGCGGGCGTTCCCGACCATCGCGATCCTCGGCGAGGAGGGCATCCTCGGTGATCCCGCGTCCGCGGCGCGCTGGGTGGTGGACCCGATTGATGGGACGGTGAACTTCACCTACGGCATCCCGCACGCGTGCGTGTCCATCGCGCTCCAAGTGCGCGATGACAAGTCGCCGCACGCGGGTTGCCCGCTGCGCGGCTACACGACGCTCGTGGGCGTGGTGTATGACCCGTTCCTCGACGAGATGTGGACGGCCGTGCGCGGGCAGAAGGCAAAGCTGAACGGCAAACCGATTTCGGTCAGCAGCCGCTCAAAGCTCGACGAGGCCATCGTGGCGATGGGCTTCGCGAAATACACCAAGACGCTGGCGCTCATGCTGCCGGTGTTCAATCGACTCGTGCATCGTGTGCGCAAGGTGCGGCTGCTCGGCGCGGCGGCGCTCTCGATGACGTGGACGGCGAACGGCCGGCTGGATGCCTACATCGAGAACGGCGTGCGGCTGTGGGATGTGGCGGCGGGCGGGCTCATCGTCGAGTGCGCGGGCGGGGAGTTTTGGTGGCAGCCGGTGAAGGGCGATTACGCAGTGGAGATTTGCGTGAGCAACGGGAAGCTGCGGAAGAAGCTCCAGGCGGAGTAGGGGCATACTCCTGTCCCTCGCTTCACTGCGCCGGCGATTCAGCTCACAGCGGACAAGCGTGTCGGCCTTACGCGTCAAACGCTTTGCGCAGCACTGCGAGGCTCTTGGGCACGGCGGTGTCAGCCGGCTCCTTGCCTTCCATTTCGAGCGAGACCCAGCCGGTGTAGTTCGCGTCCGTCAGAATCTTTGCGATGCGCGCGTAGTCGAGTTCGAGGGTATACCACTCGCCGCCGCCGAAGTAGGTCTTGGCCTGCACGAAGACTGTCTTCGGTGCGATGGCGGCGAGCTTCGTGTAGGGGTCTTCGAGGAAGTTTCCCGTGTCCATCAACCCGCCGAGCCACGGCGATTGCACGCTGTTGAGCAAGCGCAGCAAGCCCGCGGGCGTGCGCGTGAGGCCCCAGTGGTTTTCTAGTGCGAGCACCACTCCCAGCTCGGCGGCGCGGGGCAGGCATTGCTCGATGCAGTCCTGACACCATTTGAAGCCCTCGTCCTCCGTGTGCCCCGGCAGAATCGGTTCGTCGCCGCGCGCCTTCATCAGGTCGTCGAAGGATGCGATGGTGTTCCAACGTCCCGAGTTCAGCCGCATGGCCGGGATGCCGAGCGCAGCGGCGATTTCGATGCACTTGAGCGTGTGCTCGACCTGCGCGCGCCGGTAGTCCGCGCTGGGGTCCACGAAGTCTTGGTGGATGGAAAGGCAGACGAGGCTCACGCCGTTGCGGAAGGCGTGGCGCTTGAGTCGTTGGAGGTAACTGCGGTGCGCGGCCGTGAGCGGCTCCTTCTCCGGGATGTCCATCTGTCGGTGCAGGATGTCCACGCCCGGCACGCCGAGCGCGGCGGTCTTCTCGATTACCGTCTCGATGGACACCTTCGCCGTGCGGAAATGCCAGTAGGAGTAGCTGGAGATGGCGAGCTGGATGGGGTGCTTACGGGTATTTGCAGGCGCGGCTCCCACGGGAGAAGTAGCAAGTAAGCCAGTGCCGGCGGCGATGGAGGCGGCGAGGAAATCCCGGCGGGAAGGAGCTTGGGTGTGATGCACGGCCAAACCCTACGAAAACGCGCCCCAGGCGGCAAGCGGCGTGCCGGCGGTTTGTAACCGCCGTGTTGCGCGTGGACAGCTCGCAGCCACGCCGAACGGCTGTTCGCCACTGACGGCGATTGCAAATCTCCGGCACGGGACTCAGCGCTTCGCCAATGTTTCCTCGATGCTCTTGGCCACTTTCTTTGCGAGGAACTCGGAGCCTTCCTTCTTGAAGTGGACATTGGCGGGGAGCTGCACGTCCGCGAGCTTGGGCAAGGTGTGGGCGTAGAGGTCGTTCGTCGGGATTTTGTTCTCGTCCATGACCTTCTTGGCTGCGGCGTTGTAAGCCTGCACGTCGCTGTCCTTGCGCGGCGGCGAGAGCTTCGCGTCGGGGACGGGCGTGGTGGCGCACCAGATGAGCTTGGCGTTTGTCGTCTTCATCTGCTTCACCAGCTCGCGGAGGTTCTTCTCATAGTCGGGGAGGCTGACCTGCGCCTTGCCGTCTTCCATGGACTTCAAGTCGTGCAGGCCCCAGTTGAAGTGGATGACATCCCACTTGCTCGTGCCGAGCCACTTGGTGAGCTTCGCCGTGCCGTTGGTGGTGGGGCCGCCGTTCTCCAGGATGCGATGGACGTTGGCCTTGCCCTTGAGCAGGTCGCGCACGGGCACGGTGTAGCCGATGGATATGCTGTCGCCGATGAGCAGCACGCGTGGCAGGCCGGACTGGTCCGTGACGGGCTCCATCGCCGGGTCTTTCTTGGCGGCCTTGGGCGCGGTCTTCGCTTTGGGCACGTCCTGCGTCTTCGCGGTCTGGGCGACGACTGGGACGAGGCTGGCAATGAGCAGCGTGGCGAGAGCGAGGCGGAGTTTCATTTGGCGAAAAGTAAAATCAACGGCCTCAAAGCGTGGCAAACAGCATTGCGCGACGCCAGCTTTCCTTCGCGCCGGGTGACGGCGCGGAGAGCGCAACCAAGTTCAATGTCGCGCCACCCGGCGGCGTCAACTAACGCGATGCAACTGTCCCGCCTAATCGTGCCCCTGATGCGCTGGCTTTTGCTGGCCGCATTGCTGGCCAGCGCGGGCGCGTTTGCCGCTGAGCCGCTGCATCGGCAGGTGGACTCCCTCATCGCCGCGAAGGCGAAGGCCGCGAAGCAGCCGCTAGCCGCACCGGCGGACGACGCGGAGTTCCTGCGCCGCGCGTGGTTCGACTTCAATGGCGGCATTCCCGGTCCCGACGAGACGAGGAAGTTCCTCGCCGACAAATCGCCGGACAAGCGCGCCAAGCTGATTCAGCACCTCACGACCCCGCCGCGTTTCGCCGAGCAACTGGCCGAGGCGTTCAACATTCAATTGATGGAGCGCAACGGCGACAGCGACGAATGGAAGCGCTACCTCACCGAGTCGTTCCGCGCGAACAAGCCGTGGGACCAGATGACGCGCGAGATCCTCAGCCCCGATTTCAAGGACGAGAAGTTGCGCGGTGCGGGCTACTTCATCACCCGCCGGCTCGACAAGGTCGGCCAGCAGGACACCGACTACCCCGGCCTCACGCGCGACGCGGGCCGGCTCTTCATGGGCGTGGACCTTCAATGCTGCCAGTGCCACAAGCACCTCACGGTGAAAGATTACAAGCAGGTGGATTTCAACGGCCTCTTCGTCGCGTTCCAAAACACGAAGCTCCAATCCGCCGGCGGCGACTACAAAACCGCGTGGGTGCAGGAGGGGCCGATGACGAACAAATACGAGTTCATCTCCGTCCTCAGCAGCGTGAAGGGCGCGACCGGGCCGCGCGTGCCGCTCGGCGTCGAGGTGCCTCTGCCTGACCTGGCGAAGGACGAAATCTGGGCCGTGCCGCCCGACCCGAAAGCGCGCAAGGCCGGCGTGCCGAAATTCAGCCCGCTCAAGGAACTCGCCGCGCGCCTCGCGTCTCCGGAGAACCCGCTCTTCGCGCGCAACATCGCCAACCGCGTCTGGTGGCAGCTGATGGGCCGGGGCCTTGTCGAGCCGCTGGACTTGCAGCACTCGGAGAACCCCGCGTCGCATCCCGAGCTGCTCGACTTGCTCGCGAAGGAGCTGACCGAGCACAAGTTCGACCTCCAATGGCTTGTGCGCGAACTCGCGCTCACGCACGCCTACCAGCGCGCGAGCCTGCTGCCCGCCGGCGCGCAATCTCCGCCGGAGGAGCTGTTCACCGTCGCGAAGGAACGCCCGCTCTCCGCCGAGCAACTCGCCCGCGCCTTCCTCGCCGCCACCGGCGAGCACGAGCGCGTGGTAGGCGGCAAGAACTGGGAGAGCATCGAGGGCAAGAAACACACGCAGAAGGATTTTGAGAAAGCCTTCCACGCCGCTTTCGCCAATGCCGCGAAGGAGCCGGAGCTGAACGTGAACCCGACCCTCCGCGCCGCGCTCTTCCTACGGAACAACGACCTCGTCCTCTGGTCGCTCCAGCGGCGCAAGGGCAACCTCATGGACCGTGTCGCCGCACAGGCCGACGCGGGGCAAGTAGCCGATGAGTTGTATCTCGCCATCCTCTCTCGTTCGCCCGTGGCGGAGGAAAAGGCCGAGCTGGCGAAGTATCTCACCAAGCACGCCGCCAGCCGCGAGAAGGCGCTGGGCCATTACGCGTGGGCGATGCTCTCCTCGATGGAGTTTTTCACGAACCACTAGCATGAACCCCCTTTGCAAACCGTGGGAACACGCCACCTCCCGCCGCCAGTTCCTCGGCGCGTCCGCCGGTGCCCTCGCGTTCGGCGCGCTCGGCGGGATGATTTCGCCGCAGGCCGCCGAGGCGATGCGCAAGAAGGAGAAGCAGGTGCTCTTCGTCTGGCTCGACGGCGGCATGAGCCAGCTCGAGAGCTGGGACCCGAAGCCCAACACCGAGTTCGGCGGGCCGTTCCGCACCATCAAGACCAGCGTGCCCGGCACGCACTTCTCGGAGCTGATGCCGCAGTGCGCGAAGCAGGCGCATCGCCTCTGCGTCGTGCGGAACATCGCCACCAAGGATAACGCCCACTCCTCCGGCGTCGCCCGCATCCAGCGCGGCGACCCGAAGAACCGCGGTGTGGCGTATCCCTTCTTCGGCTCCTCCATCGCGAAGCTGATGGGCCCGACCGCCTCGAAGCTCCCGCCCTACGTCTGGGTCAAGCCCGGCAGCGGCGGCTTCAAGACTGAGGACGCCGGTTTCCTCGGCCCGAAATACGGCTCGCTCGCGTTCGGCGACGGCAAGCCGCCTGAGGATTTGCTCCGCCACGCCTCGCTCACCGCCGAGGAAGACGAGGAGCGCAACGAACTCCGCGACTTGCTGAACAAACGCTACACCGCCCAGCGCCGCCCGACCTACACCGAGGCGAGCAGCTTCGTCTTCGACACCGCGCGCGAGCTGATGAAGCGGCAGAACATATTCGACACATCAAAGTTGCCGGCGAAAGAGCTGGACCGCTACGGTCGCACGGAAATCGGCCAGCACATGCTCGTCGCGCGCAACATGCTCGAGGCCGGCGTCCGCTTCGTGAAGGTCGGCAGCTACGGCTGGGACTCGCACGGTGACAACTTCAACGCCAGCGCCTCGCTCGTGCCGAAGTTCGACCGCGCCTTCGCCGCCATCGTCGAGGACCTCGCGGTCACGGGTCTGCTAGAGAACACGCTCGTCATCGCGATGAGCGAGTTCGGGCGCACGCCGCGCATCAATGGCCACGTCGGCCGCGACCACTGGCCCGAGGCGTGGAGCATCGCGATGGCCGGCTGCGGCCTGAAAGCCGGCGCGGTCGTCGGCGCGACGAACGACAAGGGCACCGACGTGAAGGACAAGGGCCACGACATCGGCGCGGTCTTCCACACGTGGTTCAAAGCGCTGGGCATTGACTCGAAGAAAGTGGAATACGACAACAACGGCCAGCCACTGCCGCTGGCCCACGACGAAATGGAAGCCATCAAGGAAGCCTTGGCGTAGGGGTGAATTTCGAATTGAGAATGATTGCTTCGAACACCCATCCGCAACGACTGCTCTGCGACCTCCGGCCGCGCGTTCACTATTCGCCATTCGTAATTCGTAATTCGAAATTGTCCTGCTGCTATGCCTGACCAACCCGCCGCCACTTTCACGCCGCCCAAGGAACTCAAGGCCTTCCAGAACGACCGCCAGCTCTGCGTCGCGCGCTTCAGCCCGTGCGGCAACTTCCTCGCCGCCGGCGCGATGGAAGGCACCGTGCGCCGCTGGAAAGTCGTCGAGAAGCCCAAGGCCGCAGTGGATGTCGAGTTGCCCGACGAGCCGAAGAAAAAGCCCGCGGCCAAGAAGGCCCCGGAGGAATCGCCCGTGGACCTTGTGCCGCTGCCGCATCTCACCGGCTTCAACGGTTGGGTCCAGAACCTCGCGTTCCATCCGAAGGACAAAGTGATCTTCGCTGCCGACACCTGGGGCAAGCTCGCCGCCCTCGCTTACGAAGGCGATGGGCCCAAGCCGATCTGGGAGAACGCCACCGCGCACGACGGCTGGATTCGCCGCCTCGCCATTTCCGCCGACGGCCAGCACCTCGCGACGTGCGGGCGCGACCAGTTCGTCCGCATCTGGACCACGGCGGGCAAGCTCGTCGCCGAGCACCGCGCGGAGGCCGAAGTGTTCGCCGTGACCTTCGCGCCGGCGGGCAAGCTCGTCGCGTTCGGCGATCTGAAGGGCCGCGTGAAGACATGGGATTTCGGCACGAAGCAAGTCGTGCGCGACTTCGACGCCTCGGTTTTATTCTCGCTCTCGCGCCTGCAGGATGTGTGCGGCCTGCGTGTGGTGACGTTCATTGACGCCGGCAAATCGCTGCTCGTCGGCGGCTGCGAACCGGCCGGCGGCGGCTTCCTCGAAGGCGCGCCCGTGCTGGTGAAGTTCGACACCGCGACCGGCAAGAAGCAGACCGAGTGGAAATTCGGTGCGGCCAAGGACGGCTTCGTGCTCGACCTTGCGGCGCACCCCGGCGGCTATCTCATCGTCGTGACCAGCGGCCAGCCCGGCAGCGGCAAAATCATGTTCCTGCGCCCCGGCGAGAAGGAGCCGTTCTTCACGCACACCGGCGTGGCGAACGTCCACTCCGTCACCCTGCACCCCGACGGCAAGCGATTCGCCGTGAGCGCGATGAATAAAGCCAGCAATGGCAACGGCCGCCCGAAGACAGCGGACGGCTCCTACCCCGGCAACACCTCCCCCGTGCATCTCTTCGAGATTCCGGCGGCGTGACTCTGTAGCCGCCGAGGTCAGGAGGCGGATTTCTTCGGAGGCTGTTGCGTTTGGTCCGCCTCCTTACCTCGGCGGCTACATGCGTTGTCCGCAAAGCCGCTTGGCAGCCTGAACACCGCTGGCTAGGGTAGTCGCAGCCATGAAAACTCCACGCCTGCTTGCGTCCCTGTTGCTCGCCCTCGCTGCGTTCCTCCCGCTGGCCCAAGCCGCGCCGCGCCCTCCGAATGTCATCGTCATCTTCTGCGACGACCTCGGCTACGCGGACATCGGGCCGTTCGGCTGCAAGGCCTACGCCACGCCCCATCTCGATCGCATGGCGGCGCAAGGCCGCAAGTTCACCAACTTCCACGTCTCGCAGGCGGTCTGCTCCGCGAGCCGCACCGCGCTGCTCACGGGCTGCTACAACAACCGCGTCGGCATCCACGGTGCGCTCGGGCCGGGATCGAAGATCGGCATCCACGCGGACGAAATGACGATGGCCGAGGTCTTCAAGCAGAAGAGCTACGCGACAGGCATGGCAGGCAAGTGGCACCTCGGCCACCACCCGCAGTTCCTCCCGGTGCGGCACGGCTTCGACGAATACTTCGGCCTGCCCTACTCCAACGACATGTGGCCGCATCACCCCGAGGCGAAGAAAGGCACTTATCCCAAGCTCCCGCTGATCGAGGGCGATCAGGTGAAAGACCCCGACATCACGCCGGAGAAGCAGCCGAACCTGACGACCTGGTATGCCGAGCGCGCGGTGAAGTTCATCGAGAAGAACAAGGACCGCCCGTTCTTCTTTTACCTCGCGCACTCCATGCCGCACGTCCCGCTCTTCGTGAGCGACAAGTTCAAGGGCAAGTCCGGCGCGGGCCTCTTCGGCGACGTGATACAGGAGATTGACTGGTCGGTCGGGCAGGTGTTCGACGCGCTCAAGAAGCATGGCCTCGACGACAACACGCTCGTCGTCTTCACCAGCGACAACGGTCCGTGGCTGAGTTACGGCGACCATGCCGGCCGCGCCGGTCCGTTGCGCGAGGGCAAGGGCACTGCGTGGGAAGGCGGCACGCGCGTCCCGTGCTTGATGCGCTGGCCCGGCAAGCTCCCCGCCGGCACGACCAGCGGCGAGATGCTCATGACCATTGATCTCCTGCCGACCTTCGCGAAGCTCATCGGTGCGAAGTTGCCCGAGCACGAGATCGACGGCCTTGACGTGTGGCCGCTGCTGGCCGGAGCGAAGGGCGCGAAGAACCCGCACGAGGCTTACTGGAGCTACTACGCGCAGAACGAGCTGCAGGCAATGTTCACCCCCGATGGCCGCTGGAAGCTCCAGCTCCCGCACGGCTTCCGCACTCTCGCAGGCCGCCCCGGCGGCAAGGACGGCATTCCGGCGAAGTATGAAAACGCGAAGATCGAGGAACCTCAACTCTACGACCTGCACAACGACGTGGGCGAGAAGACCGATGTCGCTTCCTCAAACCCGGCCATCGTCCAGCGTCTCCTCGCTCTCGCCGAGAAGGCTCGCGCCGACCTCGGCGACTCGCTTACTCAGCGCAAAGGCAGCGGTGTGCGCGAGCCAGGGCGGGTGGCGGAGGGGAAGTAGGCGGCTCCGGGGAACACTGTATTCCGCCGCCGTCCAGTCTCACGCCGTAACTTACGCAGGAAACGCCAGAGGCATGACGATCCGATTACATGGCAGGTGAAGGTCCGCACGCGCGACACCGAGTGTCTGGGCAACTTCAAGCAGCTCGGCCTCATGCATAAGCTGTTCCTCGATGACACCGGCAGGTTTCCACCGGCTGGAGTCCGGGAAATCAACCCGTCAACCCAGATGCCCAAGGGCAAGTCACTTTTCCAGACGCTCGGCGGAGTTGACCCCGCGCCCTTTCCTTACGACGATCAGTATTGTCAGGCCACGAACCGGCCGTTCCACAGCTACCAAGGCAATCCTTTGATTTTCCGTTGCCCAATGGACAAGGGCCACATGGGGGATCTGGACTGGCCGCACCACGGGGTGAACCACGACAAGCCTTCCGCCTGGGAGACCGCTGGCAGCAGCTATCTTTACAACATTTCGCTCCAAGCCCCGGAGGATACGACGAGGCGACCACCGTTGCCGCTCGCCACACTGCAGCCCACCCGCGGCACCATCGCCCGCAAGGCGGAGTCTTGGGTTGAAGATCCGGATCGCTACATCTTGATGCACGAGCCGCCGGCTCAATCCTTGAGCAAGGTCATCACCCCGCCACCGCGCTTGGTGTGGCTCAGTTACTGGACCCAGTGGCACCGCAATCGCGGCCGCGTTGATTTCCGCGATCCCCGGATCGCACCGGCCATGTTCGTTTCGCCGGTCCTCTTCGTGGATGGCCATGCGGCGATCCACGACTTTTCCCAGTCACTCATGCGCGATCCTTGGTATCCCTACGAGGAGACCAAGGACTGGCAGTGGTATCAGCCAAGAAACTGACTGTCGCCATGTCCACCTCCGCACAGATGGTCCGAAAGCTCGCCCTAGCCCAGCTCGCCGCGTTCGCCGGTAACGCGCGGGCGGCGCTGTCTCAGGCCGGCATCCCGGACCTGGAGCACACCGGGGTTTTCCGGTCGCATGTCGCCGCGCGCTGCTGTGGCTGCGATGCCCGTCCGTTGCCAGAAGTTGTCGCTGCGCTGTTCACGGGAGCCGCACTGGAAGCAGGTCGCCCTGCGGCTGCGTTGGCGCGGCTGCGTGAGGAATACTGCCTGCGCGCCGGATGCGAGTCGCGCTTCTACGAACTCACTTTCACGGCGCATCCGCTCGTGGACTGGGCCGCGGTTGAAACCGACGGCCAGCGCGACTCGCCGCAAGCATCAGTCAATCTGGCCGTTGGCGGGGCGGTCGTGCGCAGCACCGCGCGGGCCGTCCGCGCACAGTTGTCGTGGAAGCTGGCGGCGGCGGTCGCGCTCCTGCTCGCGCTGCTCGCGTGGCGGCAATGGTGGACCGGCGGGAGCATCCCCTTCTTCCGCGAGGCGAGGACGTTCACCAGCGAAGGCATCGCACCGGAACCGATCCCATTGGATGACGGAGACACGAACTGACGCGGCTGGCATTTACGCCGAGGCAAAGCCGAACAGCTTCGCCGCGTTGCCGCCGAGCACTTTTGCGCGGGCAACAGGCTGGAGGAATCCGAGCAGCTTCGCGGTGCGTTCACGCTCCGCCCGGTAGCTCTCAGCCGTCGCTTTCTCGTCGAAGCCCCCGCCGTAGATGAGCCGGTCAGCACCGTAGGCATCGGCCAGCTTGCGGATGACGGCTGGCAGCTCCGCCGCTTCCTTCGCGTCGGGGGCGGGCAGCGAGGAGAGCTTCATCACCACGTTCGGAAAGTCCGCCCAGCGCACCACGCGGTCATGTGCGCCCGGCGTGCCTTGGAAGGGGCGGCCCAAATGGTCCACGATCACGCGTGTCTGCTTGAACTCGCGGATGAGCGGCTCAAAGCCCGGCGCGTGTTGTGGCTCGAAGTGGAGTTGCACGGCCAGCCCGCTGTCGCTCGCAAGTTTCCAGAGCTGGCGCAGCTCGGGCTTGCCGAAGGGCGGGAAGCGGTCGGCTTGGAAGGCGTGAATGCGCGCGGTCACGACGGGCAGTCGCTTGGCGAGGTCCGGCAACTTCTCCATCGAGCCGGGCCGGTCGCAGAAGACGAGCAACGTGCCTTTGAGCCGGCCCTTGCCGACGGCGAGGCAGTGCTCCAAGTAGCGGTGGTCGTCCTGATACGGTTCAGGATGCACCACGACAGCGAAGTCCACGCCCGCGCCGTCCATCAGCTTCAGGAGAAACTCCGGCGAGGTGGGCTGCTCCGGTTGGTAGGTGCCGCGCGGGTGGTAGGGAAAACGCGCGTCCGCCTTGCCGCCGAAGCAGTGCGTGTGCGTGTCCACGACCGGGGTTGTGCGCGGCTTCGAGTCGGCGGCGAGTGCAGCGAGCGCGCTGGAAGCGGCAACGGCGGAGCCGAGGAAGGTGCGGCGGTTCATGGCAGCGTGAGCTTGTGCCCGTTGCGTTCCGCGTTCCCCGCACGGTCGCGGGCGGCGGCGGTGAGTTCCTTCGCAGCGGGCAAGGAGATTTCCCAGTCCGCCACGCCGGCGTGCTGCGTCAGGATTTTCGCGCGCTGGCCATTGACCGTCACGTCGGTCACCTCACCATTGTCGTGAGTCACACCGCGCACGAGGAGCTTGCCGTCGGTCTGCTTGCGCGCGGAGGTGATGACCGTGGCGGGTGGTAGGTCGTCCACGGGGGCGAGCAGTTGCGGGAAGGCGACGGGGGTCGACTTCGCGGCACGCACGTCCTTGCCAGTGAACTTGTCCACGCTCGCGAACTCCGCGCTCGCCGAGGCCGGGAACTTCGTGCTCATCACCTTCGTCACCTCGCCCGCCGCCGGATAGCCGTGGAAGTAGTAAGTCACCGCGTGCTCCAGCTTGTCATTGCGCGGGCCGCCGCCGAGGTCCACGACCTTGCCGGCGCGCGACTCGCTGCCGGGCCAGCTCACGTTGCGGAAGTGGCCCGCCGTGCCCGTGCGCGGCGAGGTGCAGGCGAGTTGGATGAGCGGGTCGCGCCCGGAACGGCAGTCCACGAGTCGCACGTTCTCGTAGGTGAAATCGCCGTGCTGGATGCTCTCGTCGTCGTGGCCGCGGTTGATTGGCTCGGACACGACGCGCGTGAAGTCGAGGTTCCGATAGACGTGCGCATCGTAGTCGGGATGGTAGATGCCATAGACGCCGTTGCTCACCGTGAGGCCGTCGAGGAGGAAGTGGGACAGGTTCGGACGCATCACGTAGTGCGTCTCCCACGCGCGCAGGTTCTTCGCGATGAACGGATGCGTGCGGTCGCCGCCCACCGAGCCGTTCACGTCGTCACCGAAGTTGAAGCTGTAAAGCCCCTCGCTGTGTGACTCGTTGTCCTCGAAGCGCAGGAAGGGAATCTTCCGCACGTCCACGCGCTCGCGCTCGCCGCTGGGCTGGAGGGTGTTCAGCTCGGGGTTGAAGTTGCTGCGCTTGGCAACCTCGAAGCGGTAGCCGTATTCGTCGTTCTCGCAGGCGACGTTTCGGGTGAAGGAGTTGCGGCCGTTCGCCCACCAGAAACCCGCGCCGTCATTGGGGTCGAAGGGCAAAACCTGCTTCGGCAACTTGCGCCCGCGATACGCCTGCACGGCGAGATTGCGGTCGAGCAAGTTGTATTGCTCCGTCGCGTCTTCGAGGAAGTAGCCGTGGCCGACCGACTGGTAGCCCACGCAATCGCGCACCACGAGGAAGTCCGTGCCGTGGATGGTGAGCCAGCGGTTGTGCGAGTCCCAGATGCTCGCGCCCAGCACGCCGCTGCCGCGCATCGAGTCGCGCACGAGGTGGAAGTGGATGGCGTATTTGCCGAGCCCGCCTTCCTTGCCAAGGTGGCGGAACTCCGCGTAGCTGATGCCGCCCGTGCTGTCGCGGTGGAACATCGTGTGGCCGCGCACGCCGTTGGGTTTGGCGGACTCGATGGTGACGTTGCGCGACAAGTTCGCGACCTCGCTGCGGTAGTCGCCCGCGCCGAGATGCGCGTAGTCGAGCGCGCGGTCGAGCGTCACTTGGTCCCCGGCCAACGCGGTGATGCGGCGCTCCTCGGTCTGCACCTTGCGCGGCTTGGCGGCGGACTGGCGGAAGGTGTTGCCGCCGCCGTAGCTCTCCTTCGAGACGGTGACGATGACGGTGTCGCCTACGCGCCAACCCGTGACTGGCTCCGTGAGTTTCACGACGGATTCACCGGCCTTCACCGTCGCGCCGAGCTTGAGCCAGGTGCGGTTCATCGGCGCGCCGTGCGTCTCCCAGCGACCGCCGCAGTTGAGGATGGCGGGCAAGGTCTCCTTGTTCATGCCCTCATAGTGGACGAGTCGGATCAGCGCCGTGACGCCGGCGGGGATGGGCCGCTCTGCGGAACCAATTTCGAGCACCGGCACTACGCCAGCTTGCGCGGCAGTCGGCGCGTCGGCGTGGCAATCGAAGCCGTCCTCCGTCGTCGTCTCGCCCGGCTCAATCTTGATGAGGCCGACTTCGAGGCGCGTGGATTTCTCGCGGCTGAACGTAAGCTTGCCCGCGACGTGAATCATGCGGACCGCGTCCGTGCTCGCCACGTCATACACGACCGTGTGCCCCGCGCGGACCTGCACGCGGTCGCCGGCCTTGGGCGCGCGGCCGTTGGCCCAAGTCGCTGGTGCGGACCAAGCGCCGCTCTTCGTGGAGCGTGCGTCGAAGGTGACGGGCGCGTTTTGAGCGGGGAGCGAGGAAGCGGCCAACGTGAGCGCGACCAGCAGCAGCAGGGTTTTCATCGCAATACCCGACTGGCCGGGCCGGGGACCGATTCAAACTCAAGCCTTCGCGACCCACTCGAAGAAACCGAGCTGTTCAAGGTCCGTGCGCAGCGTGACCTGCTGCTCCGCGCTCAGGCTCGCGTTCGGCAATCGCGCCGGGCCGACATCCACGCCGAGCATCTTCATCGTCGCCTTGGCCGCGCCCATGTAGCCGCGCGACGCGAGCACCGCGATGAGTTGCACGGAGCGGAACTGCTCCGCGCGCGCGGTCGCCAGATCACCAGCGGCGAAGGCCTTCATCACGCGCAGATAAATGGGCGCGGCGAAATTGAACGAGCTGCCCACCGCGCCCGTCGCGCCGAGCGCAAGCGCGCCGAGCATGATTTCATCGAAGCCGAACGGCAGGTCGAACGCGCCGCCCCGGAACGCGCGGCAGAGCTGGTATTCCATCAGGTTGTTGCTGGTGAATTTGATGCCCGCGAGGTTCGGGATGCGGTCGGCGGCCTGCGCGAGGAACTCGGACGGAGGCAGGTTGATGCCCGTGAGCAGCGGAATCTCGTAGTAGTAGAACGGCAGCTCCGGCGCGGCGGCGGCGATGTCCGCCATGCAGTCCACGAGCCGTGCGACGCTGCCGGGCTTGAAGTAGGACGGGGCCAGCGCGGACACGGCGACCGCGCCGAGCTGCTGCGCTTGCGCCGCGAGCGAGCGGGCGTCCGCCAGACAGTTCGCGCCGACGTGGACGATGACTTTCAGCTCTGCCCCGCGTGTGACTTCCATCCAGCGCACGGTCAACGCACGCCGTTCCTCCAGCGTGAGCGAGCTGCTCTCGCCGGTGGTGCCGCCGATGAAGGCGTGGCCGACGCCGTTGGCTGCGAGGTGTGCCGCCTGCGTCTCGACGATGGCGAGGTTGAGCGAGCCGTCCGCGTGGAACGGCGTGTGCGTGGCGGCGACGAGGCCGGTGAGGGAGAGATGTTTCGTTCGGAGAGTCATGCGCGGGCGCGACGATAGCCGCCCGCGTGCGCCGCTCAAGCCTGCGGTCGTTGTCACCCGGGAGGACAGCCTGTGAAAGAGCCGGCTGCAGACCGCGTCACGGGCCGCCGCGCCACGGTCAACCTTGGGTTTTCTGGGCGTTCGCGCTGGAAAAAAGTTCAAGTGGAATGCGCGAAATCTTAAAGCTCGCTGCGCCACACGAACCTACGTTCACAGCCAATCGTCATCCATTCGCCTCGTGCCATGAACACGTGTCCTGCCCCCAATGCCGTAACCCGCCGCCCGTCCGGCTTCACGCTCATCGAACTGCTCGTGGTCATTGCGATCATCGCGATCCTCGCCGCATGCTCCTGCCCGCGCTGTCCAAGGCGAAGGAGAAAGGCCAGCGCACGGTGTGCATGAACAACAACAAGCAGATCGGTGTTTACATGCAGCTCTACACCGAGGACGCCAGCGATGTGTATCCGTGGCATCGCAACAACCGCACCGGTGCCGGGGCTGGCACCACAACGTTGGATGACTGGTGGGGGCCGCACATCATGGGCCGCGTGCAGCACACGAACATCTTCCTTTGCCCGATGCTCAAGGGAAACCGGGTTGACCAAGGGGTGACCTGGCAGTGGGCCTTCACCGTCGACAGAGCCGCATACGCCTACAACGGCTACTGGCATGGGCTGCGTCCTAACACCCCGCAAAACGCCAGCTTCGGCGGGGTCAACATGTCATCTCAGGACAATTTCCGCCGGACTCAGGTGGTTAATCCCGCCGAGAGCATGGTCACGGGCGAGTCCATGCCCACTGCTGCGGTCACTTGGAGCACCAGTTATTGGTGGCCCTTTGCTGGGATGAAGGCCGGCACCGGTAGCTTCGAAGGCGTTGACCCGAACCGCCACCGTGGCCAGGGCATGGTGGCGTTCAACGACGGACACTCCGAGTCGCGCAAGGACGAGAACATCAACCGCCCATCAATCCCAACGCGACCCCCGCCAGCATCAAGAACGCGCGGTATTGGGATCCCCTCCAGCGCTCGCCTCTCTGATCGCTGCGCGGACGGAGCGCCGGGTGGCTCAGGCACTGGAAAAACCTCAACTGAAATGCGCGAAATTTAATGGCGCGCCCTAACAGCTTGGCTAGGCTCCATGCCCTATGCTGGAACTCACGCCATCTCGGAATCCAATCTCGTGGAACCGGTGCGAACCCATACCGTGCTTTGACTCCCTCTCCCTTCATCGGATGAGGGGAGAGGGCTGGGGTGAGGGGTTGCATGCGTCGGCCTTGGTGGCCACACCCCTCATCCGGACTTCGGCCACCTTCTCCCCTCCACCGAGGAAGGGAGAAGGCGCGTGGCCTGGCGTTCGGGTCGCACTCCGCCGCCTTGCCCCGCTCGCGAAGCGCAGCTTCGTGCGCGCCTGCGCCGCCTTCCTTCTCCTCGCCTCCGCCACCGCAGCCACTCGTCCGCTGCGCGTGCTTTACTTCGACGCCGCCGGTGTCGAGCGCCCCACGAACGGCCCGCTCCACGCTGCGATGCGCGACCTGGGCCGCGACGCCATCTGGTTCGACTACGCCACCGGCTACACGCCCAGCTCGGCGGACCTCGCGCACTACGATGTGCTCGCGCTTTGCCCGAAGCCCGACGGCTCGCCCGCGCTCAACAACGTCATCAAGCTCCCTTCCGGCGCGTTGATCCCTGTGCTCAAGCTCGCCGAGACAACCACGCCCGGGCAGGTGCGCGCGGGCGTGCTCGCCGCGATCTCCGCCCCGCGCAGGGCGGACTGGGAAAAATTCCTTGCGCAGCGCGAACCAGAGAAACGCGAGGCCAGCCCGACTGTCGCGAACTACGAGAAGCGTTCCCAGCCCGTCACCTTCCAGCATCCGCTCTCCGTGAAGGGCAGCATGGAGCGCACGCAGGTGCCCGCTGACCTGCGCCTCCAGCTATTCGCCGCCGAGCCGGACATCGCCAAGCCCATCTTCATGGCGTGGGACGAGCAGGGTCGCCTGTGGGTCGCCGAGTCGCGCGACTACCCGCACGCGGTGAAGCCCGACGGCATGGGCAACGACAGCATCAAGATTTGCGAGGACACGGACGGCGACGGCAAGGCCGACAAGTTCACCGTGTTCGCGGACAAGTTAAACATCCCCACCGGCTTCGTCTTCGCCAACGGCGGCATCATCGTCTCGCAGCCGCCGCGCTTCCTCTTCCTCAAGTCCACCAAGGGCGACGACAAGGCCGACGTGCGCACCGAGATCATGACGGGCTGGGGCGTCAACGACACCCACGCGCAGGCGAACAACCTCCACTACGGCCACGACAACTGGCTCTACGGCTGCGTGGGCTACTCCGGCTTCAACGGCACGGTTGGCGGCAAGGAACTCCGCTTCGCGCAGGGCACCTACCGCTTCAAGGCCGACGGTTCCGCGCTCGAATTTCTCCACCAGTTCTCGAACAACTCCTGGGGCCACAGCGCGAACGAGTTCGGCGACCAGTTCGGCGGCACGGCGAACAACGCGCCCATCTTCTTCGGCGGCATTCCTGCGACCGTCGTGCCGCGCGGCCTGCGCGCGATGACCGCCAAGCGCATCAACATCGAGGATAAGTGCCACACGATCACGCCGAACTTCCGGCAGGTGGATGTCTTCGGCGGCTTCACGGCGGCGGCGGGCAGCGCTTTCATCCACTCCGGCAATCTGCCGCCGCGCCTGCAAGGCAAGGCGATGGTCTGCGAGCCGACGATGAAGAACATCGCGCTCATGGACGTGCAGCGCGACGGCGCGGGCTACGTGGCGAAGGATGGTTACAACCTCGTTGCCAGCAGCGATGAGTGGATGTCGCCCGTCTTCGCCGAGGTCGGCCCGGACGGCGCGGTGTGGTTCGCCGACTGGCAGAACTACATCATCCAGCACAACCCCACGCCGAGCGTCGAGCGCGGGGGCTTCGCGGCCAAGACCGGTGTCGGCGGCGCGCATGAAAACGTGCTGCGCGACCACGCGCGCGGCCGCATCTACCGCGTTGTCTGGGAGCAGGCGAAGAAGCCCGCCATCGCCTCTCTCAAGGGCGCAGCCACGCCACAGCTCGTCTCCGCACTCGGTAGCGACAACCAATTCTGGCGGCTGACCGCGCAGCGCCTGCTTGTCGAGGGCAAGAAGACCGACGCCGCGCCCGCGCTCAAACAGGCCGTCACAAACAGCGCGCCGCTCGCCGCGCTGCATTCCCTGTGGACACTCCACGGCCTCGGCCAACTCGACGACGCCACGCATCGCGCCGGGTTGAACCACGCCGATTCCGCCGTCCGCCGCAACGCCACGCGCGCACTCGGCAAGGACGAGCGCGCGCAGAAGCTCTTCTTCAGCGCCGGCGTCGTGAGTGATCCCGATCCGCTCACCAAGCTCGCAGCGTTCGTGAAGGTCGCCGAGTTGTCCGACACCAAGCCGATCCAGACCGTCGTCGCCAGCATCGCGCGCAATCCGGCCAACCGTGCTGACGAGTGGCTCGCAGAGATCACGCGCCTCCTGACCAAGCTCCACGGCGCGGAGCTGCATCGCGAAGGCCCCAACCTCCTGCCGAACCCCGGCTTCGAGGTCGTCGGCAGCGACGGCCTGCCCGAGGGCTGGAAGCGGCGCGACTACGGCAACCGTCCGGCGAACCAAGGTGCGGAGTGGAAGGTGGTGAGCGACGAGAAGCAGTTCCACGGCGGCAAGCAGGGCGTGCGCTGCATCACGCGCGGCGATGCTGACACGAGCCTTCACGCCGATGTGCCCGTGAAGCCGAACACGCAGTATCGCCTCGCCGGCTGGGTGAAAACCCACGCGCTCCAAGGCAAGGTCAGCTTCAACGACCACCTTGGCCGTGCTGAAACCGAGACCGTGCGCCGCCGCGAGTCGGACTGGACCGAGGTGGAAGTTGTGTTCAACAGCGGCAACCGCACGACGGCCAGCATCAACATCCTCCACGTCGCGCGCGGCGACGGCTACTTCGACGACGTGCGTCTCTGCGAGCTGCTCCCGACCGAGGAGGACAGCAAGCCGGTCGTGGCTGATGCCAAGCGTGGCGAGCAGCTTTTCCACAAGCACCCGGCCGCGTGCGTCCTCTGCCACAGCCTGAAAGGGCAGGGGAGCACTGTCGGCCCCGCGCTCGATGGCGTCGCCACCCGCGGCACGGCCGCCTACATCCGTGAGAGTTTGCTGGAGCCGAGCAAGGTGATGGCGAAGGGCTTCGAGCAGCTCAAGGTCTCGCCGATGCCGCCGATGGGAGACATCTTCAGCCCGCAGGAGCTTGCTGACATTCAGGCGTTCGTGCTGACGCTGAAGTAGTGAGCGCAAGGACGAGCGGACTCTGGGCGAAGCAGTCGGAGCGCCAGCTTCCAAGCCGTCTTTGCGCGTTCGGAGGAGGGAGGACCAGGTCAGGCAGCGGCATTGGGCAGTAACCAGACGCGCCTAGGACGAGCGGGCGCAAATCAGGTTTTGGGCGATGCGTCCTGGCCGGTTGCCTCGCGGAGCGAGAGCCTGATGGTAGCCGTGGGTTTCAACTCACGGTCCGGGCCGTGGACGACCGGCGTCGCGTAGCGACGCTCGAACCATTGCGCGGTCCCAGATGTGTTAGCCCATTCAAGCGTCGCTACGCGACGCCTTCCTGCGGCGGTTGGTCCGTGGGTTGAAACCCACGGCTACCATCGCCCGTCGCTGCGCGACTTCTCAGAATCTGATTTGCGCCCAAGCCCGTGCCGACTTTGAACCTTGAACTTTGGGCGTTGAACTCAACACTCCCCGCATGTCCGCCCCGCAGATTCTGACCACCGTCGTCGGCAGTTATCCCATCCCCGCCTGGCTGGCCGCCTTCCCCACCGCCACCGCGCTGCGCGACGCCATCCTCGTCGTGCTCAAGACGCAGGAGTTGGCCGGTCTCGACGTCATCGCAGACGGCGAGTTGTCGCGCTTCGATGTGAATCACCCGGAGACCAACGGGATGATTGACTACTTCATCCGCCCGATGAGCGGCATCCACACAGGCCTCGCGCGTGAGGAGTTGGTGAAATTCCGCGCGGCACAAGGGATGAAGTTCCGCACGCAACCGGCGGGCGTCGTGCACGGTGAGATTGGCGAAGGCAGATTGAACCTCCCTGCCGCGTGGCAGTCCGTGAAGGGCCTGACCACTCGTCCGCTGAAGTTCACGCTCACCTCGCCCTACATGCTCGCGAAGACGCTCGTGAACGAGTTCTACCCGGACACCCGCGCGCTCACGATGGCGTTGGCCGAGGCGTTGCGCCGACAGGTGACGGACGTTGACGCCGCCGTCGTGCAGGTGGACGAGGCGAATCTCCCCGGCCATCCCGAGGACGCCGACTGGGCGCACGAACCCATCAACCACGTTCTCGAAGGCGTGCGCGGCCAGAAGGGCCTGCACCTCTGCTTCGGCAACTACGGCGGCCAGAGCATCCAGAGGGGTTACTGGCGCAATCTTCTCCCCTTCCTCAATCGCCTCGATGTGGATCACCTCGTCCTGGAATTCGCGCGGCGCGGCTACGACGAGATCGATGCCTTTCGCGACCTCCGCCCCGGCATCGCGCTCGGACTCGGCGTCGTGGACATCAAGGACAACGAAGTCGAAACGCCCGACCTCATCGCCACGCGCATCGCCCACGCCGTGAAGACGCTTGGGGCCGACCGCATCCGGTGGGTCCACCCCGACTGCGGTTTCTGGATGCTCTCGCGCAGCGTGGCCGACCGGAAGATGGCGGCGCTGGTGGCGGGGCGAGACAAGTTCCTCGGGCAATGAAGTTCTACGAATACCAAAGCTGCGATACCTGCCGCCGCGCGAAGAAGTTCCTCGCCGCGCGCGGCCTCGCCTTCGACGCCCTCCCCATCCGCGAGCAACCGCCCACGAAAGCCGAACTGAAGCGGATGCTGGCCATTTACGGAGGCGACCTCCGCCGCCTCTTCAACACCTCCGGCGGTGATTACAAGGTGATGAAGCTCGCCGAGCGGTTGCCCAAGCTCACGGTGGACGAAGGCCTCGCCCTGCTCGCTGCGAACGGGAACTTGGTGAAGCGCCCCTTCCTGCTCACGGACAAGAGCGGCCTCGTCGGATTCAAGGAAGGGGAGTGGGAGAACCTGCTCGGCGTGAAGTGATGACTCGCCAAGTCCGCCCCGCCCGCCGCATCTTCCGCCCGACGATGATGAACCTTCGCACCACGATTTGCCTGTTGGCATTGGCCGCCACCGCCGTCGCGCAGCCGATTGAACCGGCCAAGCTCAACACCATGATCGAGGCGCTCACCCGCCTCGGGCCGGAAGCGGTCAACGCCAATCCCAAGCTCGCGGAAGCGCTCGGCAAAGTCCTCGCCGCCACGCGCGGCACGCCGCAATTCGTGCAGCTCGTCGAGCAGTTCAAGGTCGCTGGCCAAAATTCCGGCCTGATCGAGGTCGCCATCAAGCACCCCGCTGACGAAGCGGGCGTTGCTGCTCTCCGACTGGTCCTCGCCAGTGGCGATACCGCTGCCCTCGCCGCTGCCTTCGCCGACAAGGACACCGCGAAGGTCACCAAGCTCGTCGAAGCCCTGGGCAACAGCGGCGCGAAGCAACTCCCTGCGCTTCTGCTCCCGCTGCTGGCCGACGCCAAGCGCGACGTTGCGTTGCGCAAACAAGCGGTGCGCTCGCTCGCCCGCACGCAGGAAGGCGCAGCGGCCCTCCTCAAGCTCGCGCGTGAGGACCAGCTCCCCGCTGAAATCCGGTTCACCGCCGCCACCGAGTTGAACGCCGTCCGCTGGCCGGAGTTGAAGTCCGAAGCTGCGAGGTTGCTGCCGCCGCCGCCCGGACAGGGCGACAAGTCCTTGCCGCCCATCGCCGAACTCCTCGCGATGAAGGGCGACGCCAAGCGCGGCGCAGAAGTTTTCTCCCGCGAGACCGTTGGCTGCGCCAAGTGCCACGTCGTAAACGGGCAGGGCATTGACTTCGGCCCGGATCTTTCAGAAATCGGCAGCAAGCTCGGCAAGGACGCGCTGCTCGAATCCATCCTGGACCCCAGCGCTGGCATTTCCTTCGGTTTCGAGGCGTGGTCGGTGGAGGCCAAGGACGGCGAGGAATTCTTCGGCCTCATCGTGAGCGAAACGGGCGATGACGTGTCGGTGAAAACCGTGGGCGGAGTGGTGACGAAGTTTAAAAAATCTACCCTCGCCCGCCGCCAGCAGAGCAAACTCTCTATCATGCCCGCTGGCCTCCAGCAGACCATGACCGTGCAGGAACTCGCAGACCTGCTGGAGTATCTGGCGACGCTGAAGAAGAAGTAACCCGGCGGATTCGGGATGACAGGTGGCAACGGCTGGAATTTACTCCTGCCTATGCATCCGCGTCGCCTCCTGTTTCCGCTCTTGTTCAAAACCGCGCTGCTTGCCGCTTCCTTGTTCCCCGCCGCCGCTGCCGAGCCACTGCTTGAAAAAATTGACCTGTTCGAGGCGGGCAAGGAGGGCTACGCGCTCTATCGCATCCCCGGCATCGTGACCACGAAGCGCGGCACGGTGCTCGCCTACTGCGAGGCACGCCGCACCGGCAAGAGCGATTGGGACACGATTGATATCCTGCTCCGCCGCTCGACCGACGGCGGCAAGACGTGGACCGAGCGCGCCAAAATCGCCGACGTGCCCGGCCCCAAGTCGAAGAACCCCGTCGCGCTAGCGCAGAAGCTTGCGAACCCCGACGACGTAACCTACAACAACGCCGTCGCCATCCCCGACCAGAACGGCGCGGTGCATTTCCTCTACTGCCTCGAATACGCCCGCTGCTTCTACATCCGCAGCGACGACGACGGCGCGCCCTGGTCGAAGCCCGTCGAAATCACCGCCACGGTCGACAAGTTCCGCCCCGAAGACGACTGGAAGGTCCTCGCCACCGGCCCCGCCCACGGCATCCAGCTCAAGACCGGCCGCCTCATCGTGCCCGTGTGGCTTTCGCTCGGCACTGGCGGACACGCGCACCGCCCTTCGGTCACGTCGGTGATTTACAGCGACGACTTGGGTCGCACTTGGTCGCGCGGCGAGATTGCCGGGCCGAACCAGGGCGAGTGGATTATCCCGAACGAAACCTGCGCCGTGCAGCTAGCCGACGGCCGCGTGCTGCTGAACATGAGGAGTGAATCAAAAGCCAACCGCCGCCTGCTCACCACCAGCCGCGACGGCGTGACGGCTTGGAGTAAGCCGCAGTTCCACGAACAACTGCTCGAACCCATCTGCATGGCCAGCATGGTCCGCCTCAGCGAAGCACCCGCTAAGAACCGCCTGCTCTTTGCCAACCCGCACAACCTCGCACGCACCGACGGCAAGGAAGCGCCGGGCAAGGGCCGCGACCGCAAGAACGTCTCGGTGAAACTCAGCTACGATGAGTCCGCGACCTGGCCGGTAAGCAAGACCATCGAGCCGGGCTTCAGCGGCTACAGCGACCTCGCCGTGGCGAAGGATGGGACCATCCTGCTCTTTTACGAGCGCGGCAGCACGGACGGGAAGGACAGCTACCGCACCGGCCTGCTTACCGTCGCCCGCTTTAACCTCGAATGGCTGACCGATGGACAGGACTCACTGAAATGAAACGCCTGCTCACTTTGCTCTTGAACGCCTCGCTGGTGCAGTTTGTTTGCGCCGCGCCAGCCTTCATTGAACAAGTTCCGCTCTGGACCGCCGGGCAGGGCGGCTACCACACCTACCGCATCCCCGCGTTGCTCGTGACGGCGAAGGGTTCCGTGCTCGCGTTCTGCGAGGGCCGCAAGACCGGCCCCGGCGACCACGGCGACGTGGACCTCATCACGAAGCGCAGCACCGATGGCGGGCGCACATGGTCTTGCACGGCTCGTAACGAGCGAGAAAGTCATCAAGGCATTGCTGGGTGGTCTGTCGCTTTGGCAGTCGCTCCCACTGTGCCAGTGTGAAGCCGCTGGGCAGGAAACCTGATTCTTCTGCCCGCTCAAGCGCATCAAAACTGCTTGTTCCGCAGATGCTGAATCCAGCTTGGCCGGCAATGTCGTTAACCTGAAAGATTTTGACCATCGGACTCAGGATATTCGACCGAGGCTGCGTTGTCCCTGGCCTTTTGCGACTGGTCTTGATGAAGCAGCGGCGCGGCTGCGGGAGATTTACGCCAGCCAACCCGTGGAGGATGTCTGCGTGTGGCGGCTCGACAACTTGCACGGCCGGCTGGCCGCGAAACACCGCGAGACTTTTTGGGTCAAGGCTAAATCCCTTCAG
>SXTU01000114.1 GCA_005791875.1 Verrucomicrobiales bacterium
AACAAGAACACTGAGCTGGCGCTGGTGGGGGTGTTCCGCGCGCACGGCATCACGGGATGGCGCAGACACCTGAAGTTGAGAGTGGGGGAGTTGAGAATTGAGAGTCGGAAGCCAGCGCGTCCGGCCGGTCGCCTTGCCTCTCAACCCTCAACTTTCAACTCTCAACTGACCGTGCGTCCTGACTTCGTGTTTCCCCGCCTCAAGCTCGCGGTCTTCGTGGACGGCTGCTTCTGGCACGCGTGCCCGAGGCATTGCCGGATGCCGACGGGCAACCGGGCGTTCTGGCGCGCGAAGCTCACGCGCAACCAGGCCCGCGACCGGCTGGTGACGCGGACATTGCGCAAGGCCGGCTGGCGGGTGCTGCGGATTTGGGAACACACCTTGCGGTGGGCCACCACGCGGAAGAAGAAAGGGCGTTCGCCACCTCACCCCGGCCCTGAGTCTGGTAGGGCCGCTCTGCGGGCGGCCTCGATGCATCTGGATGGACGTGGCCTTGCGCAGCAAGGCCCTACCAAATTCGGCGGAGAGGGTGCGGAAGCGCGGCTGCTCAGACGCATTCAGAATGCACTCGACTCCTCACCCCGACCCTCTCCTCGGCCGAGGAGGAGAGGGAGAAGAGGCGCGGCTGCGACGGGCGCTGGCCAAGCAAGGTAGGGCCGACCTGCCGGTCGGCCTTGGCTCTCTGAATGGATTGACGAGGCCGCGCGGCAACGCGGCCCTACCATGCTGGAGGAATACCCTTGCGGCCCCTGCTGCTCGGCTCCTCACCCTCAATCCCTACCCATGAACCTGCAGCGGCGGTCTCTGACCGCCACCTCGTTTTACCCAGCGGCCATGGCCCAAACTCTTTTGCTGGACTTGACGCACACAACTAGGCGGAGAGGGAAGAAGCCCTTGCGGACTTTGCCCCCGTTTGAGGCCAAAGCCGGTCTCCGAAGCTGGCGCTCCGAAGGAGCATCACAAACCAGCCCGGGGCAACGCCCCGGGTGACTCGGACGCGAGACCGAAGCCCTGAAAGGGCGGCACAAATTGTTCCGACCCTCCAGGCCGGCGATGTTTCCATTCCCCTACACGTTCGCGGCGGCTTTGTAGCCGGGCGGAGCGGACCGCCAGGCGGGGCCAGCGGCGGGGACTTTACGCTGCCGCCAAGGCTCCTTACGCTGGCGGCGCATGACGGCACCGCAGTTCCAAGCCCGCCGCGCGACGCTGGATGACCTCCCGGCGCTGCGTCCGCTCTGGGAGGCCGAGCGGCTCGACGCCGCTGTGCTGGAGAAGCGGCTGACGGAGTTCCAGGTCGTGTGCGACGAGGAGGGCAAGGTGCTCGGTGGCGTGGCGATGCAGCGGCACCAGCAGCACGGGCTGCTGCACAGCGAGGTCTTCGCGGACTTCGCGCTGGCGGACACGCTGCGGCCACTGCTCTGGGAGCGCGTGCGCAATGTGGGCCGCAATTACGCGCTGGCCCGGATGTGGACGCGAGAGACGTCGCAGTTCTGGCGCGGCCTGGGCTTCGATCCGCCGGACGAGGAGCAGTTCGCGAAGTTTCCCGCCGTGTTCGGCGAGGCGGATGGCGGAACGCTCCTCACGCTCAAGGTGCGCGACGACCCGTTCGCAGACATGACGCCGGCACAGGAGGAGGCGATGCTCAAGCAGCACCTGCGCGCGGAGACGGACAAGATGCTGGAGCAGGCGCGCACGCTCCGGGTGTTGGCCTACGTCGCCAGCGGGATCTTCATCATCGTGCTGGCGGTTTGCGGGCGCTCCTTGCTGCGCTACTGGAACCGGCAGAGGCAATCGCCGACGGACCCTTACCAGCGACGGCGTCTTTGAACCGGGATCACTTCTTGAGCAGCTCGCGCGCGCGGGCGAGCGCGCCTTCCATGTCAGCGCAGACTTTGTCGCGGCCCACGGCGTCCAGGGAACCTGCGTTGTCCAGGGCGAAGAACTGCTGCGTGTGCGGACCGCAGAGGATGAGTTGATTGCCGCGCTTGCGCAGCTTCTCGTGCGTGTCCTCCACCGAGTCGGACGTGACGAACAGCGGCGGACAGGAGTGTCCGCCCTACGATCGTTACGCCTTGTCGCCGGCCTGTGACTCGGCCTTCTCGCGCCGGCGGTCGCGCCATTCCCAGAAGCGGGCGATGAGGATGCACGCCTCGTAGAGCACGCACAGCGGCGCGGCCATGACCATCATGGTGAACGGATCACCCGACGGGCTGACGAGGGCGCAGACGAAGAGGTTGATGACGATGAAGTAAGAGCGGAACCAACTTAGCTTCTTCGAGTCGAGTAGTCCGACCTTTACGACGGTGAGGATGATCACGGGCATCTCGAAGCTCAGGCCCATCGCCAGCAGGAATTTGGGCACCATGCTCAGATACTCCTGCGCGCGCCACTGCTCCGCGCTGAAGCCAAGCCATTGCGAGAACTCCACCGTCATCCGCAGCATGAGCGGCAGAATGACGAAGTAGCAGAACGCCACTCCGGAGAGGAAGAGCCCCGTGCCCCAGATGGCGAAGGGCCTGAGAAACTCTTTCTCCTGGATTCGCAACGCCGGAAGTATGAACTGCCCGAAGAAGTAGATGACAAATGGCGCGGCAAGCACCATGCCGCCAAAGAGCGCGAGTTGGATCGCGATCCACACCACATCGAGAGGGCCGAGGATGAGCAGTTTGACGAGCGGGCTGGTGGAAGGGGCAGCATTGGTGTTGAGGTGCAAGCCGAGGAAACGATTCGTGCCGACCTCCACCGGAACCAATTCAACGGTGCGGACACGACCGTCTTTGTTGGTGTGGTTGAAGGCGGGGTTGATGCCAAGCAGCGCAAGGGGTAGCGCGCCGATGCGGTTGGTGGTTCCAAACATCACAGGCACATGCTCCAACGGTTTGTCGCTCTTCGCGGCTTCGCGCTCGGCCTGCTCGTGCGCTTTCACCAGCGGCCACTCCATTACCTTCACCAGCCAGTCAGAGGCAACCAGGCACGTGGCAATTGCGACGGCCAGGCTGACGGAGATTTTGATGAGCAACCACCGCAGGTCCTCGAGATGGTCGAGGAAGGGCTTCACCGGGCCGCCGCCCTCGCCAGTGTGGTCGTCGTCGGAGCGCAGGACGTTGGTGACGGAGCGCACTGCCTTGACGAAGCCGTGCTCCTCCTCCGGCGGCGGCACGGGGTTCGCCGGATTTTGGTAGCCACCATCGCCAGAGTCGCCGCTGTGGTGCTGCGAATACTCGTCGTGATGCGCGCCGCTGTGGTGGTCGGCGTTGTGATAAGGATCGTCGTGGTGGTATTCGCTCCCGTAGTCGTGCTGAGGCTCCTGATGAAACGGGTCGGGATCGTGCGGCCCGGCTCCGGTGTGATCCGCCGGGGCCGCGCCGCCCACGTCGCTGACGGGCGAGGTGCGGTCGAGTTCCGCCGAGGGGAAACCCTCGGGATTCTGCGGCACGGGCGTTTGGGCCGCGCTGTCGGACTGCGGGACTGCGCCGGGCGGAGCGCTTGGTGTCCCGGCTTCAGCCGGTTTCTCCGGCGCGGGACCGCCTGAAGGCGGGACTCCAAGCGACGCCTCCGATGCGGCACCGAGAGGGGACAGGAGTGTCCCCGCCACGGGCTGCGCCGGAGCGTCTTTGGATTGCGGCGCGGACTGGCCGCCAGATGACTTCACGTCATCAGGACGGACAGGCTGCGGGGGAACGCCCTCTGGCTCACTCGCCATGACCTAAACTCGCTGGAGTTGCTGGATCAGGGCTTGGGCGCAGTCGAGGACCCGCCGGACTGGGGCGCGGGGGCCGGGGCGGCCGGCTGGGGAGCCGGAGCGGGCTTGGGCGGAGCGGCGTAATGCTCCTCGTTCACGGAGCGATGCAGTTCGCTCTGCATGTCGCTGGAGGCTTTCTTGAATTCCTTGATTCCTTGGCCGAGGCCTTTGGCGAGGTCCGGCAGTTTTTTTGCGCCGAAGAGGACAAGGACAACTACGAGGATACCGAATATTTCCCACCCACCGAGGAATGCTAACATTTGTGCGTTCATGGTTTCACTAACTGTTTAGGTTTGCGAAACACATCTGGCGGATGCCGGCACCAGGCGGATGTCTTTCGGTGTCTGCTGTCGCCAGCAAGACGTCCGGGCATTCGACTGGAAGACCCGAGTTCCGTTCAAGCTAATTTTTGGGCTTGAGGAGGACGAGTTCGCCGCGGCGGTTCTTGGCCCATGCGGCCTCGGTGTGGCCGAGAGCAGCGGGGGCATCCTCGCCAAGGCTGGTGGTGCGGAGGCGGTCTGGGGAGATGCCCGCCTTTGCGAGACGCTCACGGATGGCCAGCGCGCGGCGCTCGCCAAGGGCGCGGTTGTATTCCTCCGTGCCACGCTCGTCGCAGTGGCCTTCGATGAGAAGCTTGTTCTGCGGCGACGCCTTCAATGCAGCGATGACGGACTGCAACTTGCCCACCTCGCTGGCCTTCACGATGGCCTTGTCGTAGTCGAAGTGAATCGTGTTCGCGGCGAAGGCACTGCGGTCCATCGGCATGCCGTCGAACAGTTGAGGATCAACGGCGCTGCCTCCTCCCGGCGGGGTCCCCTGACCTGTCAGTGGAGGAAAATTTCCGATAGGAGGGATTGGGGTCGTGCCAACTCCGGGGGGCAAACCGGTGCCGATCAAA
Source organism: Verrucomicrobiales bacterium (assembly GCA_005791875.1). Lineage (GTDB taxonomy): Bacteria > Verrucomicrobiota > Verrucomicrobiia > Limisphaerales > SXTU01 > SXTU01. The sequence goes on from SXTU01000114.1 coordinate 4,641, forward strand.
CCCCCGCCGGGCGTGACGAGCGGCGGGGTCGGCGTGGTGTCGGGAACGATCGGTGGCCCGCCCCCGCCAGGGCCGACGCGTGTCGCAGAGCCGGGAATGGGCGTGACGTTCTTCGGCGTCTTCTTGCAGCCGGTGACGGCGACGACCGCGAGCAAGGCGAGGGTGGTGAGCTTGATGAAAATGGAGTGTTTCATAGTTTGTTTTCTGCTGGTGAAAGTCTTCAGCGCGCCCACGTGGGCTGGGAGCAATTTCCCAAATTCAGCGGCACATCCTTGACGCGCTTGGTGGACACGTCAAGCAGAGACAGGGAAAGCGGGCCGCCAACGCCGCGTTTGCAGAACATAAGCGTGCGCGAGTTCGGCGCCCACGCCGCGTCCTGGCCCGAGACGAGCGACTGCACATCGCCGCCGGCGGCGGGGACGATGCAAACTTCGAAGCCGCCGCGCTGCGTGGTGAACGCGATCCACTTGCCATCCGGCGACCAGTCCGGCTCGGTGGCGTTGAAGACGCCGGTGGTGCGGATGCGCTGCGGTGTGCCGCCGTTCGCGCCGATGCGGTAGAGCTGCGCAGGGCCGTCGTCGCTGGACACGTAGCAAATCGTTTGGCCGTCCGGCGACCAGCAGGGCGAGGCGACGCCCTCGCGTGCGTGCGTGAGTTGCTTCAAGCCGCGACCGTGGATGTCCGCGACGTAGAGGTCGGGCTTGCCGCCCTTGCTCAGGACCATCGCCACGAGGCGCCCGCCGGGCGCGACTGCCGGGGACATGTTCGACCCGCCATAGCGCGCGACGATGTGCCGCTCGCCGGTGACGAGGTTGTGCGAGAAGACGTCCGCGTTGTTCAGCTTGTAGGAAGTGTAGGCGAGCCACTCACTGCCCGGCCCCCATGAGGGCGCGGCGATGATGGCGCGGTCCGCAGTGATCGGCGCGGCACCGTGGCCGTCGTAATCGGCGACATAGATTTCGCCGGTGTTGTTGGCCGCCTTGACCTTGAAGGCGACGCGCGTCCGCGCGATGCCAGGCGTCTGCGTGAGCGCTAAGATCACATCGTCGGCGAAGGCGTGCGCGAGCTGGCGCTGGTTCGCGCCGGTGTAGGCTTTCGAGAGGAGATAGTTCTTCGCACGGTCGGAGACGAAGCCTTCGAGCCGCGCGCCGTTGGTGCCATGGATGAGGACCTGCGCCTGCTCCGCGCTGACGACGGCGCAGCCGGCGACCTCGAGATCGAAACGCAGCGCGGTGGCGACTTCGCCTGTGAAGCCGCTGAGGCTGACGGGGATGGCCTTGGAGCCATCGCGATAGACGTTCACGTCAAACTTCAACTCCTGCGCAGCCAGCGGCGTGGCAGCGGTGGTGGCGAGGGCGAGGGCAAACTGGCGGCGGTTCAAATTCATCCGGTGGTGCGTTTGGCTTTGAGGTTGAAGTCTATGTTAAAGGTCCGCTGTGGTTCGCGGAAGCTCGCGGGGAACGGCTCGAACTGGATGACCTTCTGAAGCGTCTCGCGCACCGACTTGTCCACTGCGCTGTTGCCGCTGGGCTTGCGCAAATCCCACTCCAGCACGCGCCCGTTGCGCGCGACGGTGACGGTGACGCCCACGACGGAGAGCGAGTCGCTGAGGTTTGGCGGCACGAGCCACATCTGCTCGTAGATGCGGACCATCATCTGGCCGTAGTTCAGGAACGCCAGTGCGTTGGGCCCGCCGCCGGCGTCGATGTGGATGTCCACCGGAGAGGAAAGCCCGCCCTGGATGCCCCCGAGAATGGACTTCATCTTCGCGACGCGCTGGAGATGGGCCTGCTGCTCGGCCTTCGCGGCAGCGACGCTTTGGGCGCGTTCCTCCGCCTCGGCTCGTTGCTTCGCCTTCGCGTCCTCTTCATTCTTCCGGGAGACGAGGTTCTTGGTGTCGGCGATTTTGAGCGTGGACTTGGCGGGCGCGGCCTTCGGCGGCGGTGGCTCCAGCTCTTTCGTCTTCCTGACATCCTTCTTGACGGGGGCTTCCTTGCCTTTCGCGGTGACGGGCAACGGGCGCGGCTCGACCTTCGTGACCTTGGGCGGCGGCTCCTTGACGACTTCTTTCTTCTTCACCGGCTCGGCGGGCTTGGGTTTCGGCGCGGGCGGCGGCGGCGGCGTTGGCTCAACGGGGCGCGGCGGCTCGACGGTTTTGGGAACAGGAACAGGCTCCACAACTGTCGGCGCGACGGGTGCGGGCGTTGGAGCAGAAACCGGCGCAGGTGCCGGTGGGGCCTCGGCGGCGCGGAGGATGGCGTCGAGTTCGCGGGTGTTGACGAGGTTGATGACGGGCGTGCTGACGCGCGGCTTCTCCGGCAGGAACGCGGGCGCGACGATGACGATCACGAACAGCAGCGAGTGCATCGCTGCTGATGCGAGAAGGCATTTGGTCTGGAGCCGCCGGTTCACTCGGTCAATGGATATGGATTCGCCAACTCAAATTCACCCGCAAACACGCATTCGACGGAAAGCCCCGCGCCATGCTCCCGGCAATTTCTCCGGCGGATCGCTGACCATTGAAAGCTGACCGCTTCATTGCTTCAACTCCGTGCTGAAGCTCACCTGTGTCATGCCGCGCCGGGTGCAGCGGTCGAGCAGTTGCATGGCGTGATCGAGCTTGCCGTCCTTGTCGCCGCGCACGCGGATGATGAGGTTCGGGTTGGCGCGGAAGTCGGCGACGAGCTGGGCCTCGACTTGGTCGAGTGGCATCGGACGCTTCTGGAGCCGAAAGTTTCCGGCGCGGTCAATCTCCACAGTGCGGATGTCCTCGGCCTTGGGCCGGTGCGCCTGGTCGGGCCGCGCGCTCTGGCCGGGGAGGTTCATGTCCAGCGAGCCTTCGAGCATCGGCGTGGTGATGATGAAGATGACAAGCAGCACGAACGCGAGGTCGAGCAGCGGCGTGATGTTGATCTCGCTCAACGTCACGAGGGAATTGCGCTGGGAGAAGCGTCTCATTCGTCCTTCAGGAACTCCGTCTCCAGCTTCGACGCCAGCTCCTGCGCGAAGTTGTCCAGCTCGACCGTCTGCACGCGGAGATTATGCACGAGCCAGTTGTAGCCAAACATCGAGGGGATCGCCACCAGCAGCCCCGCCACGGTGGTGATGAGCGCGGCGGCCACGCCGGGAGCCATCGCCGCGAGATCCGCGCGGCCCGCCTGCGCCACGCCGGCGAAGGTGTCCATCACGCCCCACACCGTGCCGAGCAGGCCGAGGAACGGAGCGCCGCTGACCGCCAGCGCGAGCAGGATGATGCCGGACTCCAGCGCGAGCGCCTCGCGCGCCACGGCTCCTTCGAGCGTGCGCTTCACGTGCTCCATGGACTTGAGGGAGATGTGTTTCTTCCGCGAACCATCGGGCTGTTTCAGCCGCGCCTCGGTCTCCACCATTCCCTCCTGATACACGGTGAAGAGCGGGCAGCCCTCGACCTGCACGCGGCGGTCATGGATGTCCAGCACCGCCTTCTGCGCGCGGAATTCGGCCATGAAAAGATCGTTCAGCCGGCGGGCACGGCGCATCTGGAGGCTCTTGGAGACCATGACGGACCAAGCGAACATGGAAAGGATCACCAGCAGGCCGATGATGACGCGGGCCTCGATGGTGGACTTGTCCCAGATGTAGCCGAGCTGGGAATTTGTCCCTGCGGCAAAGAGGCAAAACGGCATGTTCATGGAGCAAAATTAACCCGGAGCGAAACGACGCGCTTGGTGTAACTCCCAGCAGAAGCGCGGTCAAAGCAAACGTGTCTTGCGCTGCAAATCAGACTTGAAAAGAAAGCGCGTGCTCCCGCTGGATACGAACCAGTCACAGTCCTCGCCCAGAGCGATGCGGTTGAAAGTGGCACCGCTTTCCTCAACGCGGAGACGCGGAGAACGCAGAGCTGCGCAGAGACATGACCGGCCAGGACCATCAAAGTGTGAACTCGTTCGGAGCGCCCAAACTCTGCGCTCCTCCGCGTTCTCTGCGTCTCCGGGTTAAAGGGAAGGCCAGTTCCGACTGCGCCGTTCCCGCGCAGGGCGGCGGCATCCCTCAGACCTTCGGCTCCCAGCCGGGGCGATACTCGCGCTTCCAGAGCTTCTGCGCCTCGGGGTTGCCGATGATGTGCCCGTTCTTAGGGTCAATGTTCAGCATCGAGTTGGTGCGGTAGGAGATGTTGGCGAGATGGCACATGAGCGCGCCTTTCTGGCCTTCGCTGATGGGCGAGTTGAGCGGCTTGTTCTCGCGGATCGCGGCGGAGAAATTCTCGAAGTGCGGGATGTCACCGCCTCCGGGGCCACCGGCCTTCTTGTCCAGTTCCTTGCCGCCGTTGTCGGTGACTGTGTAGTCGTTGCCACCGGCCATCGTCATCATTCCCTTGTCGCCGTAGAACGCGACGAACGGGTTCTTCTCGCCCTTGCGCGGGTTGCACGAGCTGTCGTCCCACGACGCGCCGCAGTGGCCAAAGTCAAAGACCGCCGAGCCGGTGTCGGGCGTCTCCTGGTCGTCGTGCCAGTGGTAGCGCCCGCCGAGGAACGTGACCTTCGTCGGGTAATCCACGCCGAGGCCCCAGCGCGAAACATCCAGCGCGTGGATGCCGTTGTTGGCCATCTCGCCGCCGCCGTAGTGCCAGTGCCAGTGCCAGTTGTAAGGATGGAGGTTGTCCTTGTAGGGCCGCTCCGGCGTGGGGCCTTGCCACAGCGACCAGTTCAAGGTCTCCGGCGGTTTGCCGAACTGACCCTTCTTGATGCTGGGCCGCGCGCCATTGTAATAGCAGCGTGAGTAAAGGACTTTGCCGATCACGCCCTCGCGCAGCTTCTGGATACCTTCCATGACGTTCGCGTAGCTGCGACGCTGGTTGCCCATCTGCACCTTGCGTTTGTATTTCACCGCCGCCGCGACGATGGCTTCAGCTTCCCAAGGGTTGTGGCTGCCCGGCTTCTCCACGTAAACGTGCTTGCCCGCCTGCATGGCCAGGATCGCCGCCGGCGTGTGCCAGAAGTTCGGCATCGCGATCGAGACTGCGTCCACGTTCTTGTCGTCGAGGATGCGGCGGAAATCGCCGACACCGATCGGCTTGCGCACCGCGTTGGGTTGCTTGTCCACGGCGACCTTCGCGCCCCCGGCCAACCGCGTGGAATCCACATCGCACACGTAGCCGACCTCGACGTTGTTCACGCCCAGATGCCCGGCCACGTGCGCCATGCCGCGTGAGAGGCCGATGACACCGACGACAACGCGGTTGCCGGGGCTTTCAGCTGGCAAGACGGAGGGCGGCTTGCCAAGCGCGAGGATTGCGCCGAGCGCACCGGTGGACTGGACGAAACGACGACGGGTGAGCGGTGACGGGTTCATGTGTGGAGTTTTCGATGCGGGAGCTGGCGGATGCATTCAGCGAAGTCTTCAACCGCGCGCAGGCGGCGCGTTCCGTTTTGCGTGTTGCGTGAAATACCAAGTCGCCCTGCCAAGTTCACGGAACACCTAGCACGCAGCACGCTCTGTCCCTCACTGCTTCGGATTCGCCACGCCGATGGAGCCGAAGCCGATGCGCGCGCCCGCGTTGCCGACCGGCTGGCCGCCATCGTCGGGCTTGGCATGGATGATGACTCCGCGCCCGATGATGGCGTTCTTGCCGAGCATGGAGATGTTCTTGAACTCCGCGCGATAGACCGACTTGCCCTCGGCGTCGGCCTGGACATTGCCGAGATCGCCCGCGTGCCGTGCGTCAGTGCCGGGGAGACCGTGCGGTTTCTCCTCGGGGTTATAATGGCCACCCGCCTTCGTGCCGTCGGTCGAGGAGCCGTCGCCGAACTCGTGGATGTGCATGGCGTGCTGCTGGCCAGGCGTAAGGCCGGAAATCTCCGCATAGACATACACGACGCCGTCCACCTCGGTGAAGCGCACGGTGCCCGCGCACTTGTTGCCGGCGGTGGGCTGGACAGTGGCGACGAGCTGCTTGATGACGGAACCGGCGGTGGCGGCCGCGCCGTGCTTGCCGTGGTCGTGGTTGTCACAGCACGACTTGCTGGCGCAGCCCGAGGTGAAGACAGCATACGCGGCAACAAGCGTGCCGGCAGTGAGAGATAGAGGTTTGTTCATGGTGACAGAGAGTTGAGCAGTTTGAATTCTGGTTCGCGGCGAATGTAGGGAGGCCACCGCCGGCAGACAAGCGGGGAATCCAGTGATTCGGGCCTCCGGTCCTTTGCCCAGTGCGGTTCCTTAACTTGACGATGCGGACCAATGGCACTATGACGGGCGAGCCGTTTGACCATCAGAACCGCCCATCGGGGCCACCCTGCATGAAAAGCCATCTCGTGAAACCCAAAGTCTGGTTCCCCCTCCTGCTCGCCCTCCTCACCACCCTGACGCCAGCCCGCGCCGATGACGACGGACGCTTCATCGGCCGCGCGATTGACCTCACGGACCGGACGCGTATCGAGGGCAACTACGTGGCCCCGCCGCCGCGCGCCGTGCTGCCGCCGGCACCCCGCCCTGCCCCGCTGCAAGTGCAGGCCACGCAGGTCAGCACCGAGTCGCGCGGCTGCAATGTCCGCCTCGTGAAGCAGATGCCCGCTGAAGTCGCCTTCGGCCAGGAGTTCACGTATCAGCTCCAGGTCTTCGCCTACGAGAACGTCGCGGATGTCATCGTGCGCGACACCGTGCCCGAGGGCGCTGTCTATATCCGAAGCGAGCCGCCCGCGAAGGTCACGGGCAACCAGCTCGAATGGAACCTCGCCGAGATGGACGCCGGCCAGGTCCGTGAGATCCGCGTCTGGCTCCGCCCCGAGCGCGAAGGCCGCCTCGGCTCCTGCGCCACCGTCCACGCGCTCTCTCGCGCGTGCGCGTTCACGATGGTTGGCCGCGCCACACTCGCCATCACCAAGACCGGCCCCGCCACCGCCGTCCTCGGCGAGGACGTGGGCTACAACATCGTCGTCTCCAACTCCGGCAACGCCATCGCCAAGGGCGTCATCGTCACCGACACCATCCCCGACGGCCTCGCGCACGCCAGCGGCCAGACCACGTTGAGCTTCCCCGTCGGCGACCTCGGCCCGAACCAGTCCCGCACCATCGCTGTCCCGCTCAAGGGCACCAAGCGCGGCCGCCACGTCAACAGCGCCACTGCCACCTCGTCCAACGCCGGCAAGGTCAGCGCCGACTCCGCCACCACCATCTTCCAGCCCGGCCTCACCGTCACCAAGACCGGCCCGCAGGAGCAGTTCATCGGCAAGTCCGCCGACTACACCATCACCGTCAACAACATCGGCGACACGAAGTTGAGCAACGTCACCGTCACCGATACCGCGCCACAGGTCACGCGCATCATCGCCGCGCCGGGCGCCGCCGTCTCGGGCACGCAGGCCGCGTGGCGTCTGCCGGAGCTGGGACCGGGTGAGAAGAAGACTTTCAACATCACCCTCACCACCGCCACCGCTGGCACACACGCCAACGGCGTCGGCGCCGCAGCCGGCGGCCTCACAGCCAACGCGCAGGCCGCCACGGTCTGGCGCGGCGTCGGCGGCATGCTCGTCGAGGCCGTGGATGATCCCGATCCGATCCTCGTCGGCGGCACCACCACTTACACGGTGCGCATCACCAACCAAGGCTCCGGCGACCTCATCAACATCAACACCGTCGGCGCATTCCCGAAGGAGCTGACGCCCGTGTCGGCTCAGGGCGGCACCGTCAGCGGCCAGAACGTCCGCTTCCAGACCGTCGCTCGCCTCGCGTCGAAGCAGTCGGTTGAGTTCAAGGTCACCGCCCGTGGTGCCGCTGAAGGCGACGGCCGCGTGAAGTTCACCTTCACCGAGGAAAGCCTCTCCTCGCCGGTCATCAAGGAAGAGAGCACACGCGTCTTCTAAACCGCTTCTCGATTCCATTCCCGCGCAGGCCCGCCTCACACCGGGCCTGTTGCTTTTTATGGAACGCGCAGGATTTCCACTCCTTGAATTGCCGCACGACCCAGCGTATGACGCTGGCCTCAGTGAACCCTCAACCCACGACCGCCATGAGCCTCGCGAAGTTTCTACTCACCGCCGCCGCAATCTCGTCCCTCGCCCTGGCCGCCTCCGCGCAGGACAAGGCCCTCATCGGCACTTGGGAAGGCTGGCTCGTGAACGGGGACGGCAGCCAGACTGCGCAGCGGCAGTCGCGCATCGGCGAGATGGTCATCACCGCCGCGCAGATCACCTGCAAGGACGGCGGCAACCGGAGCATGGGCGCGGGCACTTACAAGGTCGGAGCGGCAGGCGCGGTGAAGACCATTGACGCGGCCGGCACCGCCGGACAGCCGAGCGGCAAGGCCTTCCAAGGCATCTACCAGATCAGCGGCGACACGCTCAAATAGTGCTCCGGCAACGACAAGGCAAGGACTCGCCCGACCACGCTAAAGACGAACATCGGCAACGGCCATTTCCTCATGATTTTGACCCGCAAGACGGACGCGAAAAAGTGAGTTGCCACCGCGCCGCGGCTTTCCCATTGTCCCCGCCATGACGACCCGCTCTGCCAGACTCCTCGTCCTCGCCACCCTCGTAATCACCCTGTCTGCGCCTCCGTTTGCGCGCGCGGCGGGCAAGGAAGAACCTGCAAAGCTCGATGGCACCTGGGTTGGCGGCGTCCTCAACCCGGGCGGCAAGGGCAAGAGCGGCAGCGCCATCATGGTCCAGATCTCCGAGCTGACCATCAAGGACGGCAAGGTCGTTTCGTGCAAGGACAAGGGCGGCGTCAGCCTCGGCAATTGTGAATCACTGACCCTCGATCCCGCGAAGAAGACCATGGACGCCACGGGCAACACGAAGAACAGCAAGGGAGTCTTCCAAGGCATCTACCGCATGAACGGCGAGAAGCTGGAGTGGTGCGCCTCCAATCCCGGCAAGGACCGGCCCGCCGACTATTTCACGGTGCCGCAGGTCCAGTTCCACATGGTCTTCGACAAGAAGAAGTAGCCCGAGCGGCTGCTCCAGCCGCCGTCCGTGCCACTGGCCCCACCAGTCTGCGAACGGCTCCGCGTCTCTCGCGGGTGTGAGCTTCCCGTTCTCGTGCCACAGCACCGCCGCCTGGCCGTGCGAGAAACGTGTCTCCCACGGGACGTAAAACGCGCCCGTTCTCCAGCCACAGCTCGCGCAGTCCCGCGAAGCGCGGCAGCCAGCGGCGGAAGACCGCCGCCAAGCCCTCCAACCCCGTAGCAGCCGACGTGAGGAGGCTCTGATCGAATTGCGAATCGGAACTGCGCCATCCTGCCGCGAACGGCTTCCCATCGCGGCTGAACGTGTGGCGCGGGGGCAGCCCACCACCGCAGTCAAGGAACGCCGGCCACCAGTTCGCCGCCGTGCAAAACGCGTGCGCCTCCCGGATGGCCTGCTCATAAATCGCGGCACTCGCCACGTTCGTGCGCAGATGGAAGTGCAGCGTCTCCGCTGCAAGGCCGGCGCGCTTGAGCTTCCTGAGCGCGGCTACGGCCTCGCTTGGCTCGAAGCCGAACTGCGTCGGGAACTCCGGATTCTCCGGGTCATGCTCCAGGCTGGTGCGCAGCCTCAGGCCCACGCGCCAGCGGAGCTTCTTCGCCAGCGGCAGCAGCGCCTTCAACTCGCCCGGCGAATCGAAGTTCACGCGCATGCCCTCTACCGCGACACGCGGCAGCCAGCGATGCTTGGCCGGGCCGTTGATGAGGATGTCCTCCGTCGCGAAGCCCTCTTGCCGCGCGGCGAGATGCTCGAACTCGCTCACGACCTCGATGGGCCGGCCTTGCTTGCGCCACCAGCGAAACAGCGTCGCAACGGGTTGCGTCTTGCACGAAAGCCAGTGACGGATCGGCGGCAGGGCCGCGCTGCCGCGCGGCTTTTGTTCCTCTGAAGTGGGTGTGCTTGAGTTGTCCCCCAAGCCGCGCGGCAGCGCCGCCCTACCAGCCTCGGGGCCGAGCACACGCAGTTCCTCTAACGCCTCAGCGATCGGCTCGGCGGAGAAAAGGTAGAAGGGCGTCGGTGTGCCGGTGGCGAACGCGTCGCGCACGAGGCGATGGCAGAAGGCCAGCACGCGCGGCGGATGGCCGAACTCAACTGGAAAAGTTTGCCGCTGTTTGCGAATCACGCGCTGTAGCGGCGGTCTGTGACCGCCGTTTCATTTCGGCCGAAAGCTGCCGGCGGCGGTCACAGACCGCCGCTACAGGATTGGGATTTTAGAACCACCACTTCATGGACACGCCGACTTCCCACGCGTCGCTGCCGCCGTCGGTCGTCGCGGCGCTCGTCGTGTAGGCGACCTCGGTGCCGAACTCCAGGCTCTTGCGCGGCTGGAACGTCAGCCCGGCGCGCCCGCCAAGCTCGATCGAGTCGCGCTCGAACGCGTAGTCCGCACTGCCGGACACATGGTAGAAGAGCGGCCCCCAGGGCCGGTCGCGCAGGTCGGCGTAGAGGCCTTCGCGATGCAGTTGGTGCAACACCAGGCTGTCGAGCACCTGTGTCTGCTGCGCGATGGTCGTGCCAGCCGCGACGGCGGGCGCGACGAGCGCGAGGTTCGCGCTCTTGCGCGAGTTCGCGTGGTAGGCACCGCGATAGCCGACCTTGAACTCCGGCGACTCGCGGCGCGCGAGAAACTCCACTCCCCAGTTGCCCTGCAAGCCCACGGCCAACTCCTCGCCGCCCACGAGCACTTCGCGCGCGGTGAGTGCGCCGTAGGTTTGAAAGCGTTCGGCGATGAGATAATTCCCGGCGAGCGAGAGCCGATGCTGGCGACCATCCAGCGAGTTCAATAGTAAGCCGTCGCGCGCGCGTTCGTTGCCGTAGGCTTCGAGCCAAACCGCGCCGTTGCTCGCCAGCCTGTGAGTGACACGCGCGCCGCCGAGCGCGCCGTCCTGATACGCGCCCGCCCAGAGATCGGTGATCCAGCGGCGCGACCAGTTCGCCTGCCAGCCGACCGAACCCTCGGTGTCGTCGTTCCAAGTGCGGCGGAGCAGAGCCGTGTTGCGCACGAGCACGTCCTCGCGCGCGGCGTCCATGTAGAGCTGATGCTTGTCGCTGACCTGCGTGCGGCCGCCGATGCGTTCCTGCCAGAGCTGGCCGGAGTCGAGGAGGTAGGCTGTGCCCTGCGCGGTGACGTGGTCGCCGTGCTCACGCTGCATTGGCTCCAACACGCGGCGCACCATGACGCGCGTCTTGTCGTCCACCTGGTTTTGGTCGAGCAACTCCTGGTAAGCCGTCATCTGTCCGCGCCAGTTGCCGGTCTTCTCCGACGCGCCCGCTAGGTCGAGTTGATAGGGGAAAGGCTTGCCCGCGAATTTCTCCAGCCGCAGATAACGCAGCACGCCAGCCGCCTCGTCATACTTGCCCGCGAGTTGGTTCGCCGCGCCGTAGTAGTAGAGCGCTTCGTTGCTGTCGGGATAAGCGCGGTAGAGCTGGGTGGCGTAATGGAGCGCGCGGCCCGCAGACTTCTGGTCCGTAAAGAGCGAACTCATGGCGAGCAACGCCTCCTTGTTCGCCGGGTCGCGCGCGAGGACTTCCTGCGCGAGCGGCTCGGCCATGTCGGCGCGGCCCGTCTTCGCGTAGAGATACATCAGGTAACGGCGGTCATCGGGTTTCACGCCCGGCGGAAGGATGCGCTCGTCGGTGTGGGCGAGATTCGCGGGCGGTGCGTCGAGCGAACCGCGCGGTGCGCCCCACGACTGCGGCGGGGCGTGGCGCGGTGCGTATTGCGGCGCTGCGGGGAGAACTTCCTGCTCCATCCGACGCGGCGGGCGCTGGCCAGCGTAGGGGTCTTGCTGCGGCGCGAAGGCCGGCGCTGGCAGCGGCACGACTGGATAACGCTGGTTGAACTCCTGCGCAGGCTGGGCTTGGTAGCCGTGGCCCTGAGCGGGTGGCGGCTGCCAGCCACGGGCCGGAACTTCATCGCCCGTGCGCTGACCGAATAGCCGGCTGAAGAAACCGGGCCGATCCAACGAATCGCTCCGAGAGAACGCGCGTCGCTCGGGAACAGGATACCCTTCCGGCACAGCCCCCGGAGCGTAGCGCACGCCTTCACTCAGCACATGGGTCGTGAGCGGCCGCGGGTTGCCAGTGGGCGGCACAACGGCGGTCGCTGCTGGCGCGACGGCCTGAGCGCCGATGACGCGCGTGTCCGGCCAGTTCGGCTGCGCATAGCCCTGCGGCGTGTATTGCGGGGCGACGGCCTGTGGCTGCGGCCACTGCGGCTGCGCGACCGGATAACTCGGCACTTCATACTGCGGATCTGCGGGCGCTGCGAAGTCGCGCTGGCCGGGACGCTGGCCGCTGAAGGGGTCGTTCGCCGCTCCACGGTAGCTGCCGCCTGCCGTTCCGCGCGCACCGGCTGGCGTGCTGTAGCTCACGTTCGGCTCCGCGCCGGGAGCATAGCGGACGCCCTCGCTCACTACGTGATTGTGCAGCGGGCGCGACTGGCCGCTGGGCGGAATCACCGCTGTCGTGCCGAATCTCGGGTCTTCCGCGCCGATGTAGCGCTGGTCGTAAGTCTGCGGCGCGACCGCCTGCGGTTGCAGCCACTGCGGCGCGGCTGCGGGTGCCCGGTTGTAGCCGACCGGATCGGAGAAGCGCACGCCGCCGCGCACGACTGTCGTGCCGGGCTGCGCGTAGCCAGTCGGCGGCGGAGCCAGTTCGCGCTGGTCGTAATAGCCCCGCGGCGGCTGGGCGGTGCGGGCCGGCGCTTCGTCACGCGAGAAGAGGCGGCCAAAGAAGCCTTTCTTCTCCGGTGCCGGCGCCGCGTAAGTGCGCTGCTGGGCACGCTGGGCGGAATAGTATTCGTCCTCCGCGCGCGAGTTGCGACGTGCCGTGTCGGACGCGTTGAGCGGCTGGTCCGCGAGGAACTGGAATTGCGCGTGCGCCGTGCCGGCAGCGGCCATGATGAGCGCGGTGAGGGCGAGGGCGGTGGAGGAGTGAGATTGCCGCTGCATAGTGTTGGGCAGATTAGACCACGGATGGAATTGGATGAACATGGAGAAAGCGTGTTCCGTGTTGTGTGTTCCGTGTATCTGGCCGGGCGCGTCCGGCGGGAGTCACACAACACGCAACACGCAACACGTCTGGCCCGCTCAAGCGTTCTTCCCCATCGTCCGCAACATCTCCTGGATGGCACGCTGATACGCCACGCGTGCGCCCTGCTTGTCGCCGCGCGCCAGCAGGATGTCGCCCAGAAATTCCCACGCGCGGCCCGCGTTCTCCGGCTGAGATGCGACGAACGCCCGCTGGTGCGCGGCGGCGCGCTTGAAGTCGCGCGTCGCGGCCAGCACCTGCGCGGCCAGCTCGTGCGTCGCCGGCGCGGCGGAGTCGAGGTAACGCTGGAGCACGGCGAGCGCATCGCGGTTGCGGTTCGCGCGGACGAGCAGCCGCGCGTAGGCGATGCCGTGCGGAACATTCGCCGGGTCCTTGAGGTGCAGCTTCTCGTAGAGCGCCATCGCGGCCTGCCAGTTTCCGTTCGCCTCATACACGCTGGCCACGGTGGCGATGAGGCCGAGCTTCTCGACAAGCTCCGGCGTCAGCTCGCGCGTGACAAACTGTTCCGCATCGGTGAGCCGCTTCGCCTGGAGCAGCAGGCTCAGGTTGAGCTTGGTCAACTCATCGTCGCTCTTCAGTTCCGGGTGCGGGCGCAGCGCGTCGGCGGCCTCGCTGAACTGGCCGTTGTCCGAGAGCGCATAGACGAGCTGGCGGCGCAACGTCAGGTCCTGCGGGAACCTCTCCATGCCGCTCGCGAGCGCCTCGCGCACTTTCTCTGGCCTGTTGGCGACGCCTTGGAAATAGGCGAGCCGCTGGAAGTCCTTCGAGCGTGGCTGTGGCGACTTGCGCAGCCACTCGTCGAGCGCGTCAGCGGCGACGTCGAACTGGCCCATGCTCTCGGCGAGCGTGAGCAGGCCCTCGACGGTCGTCTTGTCCGGCGCGCGCGCGACGAGATGCTGGTAGGCGGCCAGCGACTTCGGATAATCGCCGAGCCGGAAATAACATTCCGCGCGCGCGCCCAGCGTGGGCGCGTCGTCGGGCTGCTGCTGGAGGATGCGCTGCAACACCGGGAGCGCGCGGTTGTAATGCGCGAGATCGAGCAGGAGCCGCGCGTATTCCTTCACCAGGTTCACGCCCGTGTTCGGGGCGCGGATGAGGGCGATGTAGTAGCCCTCGGTGGCCTCGAAGTTGCCGATGTTCGCCTCCAGCCGCGCGAGGAAGGGCGCGTGCTTCCTGCGGTCAAGCAAGTTGCCCGCGTCCGCGAGCGACTTCGCCAGATCTGCGTCGCGATAGAGGCCGGGCGCAAGCGCCATCAGGCGCTCAATGGCTGTCGGCTCCTTCAGCCGCAGCGCGATGAGGTAGTGGTCAAAGGCGTCGTTGGGGGCGGCGTTCCACTCGTAGAGCTGCGCGAGACGGAGGTGATGCGCGCTGTCGTTTGGCTCCAGCGCGACGATGCGCCGCAGCGCCTCCATCGCGGCCTTCTGATCGCCACCCGCGAGCGCAAGCTCTGCGAGTGTGCGCCAGAGCTGGACGTTCTCAGGGTCGGCGGCGGCACGCTTCTGAATCTCCGGTAGCAGGTCGCGCAGGCGGTTGGACTCGCGAGCCGTCGTCATCAGCAAGCTGAACAGCCGGTCGCGCTCCGCCCGCTCGACGACCGTCATCAGTTCGCGAATCGCCTCATACGCCGCAGCGGGCTGGCCGGTCTCGCGCAGCAACGTGATGCGCTCCCACGCGAGGCGCGGCGAGATGCGCACGAGCGGACGGCCCGCGCGACGCGCGAACTCCTCCACCGCGCGCAAGCCCAGCGCGGGCTGGCCCGCCTGCCGCGTGAGCGACACGAGCGCGATGGTGGTGGAGTCGGTGGGATTGGCCTGCCAATGCGCGCCGTAGATTTGCATGGCGAGCACGGGCTTGGCGGCGGCGAGGGCCTTCTTCACCAGCGCCTCGTAGAGCGGTGCGCACGAGTTGGCGGGGATTTTGGGCAGCGATGGTTGGAGCAACGAATAGGCCGCCTCCGGGTCGCGCACCTGCGTGAGCAAGGCGGAGATTTCCTCCATGAACGCGGCCTCGAACTTGAACGGCGTGGCCAGCTCGCAGGCGCGTGCGAGCAGATTGCGGAGCGCGACGGGGTCGTCCGCTGCGAGGAGCCGGCGCTCCAACTGGATTTCCAGCAGCGCATAGCGGCGGGCATCCTTGGCGCGGGTTTTCTCCGGAAGACCGCGCAGGGTTATGAGCGCCTTGCCCCACGCCTTGTCCACGAGCTGGTTTTCCAGGAGCCGCCTTTCCGTGGGGACAAACCAGATTCCCAGGAACACCACCAGCAGCACCCCGCCCACAATCAGGCTGGGGGAAAAGACCGGGGTCGCTCTTTTTGTAGGCCGGGCCATCAGTGTGGTAGTTGGGGTGAGGAATTAGGAGCCGGATTGAGCACGAATTCCATAGTCGAGGCGGAAAGCCTCAGACATGACAGCCCGGGGCAATGCCCCGGGTAGCGGAACGGAAGCAGCACAGCCCTGAAGGGGCGAAACATTTTGTGCCGCCCTTTCAGGGCTCCGCGCCTCGTGCCCGCACAACCCGGGGCGTTGCCCCGGGCTGGTTTGTGATGCTCCTTCGGAGCGCCAGTTTCGGAATTCGGGCATGATCTTGCCACCCTCACAGCCGCACCTCCACTTTCGCCTCGGCGGGCAGTTCCATTTTCAAAGTGCCGCTGGTGTCCACTGCCCAGGACGAGGCCTTGCCGTTCACGGTGAGCGTCGCGGTGGCCCGAGACGGCAGGCCGGCGAGGGTGACCTGGCAGGGCCGGATGTCCCGCACCGTGAACGCCGCCTCGCGCGAAGCGAGCCGGCTGAACTGGATTTCCGCCGTGCTGGCTTCGAGGCGCAGGTGGGCGGTGGGGCTGCTGCTCAACGCCAGTTCCACGCGTGGCAAGCCGTCGGTGTGGACGTAAATCACATCGCCGCTCACGCGCCAGCCGGTGACGCCCCGGCTCGCGGCGAGATCCGGCACCAAGCTGGATTTCGGCAGACGGAAGGTGCGCAGCACGCCGGTGTTGAGCAGCGTCCAGCGCGTGTCTGACTCGCGGATGACGCGCGTGGCGCGGGCGTCGCGCACAAGCCGGGCGTAGTCGGAGGCGGTGATCGAGTGCAACTCCTGCCGCAGCGACCAGTCGAAGAGCCGCGTGAGGGCGTTGAGCGAGGCGAGGTTGTCGCCGCTGTAGAAGTGGAAGTAGATGTTGACCGGCTTGAGGCGGCGCGGCTGCTCCATGCGCTCGAAGCCGTCCTGCGCCAGCACGAAGCCGCCGAAGAACGGTGCCTCGGTGTCCCCGCTCACGGCCCAGCGCTCGCGGTAGATGTTCTCGTTTTCGTTGGCCGAGGTGATTTGCAGCTCGCCCCCCCACGGCAACGCGCGGGCGGAGACACGCGTGACGGACGGGCGCTTGCGGCTGATGGCGGTCTCGCCGCCGTTCATGTTCTCGATGCCCAGCTCGCGCACCATGCGCAACGCATCGGGCCAAGGGCGGCAGTTGCCGGACCAGAGAAAGATTTTCACGCGCTTGCCTGGCGGGCACAGCTCGCGCTCGATGTATTCCACGGAGCCAGCGATTTCCCGGCGCAGGTCCAGGCCGGCGCGGTTGTGCGGCGGGTGGAGCTGGAGGTTCGCGCGTGCGTAGTCCTTCACCGTGCGGTCGGCGGCGTTCCAGTAGAAGGGATGCGTGTAGGCATGCGAGGCGGCCTCGACTTTGGGCAAGGCGAGGACTTCCCGCGCCTGACGCGTGAGCAGCTCGGCGTCGCTGGGCCGCTGGCCGAACACGATGCCGCGGACCTCGGCCTCGATGAACGACACGGTGAAGGGAAACGGATACTTCTTGATGACGCGCTCGACGATCAGTTCGCCTGAGCGTCGGCCCGGCTCGACGCTGGAGAAATGCCGGAAGCCATCGCCATCAACGTGCGTGAAGAAAATCCGCGCACCGTCCCGCGTGGTCGTGTCGGGCACCGGCATGGCCACGCGACCCATCGCGGCGTGGAAGAAGTAGAACGGGTCCACCAGCCACAGTTCGTGGAGGTCCGGCCGGCGAAACAGTGCGTAAGGCTCCATCATCACCCCGCCCCACGGCGCAATGAAGAGCGGGTCGAACTGCTTGCCATCCGCCGTGGCCAGGGACAGCAGGACTTCGCTGCCAGCCGGGGCCTGCAGGTCGAGGAAGCCTGCGGCCGTGATCGGGACCGGAGCCTCGAAGTTCAGGCGCGGCGACGCGCCCCGTTTCTGAAGCCCCGCGACGTTCTTCACCGCGCGCCCGGTGCCCCCGCAGCCGAAGGCCTTGAGCACGCGTTCGATGATGGCGCCGTCGGTGAACGGCAACGCACCGAAGAAGATGATTTTCCGCCCGCGCTCTTTCTGCGCTATGAGCCAGTCGGCCACGGCCGCCTCCTTCGCGCGTGGCAAGGTCAGGAAGCGATCCAGCAGCACAGCGGCGTAACGATTGTCGAGTGACGCCGGCAGCTCCTGCTGGTGGACGTTGAGGTAGTCCACCTCGAAGCCGAGCCATTCCAGCGGCATCTGCGCGGCCTGCGCTGTCCCGCTGTCAATCGGCCAGCGCACCAGTTCCTCCACGTCCGGATCGCTGTTGCCGAAGAGCGAAAGCACGAGGCGCGGCACTTCACCGGGCTGCGCGGGGGAGGAATTCCAGCTCGCAGCGGGGACGACGGGTTGGGCCGGGGCTCGCTCCAACGCGGAGGGCGGCAGTAGTGGCGGAAGTGCGGGCACAGGCGTCAGTGCCGGACGGGGCACGACCACCGCCGGACGGCCCGCCCGGCGGGGCGCAAGGAACTTGCCATCCAGCTCCACCGTGCTGATGAACGGCACGAAGCCCACGCCGGAAATCCGCCGTGCAACATCCTCGGCGAGTTGCACATCGTGCGCGTCCACGTAATCCACGACATAGACGGGCAGGCCGGCGGTGCTCACGGTGCGCAGGATGTTGAGCAGCCATTGCGTGCCCGCCGCATCCACCGGCAGGTAGCGCTTCTGCGTGAAGTCGTATTTGCGGAAGAGCGACTCGGCGAGCACGCCGTCCACACTGCCGGAGAGGCGAGCCAGCATCGGGAAGCCGCGGTTGAGGATGACCTTGTGCTCCGGGAACTTCGCCTTTAGCGCCGTGATGAGTTTCACCATCCCGTCGCGGAACGCCGAGCCGCGCAGCGGAAACTGCTTCTCCAGCAACTCGACGCTATCTGCCGTGTCGAGGAAGAAGCCGCCGAAGCCCTTCTGCGCCGCGCGCGCGGCCAGCGTGTTCACCACGAAGTCCGCCCACGCCGGCTGCGAGACGTCGGCGAAGTCGCCCAGCCAGACGTCGTTTTTGCCGAGCAGCGCGATCTGCCGCGCCGCGACCTCGGCGCGATACGGTGCGTCCTGCCCCACTTCCACAACGCTAAGATATGCGTAGGTGGCGTGGCCGAGCCGCTTCAATTCCGCCGCGTCCACGCGCGCCTCGGGGCTGAGGATGGAGAAATCGTAGTCGCGCAACGCCGCGACCTCGGGCGTGGCGGAGTAGTTGATGCAGAAGGTCGCCGCCCGCGCAGGCAAGCCGGCAAGAACCAGCCAGAGGGCGAACAGGCCGCCGAAACCGACCGGCGGGCGAAACCACTGGGAGGGTGAACTCATCGCGCGTGCAAGCTGCGGCACAATAGGAACGCGCACGGGTGAAGTAAAGCCACGACCCCGGCTCGTCCAGCCCC
The DNA here is from genome assembly GCA_005791875.1 of Verrucomicrobiales bacterium. GTDB lineage: Bacteria > Verrucomicrobiota > Verrucomicrobiia > Limisphaerales > SXTU01 > SXTU01. The sequence continues at coordinate 23,314 of SXTU01000114.1, forward strand.
AGCGACGACGAATCAGAGGGGCTGCCGCCACGTCAGGGATTCCAATGCCAGTCTCCGCTCACCACCGCAGGCTACCCTTGGCCAGCATCCGCTTGCTGGCGGTGAGTCTCGCGCTTTTCGCCTGGGGCGGACCCTCTGCGTCCGCCGCAGACACGTCGCTCCGGCAGGTGGTTGACGCGCAGGTGCGGGCCGCGTGGCAGAAGGAGAATCTCAAGCCCGCAGCGAAGGCTGACGACGCCACGTTCCTGCGCCGTGTGCATCTCGACTTGCTCGGCACCATCCCGACGGCGGACGAGGCGCGGGCGTTTCTCGACGACGCGGATTCGCTCAAGCGCGAGAAGCTCGTCGCCAAGTTACTCGACGACCCGCGTTTCGCCCCGCATCAAGCCGGCCTGTGGGACCTCGTCCTCTTCGGTCGCAATCCGCCCGGCGGCGACTCGACTCGCAATCGCACGCCGTTCCGCGATTGGCTCACCGCGAAGTTCG
>SXTU01000115.1 GCA_005791875.1 Verrucomicrobiales bacterium
GGGGTTCCGGTCGTTGCTGGGCTTGTATGGGTTGCTCTTCATTTTCCAGTTTTGGCTGGAGGGGTTGTGGCGCACCAAGCTCGTGATCGTGCTGGCGGCGGCGCTGGCGGTGGCGGCGATCGTGGCCATTCCCTTCACACGGCAAATGCCTCTCACGGTGCAGCGCAGCCTGAGCTTCCTCCCGCTAGACGTGGACCCGCAGGCGCGGCACGACGCGGAGGCTTCCTCCGACTGGCGTTTTCAAATGTGGCGGCTCCTGTGGTTGCAAGTGCCGAACTATCTCGTGTTGGGCAAGGGCTACGCGCTGGACCCGATGGACCTCTACTTCGCCCAGGAGTCACTTCGGCGCGGCTTCATCCAGAACTACGAGACGGCGATGATCGCGGGCGACTTCCACAGCGGGCCGCTCTCGCTGCTCATCGGCTTCGGGCTACCAGGGACTCTGGCATTTGTCGGATTCCTGTTCGCCAGTTGGCGCGTGCTGCGCTCCAACTTCCAGCGCGGGCCCCCGGAGCTGCGCCGCATCAACACGTTCCTCTACGCCTACTTCCTCTGCCGCGTGGTCTTTTTCTTTGGTGTGTTCGGGGACTTCGCCTCTGACCTGGCGCACTTCGCCGGCATCGTCGGCATCAGCGTGGCGCTCAACGGGGACGGACAGCACCGCGCCGACGCCACCACCACGACCCCCACCGCGCCGCCGGCAAAACCCGCCTGACCCATGCTCTTCTCCATCGTGACGCCGAGCTTCGGGCAGTCGCAGTGGCTCCGGCTCTGTGTGGCATCGGTGGCGGATCAAGGCGTCGAGCTTGAGCACATCGTGCAGGACGCAGGCTCCAAGGACGGCACGCTGGACTGGCTGACGACCGACGCGCGCGTGCGGGCGTTCGTCGAGACGGATGACGGGATGTATGACGCGATCAATCGCGGTCTCCGCCGCGCGACTGGCGACGTGCTGGCCTACTTGAATTGCGACGAGCAATACCTCCCCGGCGCGCTCGCGGCGGCGGCGGCTTACTTCGACACTCATGCCGATGTGGACGTGGCGTTTGGCTACACGCTGATCGTGGATGAAGCCGGGGAGTTCCTCTGCCAGCGAAAGACGCTCACGCCGCTGCCCTGGCACACGCAGGTGGCGCACCTGACCACGCTGACGGCGGCGACGTTCTTCCGCCGTCGCGTCGTCGAGGCCGGGCATCTCTTCAACACGGAATACCGCTGCGCCGGGGACGCCGAGTGGATGCTGCGGCTGATGCGGGCGGGGGTGAAGTTCGGCGTGATCGGATGCAACACCTCCGTCTTCACGCACACCGGCGGCAACCTCAGCCGCACCCAGCGCATGAAGGAGGAGACGCAGCGCATCGCAGCAGGAGCGCCCGCGCTCGCGCGTCGGCTCCGCTGGCTTGTCCTGCTGCACCACTGGCTGCGCCGCCTCGCGGGCGGAGTCTATTTCCAACGCCCTTTTGATTTCCGAATCTACACGCTCGCCAGCCCAGACCGGCGCGTGGAGCGCCATGTGGCGCGCCCGACTTTCTGGTGGAAGTGGTGAAGCCAGCCATGTCCTCCCCCACCCTCAGCATGACTGTGTCGCTGGCGGACCAAGACTTCGCCCGCACGAAGTCGGTGGGCATCTTCAACCTCTCGCTTGGCCTCACGCGCTGGCTCGCGGAAGGAGGTCAGTTCAGCCGGCTGACCGTCCTCACCAACGCAACGCTGGCCGGCTCGCCCGCCTGGCCTGACGTCGTGAAATACGAACGCCACGAGTTGGCCGTGCGCGGCCGGGTGGCACGGCTGTGGTGGGATCAGTGGGGGGTCTATTCCGCCGCCCGGCGCACCGGCAACGACTGGCTGCTGCTGCCCAAGGGCTTCGCCTCCTTCCTGCGGCAGCCGCCGCTGAAGCTCGCGGTCTATGTCCATGACGCGATGCACGACTTCTATCAGCGCGCCCATCCCGACGCAGTGGCCGCACTGGAGCAAACCTATTTCCGCCGTGCGCTGCGGGCTTCCCTTCAGCGCGCGCGGGTCGTCTTCACGAACACGGAGTTCACCGCGCAAGAGGTTCGGCGGCTGGCCACGCAGGCTGGGCTGCCGCCGCCGCGCGCGGTGGTCGCGGGCATCGGTTTCGAGCGGCCCGCGCCCGCGCCGGTTGCCGAGCGGCGCGGGATCGTCGTGCTGGCCAGCCCCTTTCCACACAAACGCACCGCGCTCGCCGCAGAATGGCTCGTGCGCTGGCACCGGGAGAGCGGCTTTGCTGACAAAGTGAATTGGGTGGGCGGGCTGCCAGCGGGGTTGACCTTGCCCAATTGTCCGAACTGGCACCAGCGGGGGAGATTGCCCGAAACGGATTACCGCCGCCTGCTCGCGAACGCGCGGGCACTGGTGTTCTTTTCCGAATACGAGGGCTTTGGGATGCCGCCCGTCGAAGCGGCGCTGGCCGGCGCCAGCCCGGTCTTCTCGGCCATTCCTGCCACGCGCGAAGTGATGGGTGACGCCGGCTGCGCGTTTGCGAACGACGA
>SXTU01000116.1 GCA_005791875.1 Verrucomicrobiales bacterium
CTTCACATGGACATCGTGCAGGAACGCCTCGAGCGCGAAGGCCATGTGCAAATCGTCCAGACCGCGCCAACTGTGTCTTACCAAGTCGTCGTTCGCACCGGCTCGACAATCACCGGCGCAAACAGCCAGGTCGTCCGCCCCGTCGATCCCAACGCGCTTCACTACGTCGCGCCCGGCCCCGGCATGCAGCTCCTCGAAGTGCACAACCCCGGCGACCTCCCCGACATGGGAATCGTCGAAGAAATCCGCGAGCCGATCTGCAAACTCGACATCATGATCCCCAAGGAATACATCGGCGATGTGATGAAGCTCACGCTCGACCGCCGCGGCACGTTCAAAGCCCAGCAGTTCGTCTCTGCCTCGCGCGACATGATCCAGTTCGAGATCCCGCTCGCCGAAATCATCTACGACTACTTCGACAAAATGAAGAGCCTCACCTCCGGCTACGGAACTATGGATTACGAGGTTATTGCCTACCGCGCTGACAACCTTGTCAAGATGGACATCCTAATCAACGGCGACCCAGTCGAAGCACTCGCCTGCATCGTCCACCGCGACCGCGCAGAACAACGCGGCCGCGGCCTGCTCAAACGCCTCAAAGAACAGATACCCCGCCACATGTTCGAAATCCCGCGTCAAACCGCCATCGGCGGCAAGATCATCGCCCGCGAAACCATCAAAGCCTTCCGTAAAGATGTTCTTTCAAAATGTTACGGTGGCGACGTAAGCCGCAAACGCAAACTTCTTGAAAAGCAAAAGGAAGGCAAAAAGCGCATGAAGATGTTCGGCACGGTGAACATCCCGCAGGAGGCGTTCATCGAGGTGCTGAAGACGTGATCGAGGAACTAAAGCGTGACCAATCAAGGGCTTAACGTGTTGCGTGTTGCGTGTTGCGTGTGGGCCAAAGACGTCCGAGTCCCGTCTTCAACACGCAGCACGAAACACGCAGCACGCGATGGGGCAGGGGAGGGCAGCCGCCCGTGAGCATCCTGCTCCAATGGTTCCTCTCCGGCACGGTGCGGCAGGCCTGCGACTTGCGGAAGCATGTGCTGAACCTGGTCGCGGCGCAGCGCGACTTGCTCACGCCCGAGGGCATCCAGGCGATTGAGGAAGCCTGTGCGAAACTGCGCGCAGCGGTCGTGGCCAAGGCGGACAAGAAGGCGTTGCAGGCGGAGATGACGAACACGGAGGCGGTTGCCAACAAATGGCTCAAGCCGCACCCTCATGCGAGCTGGCGCGAAAACGTGGAGGTGGTGCTCGTGGCCATCGCGGTGGCCATGGCGATCCGCACCTTCTTCCTTCAGCCGTTCAAGATCCCCACCGGCTCGATGCAGCCGACGCTCTACGGCATCACGGACAAGAGCTTTCGGAACGAGCCTGAGGTCAAGTTTCCCACGGGCCTCAACGCGTTCGTGGACTCGTGGTTTCGGGGGACCACTTACTACCACATCGTCTGCGAGGAAGACGGCGAATTGGAGGCGGTGGAACCGGCGCAGTTCCCCATCCCCGCGCTCAAGCGTTTCCCGTTTTTCCAACGCCAGCGCTTTCGGGTTGGGCAGAAGGTTTACACCGTCTGGTTTCCGCCGGACCAGTTGTTCGGAACGTTCTTTGGCACCACCGTGAACCGTTCGGGGATTCAACAGGGCCAACGTTTTCGCAAGGGCGAGGACATCCTCAAGGTCAGGGTCATCAGCGGTGACCATCTGTTCGTTGACCGGCTGGCCTACAACTTCCGTCGCCCCGAGCGAGGCGAAATCATTGTGTTTGAGACGAAGGGCATCCGGAGCCTCCCTCAGGACCAGTTCTACATCAAACGGATGGTCGCCCTCGGCGACGAGCGGGTCCGCATTGGCGACGATCGGCATCTGCGCATCAACGACCGTCGTCTCGATTCAAGCACGCCACGGTTCGAAAACGTCTATCACCTCACCGGCCCGCCTGAGGACAGCAAGTTCTCCGGCCATGTGAATGAGGTGGTCGCGAGGAGGTTTAACCGCTCGCTCGCGCGAATCTTCGAGGACGAGCGGCAGGAGTTCGCCGTCCGCCCCAAGCACTACATCGTCATGGGTGACAATACCATGAACAGCCTCGACTCACGCGACTGGGGTGATTTCCCACAGGAGAACGTCATCGGCAAGTCCGCCTTTGTTTACTGGCCATTCCTGAGCCAAGGCGAGCGCCCGGGCCGGTTCGGCTGGTCACATCGTTAAAGAACTCTCAAAGGCCTTTGGCAAGCCTGCAAACATGATTTCCAATGTGGGTTATGTTTACTACAAAGTTTCCCGTTTCAGGGAACTTTGTCCATTAATCCAAGGTCTTTAGCCCTTCCACCACGCTCATCTTCGCCGCAGCCAGTGCTGGGGCCAGGCTCGAAACCAACCCTAGCCCTGCCGCCACTAGTGAGCTAACGCCGACTATCCGGGGCGTGACCTCAAACGTCACAAAGATTCCGTTGGTTGCCTTTGAGATGTCCACGCCGTGGTTAAACAACCACCAAGAACCACCCACGCCCAAGACAGCTCCAAGAAACGCCAAGCCGAAACTCTCCGCCAAGATGAACCCGAACAACTCCCAGCGCTGAAACCCCAACGCCTTCAGAACGGCCAGTTCACGGAAGCGCTCGCGGATCGCCATGCTCATGGTGCTGGCGGACACCAACACCAGCGTGAAGACCACGACCGTCGAGATCGAGCCGATGAGGATTTTGATGTTGCCCCACATGGACACCATGCTCATCTGGAACGCCCGCTCCGTCTCGGCGCGCACCTCGGCGGACGTGTTTTCGAACGCCTTGTTGATCGCCTCAACGACTGTCGTCATCTCCTCGATGCTGCGCACCTTGACCCACCACGTCCCGACCTGGCCCAGGCTGCCGGAGGCCTCGTCCAGATACTTGTGGTGAAAGAAAACATTCCGGTCATCAATTGTCCCCTCGTAAAACCCCATCACCGTCAACTCCAAGTCACACGGCCAGATGGTCCCGGTGAACGGCAGCCGGTCGCCGAGCTTCATCCCGTATTTCTCGGCGGTGATCTTGCCCACGATGCACCCGCGCACGTTCTTCACCCATGCATCATGCTGGTCCATCGGCGTCTTCATCTCAGCCACCAGCGCGGGCATTGTCACCGGATCCAGCGCGAACTGCGCGAACGTCATGAACTTCTCATCGCGGAACTGCCCGCCGAAGAACGTGAACGGCGTCGCCGCCTCGACACCCGGAATCCGCTCCATCACCTGCCGCTGTCGCGACGGCAGCAGGTTCGCCAGCGAAATCTTGTTGCGCACGATCACCCGCAACGCCGCCCCGATGTCCTCCGGCGGCACCGTCATCTCGCGCACCACCACTTGCAGCATCACCAGCAGGAACAGGCTCACAGCGACGCTCATCAGCGACAGCAGCGCGCGCCGTTTGTTACGCAACGCATTCTTCACAATGAAGCCCGGAATGCTCACGCTGGAAAAATCCTCCTCCCCCACCCTGCCCTGCCCCATCTGTGTCCAACTGTGTTCATCCGTGGCAAAATTATTTCCCGTCAGTCCGTCAGCTCGCCCTTCTCCAGATGCACCGAGCGCGACCCAAACGCGGCCGCCTTCGGATCGTGGGTCACCATGATCACCGTCTTGCCGGCGCTGCGACTCAACGCCTGCAAAATCCCCAGCACCTCCTGCGCGGAGTGCGCGTCCAGGTTGCCCGTGGGCTCATCCGCCACGATCAACCTCGGGTCCGTCACCAGCGCGCGCGATGGCCACCCGCTGCTCCTGCCCGCCCGACAACTGCCTCGGCAAATGGTGCGAACGGTCGCCAAGCCCCACGAGATCAAGCGCCGTCGTTGCCAGCCGCTTCCGCTCGCGACCGCCCAGCTGCGTCAGCAAGAGCGGCAACTCCACATTCTCAAACGCCGTCAGCACCGGGATCAGGTTGAACGACTGGAACACAAACCCCACGTTCTGGTTGCGCCAGTCCGCCAGCCCCGACTCGTCGAGCTGGCCCACGTCCACACCTTGCACGAGACATTGCCCGCCTGTCGGACGGTCCACCCCCGCGATGATGTGCAGCAACGTGGACGTCCCCGACCCCGACGGCCCCATCAGCGCGAGGAACTCCCCTGCCCCGATGTCCAGCGACACGCCATTGAGCGCCGTCACCTGGATGTCGCCCTGTTGATACACCTTCGAGAGGTTGCGGATGCTCACCACGGGTTCCGTCATGCGCGCGGAGAAATACGGCAACCCCGCCGCGAAAGCAAACCCGCCTGCGTAGGAGCCGACGTGAGAAGGCTCAAACTTTTCTTGCCCGCCGCAAGTCTGAGACTCGTCACCTCGTTTCCTACCATGAAGGCACCTTTCCCCTGCCCTTGCCGAACCTTGGCAGGGCCGCACTGCGCGAGACCTCGCTTTAAGCCGAACTTCGAAGTCGAGGCTGAAAGCCTCAGACATGACAGCCCGGGGCAACGCCCCGGGTAGCGGAACGGAAGCAGCACAGCCCTGAAGGGGCGAAACATTTTGTGCCGCCCTTTCAGGGCTCCGCGCCTCGTGCCGCACAACCCGGGGCGTTGCCCCGGGCTGGTTTGTGATGCTCCTTCGGAGCGCCAGCTTCGGAATTCGGGTTTAAGTGGAGGAACAAGGCCGTCCACAGGACGGCCCTACCATCCTCCCGCAGGCAATTCTCCGCTTCGGCGTGCCGGCACTCCCCGGCGCGTCATCAACGGGAAGGAAGGCTCGGCGAAGGAGAGGTTCAAGTCAGAGAAATGTCACAGGGGCCAGCGGGAACCCGGCAAGGCCGTCGCTGCGAGCCGTCTCGGAGGACGAATGGATTAACGAGGACGACCGCAGGTCATCCCTATTGGATGCGGCGCGGGCCTAAATCCGCACCTTGAACTCCTCGCCGTGTTTCAACGACATCGCGAAGCCCGCCATCAGCTCGGGGATTTGCTCCAGGTCGCGAAGGTTCACCATTTCCACCGGCGAGTGCATGTAACGGTTCGGCAAACTGATCAGCCCGCTCGCGATGCCTCCGCGCGTCCAGAAAATTGCGTCCGTGTCCGTGCCGCTCGTCGCACTCGTCGCCTCGTGTTGGAGCGAAATCTTGAGCTGCGCCGCGACCTGCTCCAGCCGTTCCACGACCGCCGGGTGATTGCACACCCCGTGCGTCACCGCCGGCCCGCCGCCGAGCTTGATGTCCCCGTGGAGCTGCTTGCTCACCGTCGGGTAATCCGTCGCGTGGGTCACGTCCACCACCAGAGCCACATCGGGCTTGAGCGTGTAAGCAATCTGCTTCGCGCCCAGCAGTCCGACCTCCTCCATGATGTTGGAGACGAAGCAAATCTCCGCCTTGAGCCGCTTCCTCTGCGGACGCAACAGCCGCAACGCCTCTGCCACCGCGAACGTCCCGATGCGGTTGTCAAACGCCCGCGCCACCGCGAGCTCCCCGCGCAGATGCTCGAACTCGTTCGTCATCGTGATCGGGTCGCCCACGCGCACGAGAGACTGCGCATCCGCCTTGTTCGCCGCACCGATGTCTATGAACAGGTCCGCGATCTCCGGCACCTTGCGCTCCTTCTCCAGCTTCATGAGATGCGGCGCGACGTTGCCGATCACGCCCTTCACCGGCCCCTTGCGCGAATGCACGACCACGCGCTGCGCCTTGGCCACGATGGCGTCCACCCCGCCGAGCTTGCGCACCCAGATGAAGCCGTTGTCATCAATGAAGTTCACCACCAGCGAAATCTCATCCGCATGCGCCGCGAGCATCAAGCGCGGCCCGCCGCCCTTGTTCAGCACGGCCACGCAGTTGCCGTAAGCATCGGAAAACGTCTCGTCCGCAAACTCCTTCACGTAATCGAGCCAGACGCGCTGCCCGCGCGCCTCGTGGCCCGACGGACTGGGCGTGTTGACCAGCTTGGTGAGGAAGGACAGTGATTCAGAACGCATGGAGGTGGAGGTTAAGCAGCGATAGAGGGCGAGTCCAGCCCGGGTGAATCGCGTGAACCAAGTCATCACCCATCGCGAAGTCGAAGGCCGGCGCTCCAACAAAAAATCCCCGCCCTCTCGCGAGGGCGGGGATGTCGAGATTCGTTGGGGCGGATTACTTCTTTTCCGCCACGCCGAGTTCCTTGAGCTTGGCGGCGATGTCTGTGGCGGCACTGGCTGGCTTCACAGCCTTGTCCACAAACAGGATTTTGCCGTCCTTGCCGATGTAGTAGGTCCAGCGCGCCGCCATGCCTCGCTCGTTGAGGACGCCGAGGGCTCCGGCGAATTCCTTCTTAGGATCGCTGAGGATGGCGTAGTCGAGGTCGAGGGACTTGGCGAAGGCTGCGTTGCCCTTCTCGCCCTCGTGCGAGTCCACGCTGGCGGTGAAGTAGGCCGCGTCGAACTTCTTCAAGGCCGCGCCCTCGGCCTTGAGGTGCTTGCACTCAGCAGTGCAGCCGCCGGTGAAGGCTTTCGGGAACCACGCGATGACGAGGGCTTTCTTGCCCTTGAAGTCGGCGAGGCTGTAGGTCTTGCCGTCGCTGCCTTGGAGTTTGAAGTTGGGAGCGGCGTCGCCGGCCTTGAGGTCGGCGGCGGTGGCGGTCAGGCCGGTGAGGGCGAGCCCGGCAACGGTGGAGCAGAGGAGGGAAAAGGTTTTCATAGGGGTGACTTGGACGGCACGGGGCCGGCGCGGGTTACTGGAGCTTGGCGAGGCAGTCCTTCACGGCGGCGAAGTTGGGCAGGTCCTTCACGGTTGCGGTCTGCTCGCTGTATTGAACGACGCCGGCCTTGTCCACGACGAAGGCGGCACGTGCGCTGACGGCCCCGAAGCCAGCGAGGTCGGGGAGCAACACCCCGTAGTCGGCGGCGGTTTTCTTGTTGAGGTCGCTGGCGATGGTGATGCTGATCTTTTCCTTCTGCGCCCAGGCTTCCTGAGCGAAGGGGCTGTCCACGCTGATGGCGATGACGTCGGCGTTGAGGCCGGTGTAGGCTGAGAGGCCGGCGGTGATGTCGCACATCTCGGTGGTGCAGACGCCGGTGAAGGCGAGCGGGAAGAAGAGGATGACTGTGTTCTTCGTGCCGAGATTGGCGGAGAGTTTCACGTCGCTGACGCCAGTGGCGTTCTTGGACTTGAGTGAGAAATCAGGGGCTTTGGTTCCGACTGCGATGGGCATAGTTTTTTTCGAGTTTTGGGTTTAGCAACAGGCGGCGGGACATATACGGCCCGGCTGCGGGGGTGTCAAACGGCGTTTCCATCTTCCCCTGCTCGTAATCCTAATCTTGATCCTGATCCTGCTCCGCACCAACGAAGGGGCAGAGGGAGCAGGATCAGGGTCAAGATCAGGAGCAGGAGCCGGGAAGGAGGTTCAACCACCGGTCTTTAGCGGGATGCCCGTCCGCAGCCGCGAGCGCACCTCGCACTGGCACTGGAAAATCACGTAGCCCACGCCTGCACCGAAGAATGCGCCGTAGGCCGCGCCCCAGCCCAGCATCGCAAGCATGGCGCGCTGCGGGCGGTTTAGCAGGCTGCCGAACAATTGCGCGCCGCCCTCGCCGGGCAGCCAGCGCCACCAGATTTCGCCGAGGAAGTAGCCCAGGGCGTTGAGCAGGACGAGCACTGCCGCCACGCGCAGAATTTCTCGTCCTGCGCTGAAGCCCCAAGCCATCACGCCCGCCATGGCCGCCGAACCCAGCACCGCGCCCGCCACTTCCGCCGCGAGCGTGCCTCTCAGCCCAAACCACGCCGCACACCACGCGACCGAGTAAATGACGAACGCCAGCGTGAACAGCCCGTAAATCCGCTTCGTTCCGCCCGGCCCGATAACGAGCTGCCCGAAGACGGCTCCCGCAAGCCCGATGAACACCAGCGCGCACACGGCGTAGAGGCCCGGTTCGCCGACGGCCCGGGTGAGCGTTTTGCCGCCGACCGCCCACACCGCAAATGCCGCCAGCCCCACCAGCCCGAAGCCCACGCCGCCGATGAACAGGCTCTGGCGCAGGGTCGGCACACGCGGCGGCACAGCGGCCTGCGCCACGCGGCCAAGGATGCTTTCCGGGTCGAGGGCGAAGGGGTTCATGGGTGATAACGGCTCACGATTCTGAAGTTTAGGGCGCAACTGTCCGCAGGCAACGCGAAAATCCCTTTACACCAACCATGCAGCCTCCTACGCTTCGGCCTTCATTATCGAAAAACGAAAGTATGGAAGCACAGACTAAGAAGAAAATCCTCACGGACCACCAGCTCCACGCGAAGGACACCGGTTCCGCCGATGTTCAAATCGCCCTGCTCACGGAGCGCATCAATCACCTGACCGGCCACCTTCAGGGCAACAACAAGGACCACAGCTCCCGTCGCGGGCTGCTCATCATGGTCAGCCAGCGCCGCCGGTTGCTCAATTACCTCCAGAAAACGGACAACAGCCGTTACCTGGGCATCACCAAGAAGCTCAAGCTCCGCAAGTAGCCGCGGGGCTTTTCACTTTCGAGGCCGGGCGGCCTTTGCGGCGACGCCCGGCTTCGACACCACCCATCCCGCCGCTAAGAAACCGGCCCGTCACCATGGGGAAATTTCATTCAGCACCCGCCCCTGCGGTTGCTCACTGAAGTTCCTCCCGGTGAACGGGCTGAAACACCAGTAAGAAACATGTCAGCCAAAGTCACCGCCCAAGTCGGAGGGCAAACTCTTTCCATAGAGTCCGGCAAAATCGCGAAGCAAGCCGACGGAGCCGTCATCGTCCAGTTCGGCGAGACGATCATCCTCACCGCCGCCGTCGCCGCCGTGAAGGCCAAGGACGGGCAGGAGTTCTTCCCGCTCACCGTGGACTACCGCGAGAAGGCCGCTGCTTGCGGCAAGTTCCCCGGCAGCTACTTCAAGCGCGAAGGCCGCCCCACCGAGAAGGAAATTCTCACCATGCGCCTCACGGACCGGCCCATCCGACCGCTGTTCCCCAAGGGCTGGTTCAACGAAGTCCAAGTCCAGTCCCTCCTCCTCAGCGCGGACGGCGAGAACGACCCCGACATCCTCAGCATCCTCGGCGCGAGCGCGGCCTTAATGGTCAGCGACATTCCCTTCGCCGGGCCGCTCGGCGCGGTGCGCGTCGGTCGCGTCGGTGGTGAGTTCATCGCCAACCCCACGCACTCCCAGATGGCCGAGAGCGATCTCGACCTCGTCTATGTCGGCAACGAAAAAGACGTGGTGATGATCGAAGGCGGCGCTGACGAGATCACCGAGGCGGACTTGAACGACGCCCTGCGCTTCGCCCACGAAGCCTGCCAGCCGCTCATCGTCGCGCAGAAGGAACTCGCCGCGAAGGTCGGCAAGAAGAAGCGCGACATCACGCTCATCCTTGTCCCCGACGAAGTCCTCAAGGACGCCAAGAAGCTCGCCGGTTCCCGCATCGCCACCGCGCTGCTCACCCCCGGCAAGCTCGCCCGTGAAGCCGCGTGCAAGGCCATTCAGGACGAGATCGGCGTGAAGCTCGTCGAGAAATACGGCGCGGAGAAGGTGACCAAGTTCACTATCTCTCAAGCCTTCTACTACATCCAGAAGGAAGCCGCCCGCGAGATGATCATGACCACGGGCAAGCGCCTCGACGGTCGCGGCTGCGATGACCTGCGCGCTTTGAGCAGCGAAGTCGGCATGTTGCCCCGCGCGCACGGTTCCGCCGTGTTCTGCCGCGGCGAGACGCAGGCGATGGCCCTCGCCACCCTCGGCACCACGGAGGACGCACAGTCATTCGACGCCTGGACCGGCGGCCAGACCAAGAAGCAGTTCCTGCTGCACTACAACTTCCCGAACTTCTCAGTCGGTGAGACGGGCCGCATCATGGGCCCCGGTCGCCGCGAGATCGGCCACGGTGCGCTCGCCGAGCGCTCGCTGGAGCCGGTGATTCCCTTCGACAAGTTCCCCTACGCCATCCGCGTCACGGCTGAGATCATGGAGTCGAACGGCTCCACCTCCATGGCCTCCGTCTGCGCCGGCACCCTGGCGCTCATGGACGCCGGTGTGCCCATCACCCGCCCGGTCGCCGGCATCAGCGTCGGCCTCTGCTCCGAGACCGATGACAACGATGTCATCAGCGACTACCGCCTCCTCACCGACATCATCGGCTGGGAAGACGCGTTCGGCGACATGGACTGCAAGTTCGCCGGCACCACTGCTGGCATCACGGGCTTCCAGCTCGACCTCAAGCTCCGCGGCCTCCCGCACAAGATTCTGGCCGAGTCGTTGGAGAAGGCCCGCATTGCGCGCCTGGCCATCCTTGACTCCATGCTCGCGGTCATCCCCGAGTCCCGCAAGGAGCTGAACAAGTATGCCCCGCGCATCGTGACCGTGAAGATCAACCCCGAGAAGATCGGCGCTCTCATCGGACCCGGCGGCAAGAACATCAAGCGCCTCGTCGAGGAGTCCGGCTGCGAGATCAACATCGAGGACGACGGCACCGTGCACATCTACTCGATCAGCGAGGACGGCATGAAGATCGCCCGCGAGTCCATCGAGGGCATGACCGCCGAGGCCGAGATCGGCAAGATCTACAAAGGCCGCGTTGTCACCATCAAGGAGTTCGGCGCCTTCGTTGAATTCCTCCCCGGCAAGGACGGCTTGGTCCACATCAGCGAGCTGTCCAACAAGCGCGTCAACAACACCGAAGACGTCGTCAAGATGGGCGACGAGATTCACGTCAAGTGCCTCGGCGTGGACGAGAAGGGCCGCGTGCGCCTCTCCCGCAAGGCCGCGATGGAAGACCGTGGCGAAGCCATCCCCAGCGAAGGCGGCGACAGCGCCCCCTCCGAAGCCCCCGCTGAAGGCGGCGGCGAAAGCAGCGGTGGCGAACGCTCCGAGCGCAGCGAGCGTGGTGCCCGTGGCGAACGCGGTGGCCGTGGCGAGCGCGGTGAACGCGGTGGTCGTGGCGAACGCGGCGGCGAACGCCGTGAGAAGCCCGGTCGCAAGGAACCCGTTACCCCTGCCGAGGACGGCAAGGTCTATCGCGCCAAGGTCGTTTCGATTAAAGACTTCGGTTGCTTCGTGGAATACATGCCCGAGTCCGAAGGCCTCGTGCACGTCAGCGAACTCGCCAACTTCCGCGTGAAGCAGGTCGAGGACATCGTCAAGGTCGGCGACGACATCTGGGTCAAGTGCATCGGCACCGACGAGCGCGGACGCGTCCGCTTCTCCCGCAAGGCCGCGATGGAAGAGCGCGAGAAGGAACAAGGCGGCGGCGAAGCCGCTCCGGCCGCTCCTGCTGCTGACGAAGCTCCGAAAGTCTAAAGCGCAACCCCACTCACACGAACGGCGGACTGGCAACAGTCCGCCGTTTTTCTTTGGCTATGGCAAGGCCGCACCGCTCGCGGCCTCGTCAGCCATTCGACCTGAACTCCGAAGTCGAGATGGACAAGCACAGGCGCAGACTTGCACTCTGCCATGCGGCGTGAGAGCTCGACGTGGCGCGGAACCTTCTTCACCTTTTCACGCTGGGAAACTGCCGGGACGTGTATCGTTGAGCCAGCCATGAACCGCATCGTCGGCCTTGAAACAGAATACGGGTGCCTGAGCAGCGACCCCGCCGGGCCGCCCGCCGCCGTCGCGCGCGTGCGCAATTGGATTTTCGAGAAAAACCGCTTCGGCCTCGCGGACATGCACCAGCGGGACTGGGACGAACCGGCGGGCAACGGCGGCTTCCTTTTCAACGGCGGGCGCTGTTACGTGGACATGGGCCACCTCGAAATCTGCACGCCCGAGTGCCTGTCCCTCCGCGACCTGCTGCGCTTCGACCGCGCGGGCGACGCCATGCTCACCGCCGCCACGCACGACCTCGGCCTCGCGGACCGCGTCGGCTTCGTGCGCAACAACGTGGACTATTACTCGGGCGCGACCTTCGGCTGCCACGAGAACTACCTCGTCCGCCGGGGCGCGCCGCTCAACGAGGCAAATGTCCAGTCGCTGCTCGCCTTTCTCACGTTGCGCGTGCTCTACACCGGTGCGGGCCGCGTGCGGGCGTCGCCGGGCGCGGAGTCGCGCGGCGACATCGTCAAGCTCACCGCCGAGAGCGATTTCCAAATCAGCCAGCGCGCGGATTACATCAACAACGACCTCTTCGAGTGGGTGCAGTTTAACCGCGCCATCATCAACACGCGCGACGAGCCGCTCGCCGACCCGCGCAAGTTCCGCCGCCTGCACCTGCTCCACGGCGACACCAGCGTGCTGCCCGCCACGCTCGCGCTCAAGTGTGGCACCGCGTCGCTCGTGCTGGACCTGCTGGAGATAGACAAGCTGCCGCAAGTCGCACTGGCCGATGCAGTGTATGCCTTCCGCGTGCTGTCGCACCAGCCTGACGGCCCGTGGCGCGTGACGCTGGCGGACGGGTTGGAAGTGCCGGCGGTCGAGGTGCTGCGGAGGTTCTACGTCGCCGCGCAGAAGGAGTTTCACGGGCGCGACGCGGAGACAGACGCGCTGCTCGGCATCTGGGACGGCGTGTTGACGGACTTGGAAACGAACGTGGAGAACCTCGTGGGCACCGTGGACTGGGTGACGAAGCGGTGGCTCTACACGCAGTTCCTCGCGCAGGAAAAACTCCCGTGGACCGACCCGTGGCTCCGCGCACAGGACTTGGAGTTTCACGCCGTGGACCCCGCGCGCAACCTCGCCTGGCCGCTCGCACGCACACCGGAGCCGTGGGTTATTTCACACGAGGAACAGCACGCCGCCCTGCTCACGCCGCCCGCCGACACCCGCGCCGCGGCCCGCTCCAGCCTCATGCACGCGCTGGAGAAAGAGTCCTTCCGCTTCTTCGTGGACTGGGAGGTCATTGACGCCGAAGGCACGGACTCACTGCACCTGCTCGACCCGTTCCAGCCCAAGCCGCCGGACGCCACCGCCTGGCTCCGGCGCGGCGCGCGCGTTCAGGCGCGGGAGTCGCAGACGGAGTAGGACAGCGCCGTAAGGGGGACACTCTCGTCCCCCCATCTCACCGTTGCGCTCCTGAACTGGGAGACAGGACTGTCCCCCTTACGGCTGGTTCATCCGAATCACTTTGCCCGGCCGCGTGCCGAGGTGCTTGTCGTCCGCGACCACCACGACTCCGTTGACGGCCACGAGCTTGAAGCCGGTGGCGTATTGGTGGGGCTCCTTGAACGTGGCCTTGTCCGTGACCTTCGCGGGGTCGAACACGACGAGGTCAGCCCACGCGCCTTCGCGAATGACGCCGCGGTCCTTCAGCTTGAAGGTCGTCGCCGGGAGGAAACTCATGCGGCGGACGGCGTCTTCGAGGCGGAGGAGCTTCGTCTCGCGCACATACTCGCCGAGGACGCGGGCGTTGTTGCCGTAGCCGCGCGGGTGAGGCACGCCCTCGCCGAACTTCCGCACGCCGCTGTCGGAGGCGAACATGGTGTTCGGGTGCTTCGCAAACTCGCGCAGGTCGTCCTCGCTCATGCCGTGGAAGACTGCGGACGCGCCACCGCTCTTCTCAATCTCCAGCAGCAGTTCCACCTGGTCGTCGAGCGAGTCGTTACCGCGCTTCTTCTTCGCGGCCTCGACGACGTTTAGGCCGTTGAGCGATTTGTCCTTCGAGTAGTTGGCGATGACAGCGTAGGCGTAGTCGTCGCGGCCTTGCTTGCGGAGGCTGTCATTCATCTGCTTCACGATGCCGGGCTTCTGCGTCGGATCGCTGATCCGCTCGCGGAACTTGTCCGCACCGCCTTCGCGCGCGCTGTCGGGGATGAGCTGCGAAAGGCCGGTGCTGGAGGCGGGATAGACATACTGATCCTGCGTGATGTCTAGGCCGCTGGCGCGTGCTTGCTCAATCGCGCCAAAGACCTTGGCGGTCTGGCCCCAATAAGTCTTCCCGGAGAGCTTGATGTGCGAGATGTGGCCGCGCGTGCCGCCCTCACGGGCGATCCGGAACAGCTCGTCGAGCGCCTTGAAGATGTTTTCGCCCTCGCTCCTCATGTGGCTGGCGTAAATGCCGCCGTGCGCACCGGCAACCTTGGCGAGTTCCACAATCTCCTCCGTCTTCGCGAAGGTGCCGGGCAGGTAGATGAGGCCGGTGGCGAGGCCAACCGCACCATCCTTCATGCCTTGCTCGACGTAGCCCTTCATCTTTGCCAGTTCCGCGTCGGTCGGCGGGCGGAGGAAGGAGCCGCCCATTGCCTGACGACGCACGGTGTTGTGGCCGATGAGCGAGCAGACGTTGGGCGAGATGTTCGTGGTCTCCAGCTCCTTGAAATACTCACCGAGGTTCAGGCGCGAGCTGCCGCAGTTGCCGAGCACGAGCGTAGTCACGCCCATGCGCAGGAAGTTCTCGGCGCGCGGCTGGTCCTCGATGCCCTCGGCGTGCGTGTGCGTGTCCACGAAGCCGGGCGCGACCACGAGTCCCTTCACGTCCACGATGCGCTTCGCCGTGCCGGTCACGCGCCCGACGGCGGCGATGCGCCCGCCGCGCACCGCCACGTCGGCGAAGACGGCGGGATTGCCCGTTCCGTCCGCCACGCGCCCGCCCCGCAGTAGCAGGTCGTAATCCTGCGCGGGGGCAATCTGCGCGAAGACGCAGACCAACGCGCCGGTGAGGGAGGAGAGTTTCATGCCCGCTTGATAGCCGGAAGGTGCGCGGAGGAAAACCCAAAGATTCGGGGCGGACAAAGATTGAAGAGCAAAATAATCCACCTGTGCGGATTCGCCTGCCGCGCGCGCTGACAAGTAGCCGACATTCCAATGGCGAGCTGCCGGCTTTGCGCATTCGCCCTAATCTTTGTCCGCCCCAAATCTTTGGGTTCCCTGTCACTCCGCAAATCACCCTACCGTGCCGGGCTTGCTTCGCCCTGCGGTGGGAACTAGTTTTGCCTTGTCAGCTCGCATGAACTCGCCTTCCGCGTCCGCCTCTTCCACCGGTGCCAGTGCGGTATCGTCTGCGGCCCACCGGCCAGCGACGGCGGTTGACGACAGCACCCTGCCCTCGCCCGCCGCTCAGCGGCTCGTCGCCAACTGGCAGGTGCCCGCCGCGTGCCTGAGCATGATGGTGATAGCAGCGTTGGATCTCGGCCAGCGTGCGGATTTTCCAATCGCCTCGTTTTACGTGGCGCCGGTGCTGCTGGCGCTCTGGTCGCAAAACACGCAGCACGCGCTCTACTTCGCTTACGCAGCCACGGGGCTTTCGGTTGTCGGCTTCATGCGCGGCCCGCTGACTGGCCCGCACGAGGCGGAGATGGCGAACCGCATTCTCTCCATCGCGATGGTCTGGCTCGCGGCCGCGCTCTCGCTCCAGCGCTGGCGTCGCGAGAAGATCTTGGAACGGGCCTTCTCCGACATGGAACGCCGCGTGCGCGACCGCACTGGTGAACTGACCAAGGCGAACGCGTCGCTCGAAACCGAGATCGCTGATCGCAAGGGCAAGGAGGAATTGCTCCGCCAGCTTTCCGGCCACTTGATGCACGCGCAGGACCAAGAGCGCCGCCGCATCGCGCGCGAACTCCATGACAACTCCGGCCAGACCCTCGCCGCCATTGCCGTGAACTTGTCCCGCATCGAAAACCTCATGCCTGACGCGCCGCCGAAGATGCGCAACCTCGTCGCCGACACCGCCGCGATGGCGGAGCAGACTTCGCGCGAAATCCGCACCATCTCCTATCTGCTGCACCCGCCTCTGCTGGAGGAAGCGGGCCTGCTCGCGGCCATTGGCTGGCTGGCCAACGGCTTCACCCAGCGCAGCGGCATCAAGACCGAGGTGGACGCGCCCTCCGAATTCGAGCGCCTGCCCGCCGACATCGAAGTCACCATCTTCCGCATCGTGCAGGAGACGCTCACAAACGTGGCCCGGCATTCCGGCAGCAAGACCGCCTTCATCAAGCTCACGCGCCAACCCGGCGAGATCGTCCTCGAAGTGCGCGACGAGGGCACCGGCATTCCTCCGGAGAAGCTGGAAAAAGTGCATGGCAACGTCTCCGCGCTGGGCGTCGGCGTGGCGGGCGTGTGGGAACGCGTGCGGCAATTTGGCGGAGCCTTGGAAATCAACTCAAACAGCCGTGGCACCACCGTGATGGTCGTGGTGCCGCTTCCAGAGGAACAACATTTATGAGCCTACTCAAACTACTGATCGCCGATGACCACGACATCGTCCGCGCTGGCATGAAGGCGCTCCTCGACGACCAGCCCGGCTGGCAGGTTGTGGCCGAGGCTGCCACCGGCCGCCAGGCCGTCGAGAAGGCCAAGGCCACGACGCCGGAGGTCTGCATCCTCGACGTGACGATGCCGGAGTTGAACGGCCTCGAAGCCGCGCGCCAGATCAAGAAGCTCCTGCCGCACACGGAGATTCTCATCCTCACCGTCCACGAGTCCGAGCAAATCGCCACCGAGGTGCTCAAGGTCGGCGCGCGTGGTTACATCCTGAAGTCTGACGCCGGCCGCGAGCTGGTCGCCGCCGTGAAATCCGTCAGCGCGCACAAGAACTACTTCACCTCACGCATCTCGCAGATGGTCTCCGACAGCACGCTCAAGGAAGGCGCGCAGGCGATCGAGGCCGAGGACATTGGCAGCCGCCTCACGCCGCGCGAGAAGGAGATCGTGCAACTGCTCGCCGAGGGGAAGAGCAACAAGGAAGCCGCCAGCGTCCTGAACATCAGCGTGAAGACCGTCGAGACGCACCGCACGAACATCATGCGCAAACTGCGCTTCCACTCGGTCGGGGAACTCGTGCGCTACGCGGTGCGGAACAACATCGTGTCGGCGTAAGCGGGGAAGTTGATGGTTGAAAGCTGTAAGTTGAAAGAAAACCAGCGTCCCTCTTTCAACTTTCACCCTTCACCTCCTTCTCACCCTCCAATCTGTGCCTTGTAAGCCTCCGGCGTGAGCAGCGTGCCCACCTCCGCCGCCTCCGCCAGCTTCAGCTTGAAGAACCAACCGCCCGTGTAGGGGGCACCGTTCACCAAGCCGGGATCGTCCGTCACGGGTTTGTTAACCTCGACGACTTCGCCGCTCACGGGAGCATAGATGTCGCTGGCCGTCTTCACGGACTCGACCACCGCACACGCCTCGCCGGCTTTCAGCTTGCGGCCAACCGCAGGCAACTCGACGAAGACAATGTCCGTCAGCTCGTGCTGCGCGTGGTCGGTGATGCCCACGGTCGCCACGTCGCCAGCGACGCGCAACCACTCGTGGCTCTTGGCATATTTCAAATCAGCGGGAACTTGCGTGCTCATGTCGGGGCGGAGTGTGCTGGCACGATTGCATGATGTAAAGCCGTCGCCGCGCTTGGTCGCCATGTCCACGCGGCGGAGCGCACGTGCCCCACTGTTCAGCGCGCCACCAGCCTCACCGAAAGCGAGTCGAAGCCATTCGCGCGCTCGTATCTGGCCTCGTGCTCGATGTGCGGCTCGGCAGCCAGCACCTCGACTCTCGCCACGCGCTCGATGAGGCCATGCAGCAGGCTGCGCACGATCAGGCGCGCGTGCGGCGCTCCCAGGCAGAGGTGCGTGCCGAAGCCGAAGGAGATGTGCGGGTTGGGCTTCCGGTCGAGCCGGATTTCCCCGGGCGCGTCGAAAACTGTTTCGTCGAAGTTCGCCGATGCCCAGCCGAGCGACACTCGCCCGCCAGGCGGGACCTTGACGCCATGCACATCCGTTTCCACCGGGCACACGCGGCCGATGTGCGTGAGCGGCATGAAGACACGGAAGAACTCTTCGCCCGCGTGGACGAGCCGCCTCGGGTCCGCCCGCAGATACTCGAAGGCATCAGGGTTCCGGCCGAGGTAGGCGATGATGTTCGAGATGCTGTGGATGATCGTGTCGCGGCCGCCTGCGAAGGTGAGGTTCCCAAAGCCCATCATCTCCTCGCGAGTGAGAGGCCGGCCGCGAAACCGGGCTTTCACCAGCGCGCTGAACAAGTCCTCGCCCGGGTTCGCCTCGGCGCGGTCGAGCTGCGCGTGCAGATAATTCTCGAGCACGTTCCCCTTCTTGAACTCGCCCCCCGTGACCTTGAAGACGTGAATGCCCCAGCCGATCCAGATGTCCGCCTCCGCCTCCGGCATGTTGAGCAGGTAAGTCAGCGCGCGCGACTGCACCGGCATGGCGAAGTCGCTGATGACCTCGACGGAATCGCGCGCGAGCGCCTTGCCCAGCATCTCAGCGATCAACGCCTCCACACTGGCGATCACGTCGGGCTGCTTGGCCCGCTGGAAGAATGGCTCGATGATGGCGCGATACTCGGTGTGCTCGGGCGGATCGGTTTCGATGGGAAGCTGCCGCATCGTCCGCACCGCCTCTTCCGAGGGGATCGGCACGCGGAATGGCGCGTCCGAGCTGAACGTCTTCCAGTCCTTCGCCGCCTCGCGCACGTCCGCATGGCGCAGGATCATGGGCAGGGTTTCCCCTTGGAACGGACACCTCAGCACGCCGTCCCTCTGGCGCGCCTCACGGAACGGATCGCGCACGTTTTCGTTGTCAGCCATTGGCGGAGCTTCTGAAATTGCGCGCCGGGCTTCAAGGAAACAGACACCGCGCATCCGATGGGATCCCGGTGAAGTTTGGTTGATGACCGTGCCGGTTTTGGCAACTCTCCGCCATGCTCCGACCGCGCAAGAGATACACCGTCTTCGATCTTCAGCAGCTCAAAGGCACGCGCTGCCTCACCCACATCCACGTGAAGTCGCCGGAGGAAGCCGCCGCCGCCGAGGCTGCGGGCGTGGACTTGATGAGCTGCAGCTTCGATTCGCCCGAGGCGCAGGCGCGCCTGCCCCGCCTGGTCGCCGCCGCGCCGAACAGCTTTCTCTCCTGCGCCACACCCCACGGCCTGGCGACGCCGGAGGAGGCCGTCCGCATCGCGTTCCGCGCCCTCGAACTCGGCGCAAGCTCGGTTTACTGCTCGGCCAGCCCGTTCATCATCGAGGCGATGGCGAGAGAACGGATTCCAGTGGTCGGCCACCTCGGAATGGTGCCGCGCCACGTCACTTGGACCAATTACCGCGCCATCGGCAAGTCCGTCGCCGAGGCGAGGCAGCTTCATCAGCGCATGAAGGAACTGGAAAGTGCCGGCGCCTACGCGGCGGAACTCGAACTCGTCCCGCACAACCTCGCCGCCTTCCTCTCCTCGCAAACGAAGATGCTCCTCATGTCGCTCGGCTCCGGCAGCGGTTGCGACACACAGTTCCTATTCTCCGACGACATCCTCGGGGACTACGAGGAGCGCCTACCACGCCACGCAAAGGCTTACCGCAATTTCCTGGAGGAACACCGCCGCCTCCAACACGAGCGCGTCGCTGCGTTCGGCGAATACATCGCGGACGTGAAGTCAGGCCGCTTCCCGGAGCGGAGCAACCTCGTGGAGATGGAGGACGCGCTGCTGCTCGAATTCACCGGCTCGGTCGCCAAGCCGGGCGGGTGAAACCAGCCTACGCCTGCTTGTAAATCGGCTTCTTCACAATCTCCGCGCCAAAGCGACGGCCCCGGATCTCGATCTCAATCTTGCCCCCCACAACAGCGATCTGCGGTGGGACGTAGCCCATGCCGATTCCGTAGTTGAGTGACGGGCTTTGCGTGCCGCTGACGACTTCTCCCACCGCTGCGCCTCCGGCCCAGATCCCGTAGTGCGGACGGGGAGGCGGGGCTTTGTCCGTCATCTTGAAGGCGATGAGTTTCTTCTTCGTGCCGTTGGCTTTTTGGTCAGCGAGCACGGCACGGCCGACAAACTCGCCCTTATCCAGCGCGACGAAGAAGCCGACGCCCGCCTCGATGGGCGTGGAGTTCTCGTCCAGCTCGTGGCCGTAGAGCGGGTAGCAAACCTCCGTGCGCAACGTGTCGCGCGCACCGAGGCCGCAGGGCTGGAGGCAGAACTGGTGGCCGAGGTTCAACGCCTTGTCCCAGACCGCCTCGATGAGCGTCGCGGGTGTGATGACCTCGAAGCCGTCCTCGCCGCTGTAGCCCGTGCGCGCCACGCAGACGAGCTGGCCGTCGAAGGCGAACTGCGCAATCTGGTTCTTCTTCAGCTCGCTCGGCTTTGCGACGTGTGTGCCGCCGGTGGACGCGGCGCGGAAAAGCTGGTCGAGCAGGCCGGGCGTCTTCGGCCCCTGGATGGCGACGGCTGCGGTGTGGTCGGAGAGATTGGCGAGCGTCACGTCCGCGTGCTGCGGAAAGGCCGCGAGGCGTTCCTGCAGCCACGCCACGTCCGGCTCGATACGCGAGGCGTTGATGATGAGCAGGTATTCCTGCTCGCCGAGGCGGTAAGCGTAGAGGTCGTCAATCACGCCGCCGTGCTCGTGGCACATGAGCGTGTATTGGCCGAGGCCGATGGTGAGCTTGCGCACGTCATTGGTGAGCGTGGCGTTGAGGAATGCCTCGGCCGCCGGCCCGCGCACGATGACCTCGCCCATGTGCGAGATGTCGAAGATGCCCGCCGCGCGGCGGACGCAGAGGTGCTCGTCCGTGATGGTGGAATACTGGACGGGCATTTCCCAACCGCCGAATTCGATGAGCTTGCCGCCCGCGCGCTGGTGCGCGGCGAAGAGGGGGGTGCGTTTGAGGGTCATTGGATATTTGCGATTGCGGGAACGCGCCGGTTTAGTGCGGCCTGCCCACGCCATGCACCTGTGACAGGTATTTCCCAATCGCCGCCGCGCCGGAGACGAAGTGCAGGCCATTGAAGGTGCCGATCTCGACGCCTTGCACGGCGGCAGGTGGGCCGTCGGCGATGACGATGACGGGGCAGCTTTGGTTCTCCTCGCCGATGAGGGAGAGGATGTCTTTCCGAGGGCGTGGGAAGTCAACGTAACGCACGTCGAGCGTATGGCGGAGCTGAGGGTAGTAGGCCAGCGCGCCCGTGATTTGGGCGCACTCGGGGCAGTAGTAGGGCGTGCCGGGGCCATCGGGGAAATCGTGCTTGAGGAGGAAGAGGATGTCGCGGTGCATGCTGGCGATGTTCCGGGTTTTGAGTTTCGAGTAGAGGTTCCTAATTCCGAGTTCCGCGCTTCGTTCAGCCCCACTTCTCCGTCTTCATCTGCTCCTTGGGCAGCTTGAGTTCATCCAGCACAAGATGTTCGGTGGCTTCGACCAATTCGTTCGTGCCGCAGGCGTAGAAGACGGTATTGGGCAGATCGTGGACATGTTCTTTGATCCATTCGGCGGTGATGCGGCCGCGACGGCCCGTCCACGGGTCGTCCGGGTGCA
The DNA here is from genome assembly GCA_005791875.1 of Verrucomicrobiales bacterium. Classification (GTDB taxonomy): domain Bacteria; phylum Verrucomicrobiota; class Verrucomicrobiia; order Limisphaerales; family SXTU01; genus SXTU01. The sequence continues at coordinate 21,112 of SXTU01000116.1, forward strand.
GGCGCGTGCAGGTCACGTAGAAATCAAAGCGCTCGTTCTCCTGTTCGAGCTGCTTGAACTCCTCGCGAAAGATGATGTCGTTGGTCGTGCGGACGCTGTAGAGAATGGTCAGTCGGGTATCGAGTCCACGGCGCGTGGCCTCGCGGGCGAAGGCGCGGAAGGGCGTCACCCCGCTGCCGCCGGCGATGCAGACGAGGTGCTTGCCCGGCGGGTCGAAGACGGGGAGAAACTTGCCAACCGGCTCAATGACCGTCAGTTTATCACCCGGTTTAGCCCAATCCACGAGGCGCGTGCCCATCTTGCCATCGCGCTTCACGGTCACTTCGTAAAAGCCCCGGTCCAGTGCACAAGAGGAGAGCGAGTAAGCCCGCTTGTAAGTGGGCGTGTCCGGCCAATACACCGTGATGAACTGCCCCGTCTTGAAATCCACGTCGTAGCCCGCCGGCCACTGGAGCCGGAGGGTCTTCGTGTCGGGCAGCTCCATCGTCACCGACTCGATGAGCATTTCAGCAATCTGCTTCGGCATAAGGTCGCGCGGAGCTTAGGGAGGAGGCACGCGAGCGCAAAGTCATTTTGCTCGGCAGCTAAATTTCCTCTGCCCAACACCTCCGTGACCAGGCTCAAGATTCCTTCTCCCTTCGCGGAGCGAGGGGAGCAAGGTGGCCGCAGGCTGGATGAGGGGTGCGGCACCATCACCAACGGGCGAAACCCCTCACCCCGGCCCTCTCCCCTTGCTCCGCAAAGGGAGAGGGAGTCAACAGCGCGGACGCGCGGTTCATCACACCAGATGCCGCCGGGCTTCACCGCGACTTGCGCCTCACGGCGTCGGCGAAGGAGGAGGGGTTCCACCACCACCCTGCGGCGTCGGCCCGGTGATTTGTGCCAGCAACGCCTTCTGCGCGTCCGTCTGGAGCAGGCCCGAGAGCGTTTTGAGCACGCCCTTGTTCTTCACGTCCAGCGGCTGCGACAACGCATCAATGTCCACCAGCAGCGGGCGCAACTGCGTCACCAGCGCGTTGAGCGACGCCACGTCTGCCTCCAGCGCGTCCGTCTCCGTCTGGTAGGCGACCATCGCGTAGCCGGGCAGGGTTTGGAACGTGACGCCGAGCTGCTGCATCACGTTGATGGTGGCGGTCGCGCGGGCGATGGCCGCCTGCACGTCCGCGTGGTGAACTCACGGCTGGCGAATCCGGCCGCCTGCAACTCGCGCAGTGGATTGCCAGCGCCGACAACCCGCTCACCACGCGCGTCGTCGCGAACCGCATCTGGATGCATCACTTCGGGCAAGGCATTGTGCCGACAGCGGACACCTTCGGAGCGCAAGGCCGCCCGCCCACGCACCTGGAGTTGCTCAACTGGCTCGCTGGCGAGTTCGTCCGGCGCGGCTGGTCGTTCAAGGAAATGCACCGGCTGATTCTGACCAGCGCGACGTGGCAGCAGAGTTTGGCGGACAGTGTTCAGTATTCAGTAACCAGTAATCAGTCAGGCAACAGCAGCGCGAAGCGCCTCCCACTGAATACTGACCTGCTGAACACTGAATACCCCAAGCCCCTGGCCGTTGACCCGGCGAACACGCTCTACTGGCGCTTCCCCCGCCATCGCCTCGACGCCGAATCCATGCGCGACGCCTCGCTCTTCGTCAGCGGGCGGCTCAAGACCGGCAATCCCGGCGCGCACCCGTTCCCCAAGCCGAACGACAAGAACGAATACCACTTCACGCAGCACCGGCCCTTCCTCGCGGACTCCAGCCACGAGTATCGCAGCGTCTATCTGCCGTCGCGCCGGCTCGGCAAGCATCCCTACATGGAACTCTTCGACGGCCCGAACCCGAACGAATGCAACGCCCGCCGCCCCGTCTCCACGGTCCCGCTTCAAGCGCTCTTCTGGATGAACAGCGACTTCATCCGCGACAATGCCCGCGCCCTCGCCGCGCGCGTCCTCTTCGCCGGCAAGCAACCCGAAGACCGCCTCCGCCACGCCACCCAGCTCGCCTACAATCGCCCGCCCACCAAGGACGAACTCACCGACCTGACCGCCTACGCGAAGGACTACGCCAAGAGCGTGGACAGTAAGGACGCCACCGAAAAAGACCTCCGCGTTTGGACCAGCGTCTGCCGCCTGCTGCTCTCGGCGAACGAGTTTGTGTATCTGGATTGAACGCGATGAGTGCCGTCTTCCCCCATCTCATTAGCACCCGGCTTCAGCCGGGTGTCAGCGCACGCGCGAAGGCGGAAACCGTTTCAACGGTTTCCGCCCGGCTCGACTGTGCGCAAGGCAGACCAAGAAAGCCTTTAAAACGGCTCCCCTCGTTTGCCACCACAAACACCGGGCTGAAGCCCGGTGCTAATGAGACGGCTGCCGCTCCCGCCCGCTCCACGCGCCCGTTCCGGCGACTTGCAGTCGCCGTCCGCGACGCCACTCGCCCTCCAGACGGCGACTGGAAGTCGCCAGCACTTCAACACCCATGAACTCTCCCGCCGCTCACTGCTCCAGCGCTCCGCACTGGCCACCGGTGCCTGCGCCGGCTTCGGCCTTGCCGAGCGGCTCTTCCCGCTCTTCGCCGCGCCGGACGCAGAGCCACATCCGCTCGCGCCGCGCGCCCCGCACTTCGCGCCGCGCGCCAAGCGCGTCATCATGGTCTTCCTCACCGGCGGCATGTCGCACATGGACTCGTTCGACCCCAAGCCAGCGCTCGCGAAGCGCCACGGCGAGAAGTTCGGACGCGGCGCCTTGACCGCTTCCCCGTGGGCGCACACGCAGCGCGGCCAGTGCGGCATCCAGACCACCGACCTTTTCCCGCACCTCAACGGCGGCGTGGACGACCTCTGCGTCATTCGCTCGATGACCGGCGACCACAACGAGCACTTCGAGGCGACGCTGCACATGCACACCGGCTCGCAAGGCGCCGCGCTTTCCGGCATCCGCGCGTGGGTGAGCTACGGCCTCGGCACGGAAAATCCGAACCTCCCGTCGAACGTCGTCTTCTGCAAAGACAAGCCTTACGCCGGCTCGCAGGTGTGGGACAGCAACTTCCTCCCCGCCTATCACCAAGGCGTCTGCATCACGCCGGGCAACGACCCCATCCCGCACCTCAAGCCAAACGCCGACAACCCGCGCGCGTTGCAGGACAAGGAACTCGCGATGCTCCAGCGCCTCAACGAACACCACCGCGCCACGCGTCCGCACGATGGCGAGCTGGCCGCGCGGATGTTGAGCTTCCGCACGGCGCAAAGCTTGGAAACCATCGCGCCCGACCTGCTGGACTTGCGGAAGGAACCCGACTTCATGCTGCGGCAATACGGCGTCGAGCGCGGCGACAACAAGAGCTTCGCGTGGCAGACGCTCGTCGCGCGGCGCATGGCCGAAAGCGGCGTGCGGTTCATCGAGTTGATTGACACTGGCGCGAGCGGCAACTGGGACGCGCACGGCAACATCAAGAGCCACGCCGGCCTCGCGAAGAAAGTGGACCAACCCGTCGCCGCGCTCATCCGCGACCTCAAGGACCGCGGGATGCTCGACGACACGCTGGTGATGTTCACCACGGAGTTTGGCCGCTCACCCGACGGCACGAACGGCGGGCGCAACCACCATTGCCGCGCCTTCACCTGCTGGCGCGCCGGCGGCGGCGTGAAACCCGGCCTCACCTACGGCGCGACCGATGACATCGGCCACACCGTGGCGGACAAGCCGGTCCACGTTCACGACTTCCACGCGACCATTCTCCACCTCCTCGGCCTCGACCACGAGCGCCTCATCTACCCGCACGCCGGCCGCGACTTCCGCCTGACCGACGTGTTCGGCAACGTGGTGCGCGAAGTGATGGCGTGACCTTCTCCCTTCGCGGAGCGAGGGGAGAAGGAGGCCGAAGGCCGGATGAGGGGTGCGGTCACCAACCCCGTCGCACATAACCCCTCACCCCAGCCCTCTCCCCTCATCCGATGAAGGGAGAGGGAGAAGAACTTCGTGTGCTGTGCGCCGCTACTTCTCGCTAACTTTCTCGCTCACCCAACGCAGCCCATTCGCCACGGTGCGCCGGAAGGATGGGCTCTCCATGTCGTTGGCGTAACCGAGCGCGAAGTGGAAGAGCCGCGCGCCGCGATGCACGCGCGTCCACGCCACGGGCATGACGCCGTTCTTGTTCTCTCCCTCCATCAGCACCTGCACGTCGAGCGCGACCGGGCCGTAGCGGTAGATGTCGCACTTGGTGTTGAAGTCCTCAGTGCCGACCCAGATGGGATGCGGCTTGCGCGTGAGCTTGTCCACGTTGCCGAAGTTGCCGCCCTTTGCGCCGCCGTATTTCGCACCGAGCACCTCGACGTCGAAGTTCGGCCAGTTCTCCCACGCGTGACTGGTGGAGCGTAGCGCGACGAAGCCTTTGCCCGAGGCGAAGAAACGCCGCAGCACCTCGAGGTTGTGCGCATTGGGCGTCTTGCGCCGGACGAAGAACACGGCAGCGTCCGCTTCGAGCAGCTTCTCGATGCCTTTGAACCCCGCGCTCGCGGCGTCCCATGTGAGCAGTGTGCAGGTCATCTTGTGCTCCGTCTCCAAGTAGCGGGCCAGCGCGGCGAGCGAATCATCCGTGCTGTAAGGCTTGGAGTCCTGCGAGCCGGAGACGAGGCAGACGCGAAGCGGACGTTGAGTTGGTGAATCGGCGGCGAATGTTGACGCGACAAGACAAAGGGCCAACGCAAACGAGCCGAGCACGAGGGAGCGTCGGGTGAGGTGTTGCATGCACGGAGTGATAAACCGCCAACACATAAGCTGAAAGTTGAAAGGCACGCGAACGCATGGCCCTACTTCACCCCAGCGCCGCGAGCACTTCCGCCGCGTGCGCCTCGGGCTTCACCTTGGGCCAGACTTTCCGAATGCGCCCGTCGCCGCCGATGAGGAAGGTGACGCGATGGATGCCTTGATAGCGGCGGCCCATGAAGGTCTTTTCGCCCCACACACCGTAGGCGTCCACGATGCGCTTGTCCTCATCCGCGAGGAGCGTGAAGGGCAGCTTGAACTTCTTCACAAACTTGTCGTGCGACTTCACCGAGTCGGCGCTGACGCCGAGCACGACCGCGCCCTTCGCCATAAAGTCCGCGAAAGCGTCGCGGAAGGCGCAGGCCTCCTTCGTGCAACCGGGCGTGTCGTCGCGCGGATAGAAGTAGAGGATGACCGGACGGCCCTTGAAGTCTGCAAGCGAGACCGACTGGCCGCCGTTGGTCTGGGTCGTGAACGCGGGTGCGGCGTCACCTTCCTTGAGTTTTAGGTCGTGTGGCATGAGTGATTTCATTGAGCTGGTCTGTCTGGAGAATTTTTTGCGCAGGCGCGCTGTCCGGGCTGGCGCTGAGCAGCTTCATTCCGTCCATCACGTAGATGACACCGGAGACGGCGGTGCAGACAGCGGCGGCGAGCGCAAACCAACCGAGCCAGTCCATCGGCCATTTCAACAGCGCCCACGAGACCGTAAGCATCTGCAGGACGGTCGCGGCCTTGCCGATGAGGCGCGGACGCACGGGCACCTTGCCGCCGAGGGTGTAGTGCAGCACCGCGAAGCCGATGGCTTGGATGACATCGCGCCCGATGACCGTGCCGGCGAGCCAGAGCGGGAGATTGGGCAGGTGCGGGCGCTTGTCGAACGTGAGGAGCACCAGCGCGGAGACGAGGAGGAGCTTGTCCGCCACCGGGTCGAGCAGCGCACCGAGCTCGCTCCACTGGTTGTAACGCCGGGCGAGATAGCCGTCGTAGGCATCGCTGATGGCGGCGACGGCAAAGGACAAGATCGCGGCCAACCGGTGCCACTCGTCGCCCGTGCGCTCGTAGTAGAGCACCTGGACGACAAAGACGGGCACGAGCAGGATCCTTAGCACTGTGACTTTGTTCGCCGTGGTCATTTCGTCCGGATCAAATTGGGACAGCAGCGAAGAGACGTCAACGCCGGTGGAAGGATTTTCTTGGCGCGGGGCGAGCGCTCCCGCCAAAGTCGGCGCCATCATGCAACGGCTCATTGACGGCGTTCATCGCTTTCGCTCCGACGAGTTCGGCGCGTATCGCGCGCTGTTCCAGCGGCTCTCTCGCGAGGGGCAGAATCCGCACACGCTCTTCATCACCTGCTCGGACTCGCGCGTGCTGGCGGAACTCATCACGCAGAGCCAGCCGGGCGATTTGTTCGTCGTGAAGAACGTCGGCAACATCGTCCCGCCTGTCGGCGTGACGGGTGAAACCAACTCGACCGCGGCCGCCATCGAGTTCGCGGTGAGCACGCTGGGCGTCAGCGACATCGTCGTGTGCGGCCACTCGCAGTGCGGCGCGATGCAGGCGCTGCTCGAAGGCCTCCCCCAGCCCGAGGCGATGCCGCACCTGGCCGCGTGGCTGCGGGTGGCGACTCCCGTCCGCGACATCATCCAGCGGGGCTACCAGCACTTGACCGACGCCCGCGCACGGACGAACGCAGCCGCCCAGGAGAACGTGCTCTTCGCCATCGAGAACCTCGAGGCCTACCCGGCGGTGAAGGCGCGGCTGGACAACGGCTCGCTGCATCTGCACGGCTGGTTTTTCGACATTGCGACGGCGGACCTGTTCGCCTTCAACCCGGAGACGAAGCAGTTCGAGTCGTTCTCGCAGGCGGGGGTTTGAGCGCGCTCACACCGCCGGAATCAGCACTTCCTCCACCGTCCGGCAGGGCGTTGGGTTTAGGTTCGGACCGTAGCCCAAGCGCAGGATGTTTTGCGCGTGGCCCGCGTGGCCGATGACTTCCGTCACCTTGGGCCGGAGCGAAGGCACCTCGATGGGCTGGTCGAGATAGGAGGCCCAGACCTCGTCCGCGGGCGCGCAATAGCACGCGGTCAAGCGCCTGCCCGCCGCCAGCCAGCCTGCCGGCCCGTCCGCGTCCGTGCCGAGCACGACCAAGCCGGGCGAGTAAGCCGCGATGTCGCGGTCCTTGGCCGCATGGCCTTCGCCCAAATGGAAAGTCCGGATCACGATCGACCCCGCCACAGAGAGCAAATCGCGGGCGTTCTGCGCGGATTTGGGGATGCCGTCGCGCGCGTCGCCGGCGTTCGGATGCAGCCACGCGGCAAGTTCGAGGCGAAAGTGCTTGTTCGCCCACTGCTGCCGGTCGCCTTCAGCGATAAAATCGGCGATGACATTGCGCTGCGCACGGTCATCGGCGAAGCGGAGCCACGCGCCCTCGCGCTCCGCCGCCTTGACCAGCTCGTGCTGCAACTCGTCCGGCAGCGGATCGTCTCGGAAAAGCTGGCGGTTCGTGCGGCGTTTCGGAATCGCCGCAAAGAACGCCTCCTGCTTCGGCGTGGGCGCATCCTCGTCGCCGAGGCTCACGCGCGCGAGCAAGTCCGGGTCACCCGGCACCGGCCGCACCACCGTGCGGTCGAGGTAGCCAAAATGCCAGATGGCCACGCGCAGGTGGGGAAGAGCGCGGAGCCGCAACTGATTAGGAGATGGCGGGCGGCGGGGTCGGTCACGTGCAACTGTCGGGTGCGGTCAGCGTGGATCTCCAGCGAATTGCCGTGCACCCGGAACTTCCACGCCGGGGTGTTGTTTTTCGAGGGCGCGAGCACGGCGTAGTGGAGGAGAAACCGGAGTTTGTCCGCCGCCGTCCCCAAGCGGGGGAAGTCGTCTTCGGACACATCCCAAGCGAGGCGATTCGAAATCGTTTGCATAACATTGGGCCGGGGGTTCACCGGCAGGGCAAGCAGCCGACGCCCAGCCTCGGTGACTCGCCCCCGCTTGGCCGAGTGTCTCCCTGTCTTGCCCGGTGCGCGGCAAGGAATGTTCTGGCGCGCAGTCCTTGAACCCCATCCGCCTGCCCGCTACAACCGGCGCGCATGAACAACAATCGCGGCCTCCCGCTGCCCGCTCCGCGCGTCACGCCGGTGCTTGACCCCGCCTTCCGCCCCGCCGTGCTCGCCACGCACGCCTTCCGCGACGCCGCCCGCGCCACCGGCCAGGCCGTGCCGGTCACGCTGGCGCTGGAGCAGTCGGACGGCTCCGTCTTCCACTTCCGCACGGAACTCGCGCCCGCTGGCCACGCGCTGGCGGCGGCGAACTTCAGTCACATCGAGCGACTCGCGAAATTTCTGCTGTGGCAACGCGGCGGCTGGCGCTTTTGGCTGGCAGCGGTCAGCGGTCAGCAATCAGCGGTCAGCGCGCTGGCGGCGCAGCTTCAAGCCCACTTCCGCGACACGGCCACGGGCAAGTTCGACTCCAACCTCATCGGCGAGCGCGTCTATGACCGGCCCATCGAAGTCGTCGCGTGCGATGCCGCGAGCCTGCCGCCGGAGCGCGCGAACGTGCAGTCGCTCGGGCGCAATCTCGACGGCTGCCGCATCGGCTTCGATCTCGGCGGCAGCGACCGCAAGGTCGCGGCGGTGCTGGACGGCAAGGTCGTCTTCAGCGAGGAGACGGTGTGGGACCCCTACTTCCATCCTGACCCGCAGTATCACTTCGACGGCATCATGGACTCGATTCGGAAGGCCGCCGCGCACCTCCCACGCGTGGACGCCATCGGCGCCAGCGCGGCGGGCGTGTATGTGAACAACCGCGTGAAGGTCGCCTCGCTCTTCCGCGGCGTCGCGCCAGACGTGTTCAACGCGCGGGTGAAGGACCTCTTCCTCGAAGTTCAGCGCGCGTGCCACGGCGTGCCGCTCGAAGTCGCCAACGACGGCGAAGTCACCGCGCTCGCGGGCTCGATGTCGCTCGGCGTGAACGGGGTCCTCGGCATCGCGATGGGCACAAGCCAAGCCGCCGGCTACGTCACGCCATCCGGGAACATCACCACCCGGCTGAGCGAGTTGGCCTTCGCCCCGGTGGATTACAACCCCGCCGCCGCATGCGACGAGTGGAGCGGCGACTACGGCGTGGGCGCGCAATACTTCTCGCAGCAAGCCGTCGGACGGCTCCTGACCGCGTCCGGCATCGAGACCGACGCGTCGCTGCCGTTGCCCGAGAAGCTCAAGCTCGTGCAGTCGCTGATGAAGTCCGGCGACTACCGCGCGCGGAAGATTTACGAGACGCTCGGCACCTACCTCGGCTACGCGCTGGCGCACTACGCAGACTTCTACGACTTCAACCACCTGCTGATTCTGGGTCGCGTCACCAGCGGCGCAGGCGGCGATGTCATCATCGCGGGGGCGAAGGAGGTTTTGCGCACCGAGTTTCCCGCGCTGGCCGCGCGACTCCAGTTCCACGTTCCCGATGAACAGGACAAGCGCCACGGCCAGGCCGTCGCGGCGGCGAGCCTGCCGAAATTGCACTGAGCGGCGGGAGAAGTTTTCCTTGGCTTGATCGGCACCGATGGAGAAGACTTCGCCCCGTGAACACCATCGGAAACCAGCTTGGATCGCGCGTCGGCGTGACCGGCGGACGCCGTTGACCGCCACGTGGGCCGCAAGACCGAAATCACCAACCTCCTCGCCAACCTCCCGCGTCTGGGCGCTGGGCTGGCGTATCGAGAACCGTTCCGCGACGAGCTGCTCCAGAAACAGTCCGAAGTGGATTTCGTCGAGATCATCGGCGACCACTACCTCGACGCGCCGCCCGAACGCATGGACGAGCTGGTGCTGCTGGGCGAGCACTTCACCCTCATCCCGCATTTCACGAATCTCTCGCTCGGCAGCGCGGAGGAGATTGACCCTGTCTATGTGGAGAAGATCACCTCGCTCATCAAGCGACTCAGCCCGCCGTGGTGGAGCGAGCACATCGGCTACACGCGCGCGGGCGGCATGACACTCGGCCATCCCGCGCCGCTGCCGTTCACGAAGGAGTCGGTGGACGTGATGACCCGGAACATCGTCACGGTGCGCCGGGCCATCGCCACACCGCTGATCTTGGAGAACATCTGCTCGCCGCTGCTCTGGCCCGGCGCGGAGCTGGCCGAGCCGGCCTTCATCAGCGAAGTGCTCACCTCCGGCGGCTGCGGACTTCTGCTGGACGTGACCAATCTCCTGACCCACGCCACCAACCTCGGCGGTAGCCCGGAGGACTTCCTCGCCGAGCTCCCGCTCGACCGCGTGGTCCAGGTGCATTTCTCCGGCGGCCACGAGACGAACGGCCGGCTGGTGGAGAGTCACGCCCAGCCCGTCTCCGAGGCGGTCTGGAAACTCCTCGACGCCGTTGTCGCGCGCGCGCCCGTGCGCTGCATCTGTCTCGAGCGCGACGACAATTTTCCGCCGCTGCCGGAGGTTCTCTGGCAGGTCGAGCGCGCCCGCGCCATCGGCAGGCAACACCGGCGATGGAACTAGCCCTCCAGCAAAAGCTCGTCGCCCGGCTCGCAACCGACCGCGAGTTCCGCGAGAAATTCTTCGCGGACCCGGCGGGCGTGGCCGCGAGCGAGGGACTGACCGTCGCGGCTGAATCGTTCGCCCAAATCCACCCAGAGCAAGTCCGCCAGCTCGCCCGCGTGCTGCGCCGCCGCCGGCTCGCGGTGGTCGGCATCCATCTGCCGCTCACGCGCAAGGCGCTGGGCGAGCGGTTCGCCGACCTGTTCCGCAACTACGCCGTCAGCCCGCCGCCGGGAAAGCAGCCGTTCGAGGACGCGCTGGGTTTCGCCGCCTTTCTCGAGCAGCACGCCGCCGAGAAGGGCCTTGATCCCCAATGGGCGCCCTCCATTGCGCGCTACGAGGCTGCGGAGCTGGAGGCCACATGGCTGCGCCGGCGGCTGCTTGTCCGTTGCTTTCCCCATGCGATCAAGCAGCTCGCCGCGCTGCTCACCGCCGGAGAAGTCCCGCCCGGCTCCTACCAGCGCAGCACCACCGCCGTCTGGTGGCGCACTGCGGCCTCCAGCCGGCTGAAGCACTGGCTCGGTTAAGCCCCGCGCCCGCAAGGAACGGCGCGCTTCAGACAATTCCCGTGAAGCCCGCGACACGCGACTGGCTGACTCTCCCTTGGCAGCAGAAAACCAATTCACGCTTATGAAAACAAAATCCGCCAAAAAGACAGCACGCACCGTCGCCGCCAGGCCCGCGACGGACAACTCTGCGGCACCGGTCATTGACCTCGTGCCGTCCTTCCTCCGCCTCAAGAAAATCCTCGTGCCGGTGGAGTTCTCGGGTTTCTCCCTCAAGGCACTGAAGTATGCCGCACGCTTCGCCGAGCCGTTCGGCGCGACGCTCGTGCTCGTCCATGTGGTCGAGCCGGTCCGCTATCCGGAGAGCGTGATCATCCCGCCGGAGATGGATGAGGCCAACCGCGAGCGGCTCAAGCTCGCACGCGCCTCGCTCGCGGCCTTCGTGAAGAAGCAAGTCCCGGCGGGCCGCGCCGCGGAGGCAATCACGCGCCTCGGTCATCCCTTCTCGAAGATCGGCACGGTGGCGAAGGACTTCGATGTGGACCTCATCGTCATCGCCACGCACGGACACACGGGGTTGAAACACCTCTTCCTCGGCAGCACGGCAGAGCGCGTGGTGCGACTGGCCCCTGCCCCGTTCTGACGGTGCGCGAACGGGAGCACGAGTTCGTTTGAGTTGCCGGGAGCGCGGCCCGGAGCAGGCGGAGCTGAAACCGCTGGATCGGTTTTAGCTGGACACTGGAGCCAAGCCGTTGAAACGGCTCGGCTCCTCGCCGGCGGGCACACCGGGCTGAAGCCCGGTGCTAATGAGAGGGGACGATATCACGACGCTGCATTACTTAGGATCTTCTCCCATTGAGTTAGCAAAGGCCCCCTCCTTTTCATGCCACATCTGTGCTCCCATGAGTCCACCAAAACCGAGAGTGTAGAAGCAGGTTCTTATCACCAGAGAACTCTACTCCGGTCATGGTTCCCCAAAGAACTTTGGAACGAGAAGGTGAACCCCGACCATAAGAGACCAAATGGGACGCCTTTCTGCATGACCCCTACGTGCCAAACGAAATGGCCTCGACCAGCGGGTCGCACCCGTTGCCACGATTCTCTCTCGCTCGTTGTCATCGGTTTTGACATCACGATTCCTCAATGCCGTTCAGTCCACATACAACATCTCATTCGCCATGAGCAGCGCCTGCGCGTATTGCTGCCAGCGCGTTACTTCGCCCGTCGCGGGCTTGCGCAGGAAGGCCAGCGCGGCGGCGGTCTCCGCGCTCTCGGGGTTGCGACCGTAGAGGAGCTGATACGCGCGCTGCATGCTGGCGGCGTCAGACTCGCTCGCGTCCGTGGTCACGCGCTCGGCCAGCGCCTTCGCGCGCTCCAGCATGAACGGGCTGTTCAGCATGAAGAGCTTCTGCGTCGGCGTGGTGGTGGCGGAGCGCTTCTCGGCGTGGACGTTCGCGTCCGGGTAGTCGAACTGCATCAGCAGGTCGTTCAGCTTCAGCCGGCTGACGCGCGCGTGGACGGTGCGGCGCAGGTTCTTCGCGTCGTCGAGTTCGAGCGATTTTCCGCCGGACAAGTCCAGCTCGCCCGTCACCGCCAGCACGCTGTCGCGCCATTGCTCAATGGACAGCCGGCGGCGGTTCACCCGCCAGAGCGATTCGTTCGCCACGTCGGCGGCGGACTTCTTCACGTCCTCGCGCGAGCTTTGGCGATAGGTCGCGGAGAGCGCCAGCTCGCGCACGAGTGACTTCACGGACCAGCCGCCCGACATGAAGCGCACCGCGAGGTCGTCCAGCAACTCCGGGTGCGTGGGCATCATGCCGGAGTGTCCGAAGTTGCTCGCCGTCGCGACCAGCGGCTTGCTGAAGAGGACGCCCCAGACGCGGTTCACGAGCACGCGCGCGGTGAGCGGGTTGTCGCGGCTCGCGATGGCCTCGGCGAGTTCGCGCCGACCGCTGCCGTCGGCGAAGGGCTTCGGCTCGCCGGTGGAAAGCACCTTCAGGAAACTGCGCTCGGCGACCGCGCCCTTCAGCTCCGGGTTGCCGCGCAGGAAGATGCTCAAGTTCTGCGCCGTGCCTTCCTCGACCATGTGGACGGCGTCGGCGGGCATCTTGTCGGCCTGCACCTTGCCCTCGACGGCTTTTCCGTCCGCCGTCTTGTTGACCATCTTCACGCTCGCGAAGACCCCGGCCAGCGCGTAGTAGTCGCGCTGGGTGATGGGCTCGAACTTGTGGTCGTGGCAGCGCGCGCACGCGACCGTGAGGCCGAGCGTCGCGCGCGTCACGGTGTCCACCCGGTCCTCCCACTCGTCCGCCATCACCTCGATGCGCCCGCGATTGTAATACTTCGGGCCGAGTCCGAGGAAGCCGAGCGCCGCCAAATCCTCCTGCTTCGCCGCCGGGAACTTGTCCGCGGCAAGCTGAAACCGGATGAACTGGTCGTAAGGCAGGTCGCGGTTGAACGCCCCCATCACCCACTCGCGGTAGCGGAACGCGTTCGCGTAAAACATCGTCGAGTCCGCGCCGACCTGATGCGCCTGGTCCTCCGCGTAACGCGCCAACGGCAGCCACACGCTCGCCATCCGTTCGCCAAAGCGCGGCGACGCCAGCAACCGCTCGACAAGCTGCTCGTAGGCATCCGCGCGCTTGTCCGCCACGAAGGCCGCTGCCTCTTCCGGCGTCGCGGGCAAGCCGGTCAAGTCCAGCGTCAGCCGGCGAATCAAAGTGCGGCGCTCCGCTTCAGGCGACGGCGAAAGCTTCTTCCGCTCCAGCCGCGCAAGGATGAAGTAATCCACCGGCTGGCGCGCCCACTTGGCATTCTTCACTGCGGGCTTGGGCTGCGCCTGCGGAACTTTGAAGGACCAGAATTGCCGTTCCTTGTGCCAGTCAATCGCGTTGCCGGGAGGGACTGCCGTCTCCGGTTGGCCGGCCAGCACGGCACCAATCGCGGACAAGCTCACAGCAGCGCCGAGGAGCGCCGTGCGGCGGAGCAAATCAAATCGGTGGCCGAATGTCATGATGGTGACAAAGCCTGAGCCGGTGGCATCCACGCGGCAACAGCAAACACTGACGGACGTGCGTGGCGAGGTGTTCGCCCCGGATGAAACACGGAAGCCCGCCTCCGTGAGTCCGGCGGCGGACGCTCATCAGTTGCCGATTCCTTTGAGCAATGCGGCACTTCGGGATGGACACAGATGGGCATTCGGCGATTCCATTGGCTATGAGCCTTGACGCCCTGCCCCCCGCGTGCGGCCAAACTCTGTCTCCATCATGAAACTGAAACTCCTCGCCCTTCCCTTCGCCCTGCTGGCCCTCGCCGTCGGTTGCAACAAACCCGCAGAGCCAGCCAAGCCAGCCACCACCAGCACGACAGCCGCTCCCGCCCCCCCCAAGAAAGGCACCATCGGCGTCACGCTGCTCACGTTGCAAAACCCGTTCTTCAAAGTCATCGGCGACCACATCACTGCCGAGGCCGCCAAGCACGGCTACGACACCATCGTCCTCAGCGCCGACACCGACGTCGCGCGGCAGGCGAACCACGTGAAGGACTTCATCGTGAAGAAGTGCGTGGCCATCGTCCTCAGCCCGTGCGAGTCGCGCTCCATC
>SXTU01000117.1 GCA_005791875.1 Verrucomicrobiales bacterium
AGTTCGCCGACTACCACGTCCACGGCTGGGTCTTCCGCGCGGTCTTCAAGAAAGACAAGTCCGGCAACCTGCTCACGCTCGACGACCAGAAGATTCCGCACGACGACGCGCACAAGTTCGAGAAGGCGGTTCATCTGAAGGACATTCACCTCGCGAAGGGCATGCACTGCGCCGACTGCCATTTCCTCACCGACTCGCACGGCGACGGCAATCTCTACGGCGAGCCGCGCGCCGCGACTTCGGTCGAGTGCATTGACTGTCACGGCACGGTGAACGCGCGCCCGTCGCTCGTCACGAGCGGCAACGGCGGGCGCTTCAGCAACGGCGGCAAGGGCGTGAACATCGCCGCCACCAGCACGCCGTGGGGCCCGCGCTTTGTGTGGGAAGGCAAGCGGCTCTTCCAGCGCAGCAACCTCTCGCCCGACGTGCGCTGGGAAATCCCGCAGACGCTGGACACGATTGACCCGCAGCATTCCCGCTACAACGCGAAGGCCCGCTACGCGAAGACACTGCGCCGCGACGGCCAGACTTGGGGCGACGTGCCGGAGGCCGCGCAGTGCGCGCAGGCTCTCGCGCACGACAACGCGAACCTCTCCTGCCAGGTCTGTCACAGCTCGTGGGCCACGAGCTGCTTCGGCTGCCACTTGCCGATGCGCGCGAACCAGCGCACCTCGTTGAACAAGTTCGAGGGCATGACCACGCGGAACTTCACCGGCTACAATCCGCAGGTCGTCCGCGACGACGTCTTCCAGCTCGGCGTGGACGCGAGCTACAAGAGCAACCGCGTCGCTGTGCTGCGTTCCTCCAGCGCGGTCATCGTCGGCTCGCAGAACAGCAACCGCGAGTGGGTCTATTCGCAGCAGCAGACCGTGAGCGCCGAGGGCTACAGCGGCCAGGCTTACAACCCGCACTTCCCGCACACGACCAGCGGCGTCGGCACGACGAAGGGCTGCACCGACTGCCACCTCGCCGCCGACAACAGCAACAACGCGTGGATGACTTCCCTGCTCGGCTTCGGCACGGGCACGGTGAACTTCTTCGGTCGCTACGCGTGGGTCGGCGCGGGCAAGGACGGCCTCTACGGCGTCGTTTGGACGGAGCAGGAAGAGCCGCAGGCCGCCATCGGCAGCCACCTGCATCGCCTCGCTTACCCGGACAATTTCAAACGCCACGTCGAGACGAACAAAAGCGTCTTGCCCGAGAAGCAGGACGGCAACGACCTCGCCCATCACCACCACGCGAAGGAGATTTTGGACCTTACGTTGCGCGGCGAATACCTCTACACCGCGAACGGCGCGGACGGCTTCGAGGTCTTCGACGTCGCGAACATCGACCAGAAAGGTTTTAGCGAGCGCATCGTCACCGCGCCCGTCTCGCCGCTCGGGCAGCGCACTTACCTGCGCACGAAGTATGCAACGAGCGTGACGCTGCCGAGCACGCTGGGCATTGACCCGACGCGCCAGCGCCTGCCGGAAAACGAGGAGCAGCCCATCAGCCTCATCTACGCGTGGGCCTTCATCACCGACCGCGAGGAAGGCCTCGTGATGACGACCGTCGCGACGCTCGTGGACGGCAACCCGAACAACAACTTCCTCGACAAGGACCTGAAGACGATTCGCTTCAACCCCGACAACAAGCTCGCTGGCGCGATGCACTCCTACATGGCCGGCACGAATCTCTTCGTCGTCGCGAAGAAAGGTTTGTTCGTCCTCGGCTTGCACAACGACAAGCTCGAAGCGCCGAGGCTCGTGGCTGAGTTGAGCAGCGGCGAGTTCAAGAACCCGCGCGCCGTCAGCGTGCAGTTCCGCTACGCCTACGTGACCGACGACGACGGCTTCAAGGTCGTGGACATCACCGACCCGACGAAGCCCCGCCTCATCCCCGGCGCGACCGTGCCCCTCAAGAACGCCCAGCGCTTCTACCACGCGCGCACGTTCGCCTACGTCGCGAACGGCGCGGAGGGCCTCGCGTTCATTGACATCAGCAACCCGGAGAAGCCCCGCCTCGAACGGATGTTCAACGCCGACGGCCAGCTCAACGATACGCGCTCCGTGCAAATCGGCTCCGTGAACGCCTCGATGTTCGCGCTCGTCGCCGACGGCAGGAACGGCTTGCGCGTGCTCCAGATGATTTCGCCCGAGAACGTTCCCACGCACATGGGCTTCAGCCCCGCGCCCAGCCCAAAGCTCATCGCTACCTACCCCACGCACGGTCCCGCCGTCGCTGTCTCGCGCGGCCTCGACCGCGACCGCGTGGTGGACGAGACCGGCAACCAGACCGTCGTCTTCGGCCGTCGCGGCTCGCGCCCGTTCACGATGGACGAGATGCAAAAGTTCTTCCGCCACTTCGCCGGCTCCACCCCCAGCGACCTGAAATCCAAACGCACCGGCCCGCTCTACAAGGTGGAGGAAGTGGCCGTGAAGAACGGTGAACTGCAAACCGCCTCCGGTGCGAAACTGAAGCAGCCGAATGCCTTCAAGGCCGAACCCGAGCCGCAACCCGCCCGCCCGAGCAACGACCGATTGGTCCGTCGTGGTCAATGAGCCAGTCACCCCAATACGCCCCTCGCGCCGAGGCTCCTCACGAGCATTCCGGCCCCTTCTTCTCCCTCTCCCCCATCGGGGGAGAGGGCCGGGGTGAGTGGGCGGGGCGGACATCAAACAATCGCTCTCGTCTTGTCCGTTGCTCCTCCTACTCCGTCGCCGTTCTCCCTCTCCCTGGCCCTCTCCCGCTGGGAGAGGGGACCACTCCGATCGCGCTCGACCTCCCGTTGCGCCCAGCCACCTCGCAACGCGGCGTGCCTTTCGCCCTCTCCCCGCGGGAGAGGGCCAGGGTGAGGGAGAAAGCGTGGACAACTCGACGGCTAACGCTCGCCCTCATCGCCCTGCTGCTTCTCCGCCCTTTCTCCGCTCCCGCTCAAGAGTCCGTCCGCAGGCTCGCCGGCGTCCCTGAAACTCCCGGCTCCGCCGACGGCACGAACATCACCGCCCGCTTCAATGACCCTGCCGGAATCGCCATCGCCGCTGACGGCACCGTCTTCGTCGCGGACAACCAAAACCACGCCATCCGCCACATCGGCACCAACGGCGTCGTGACCACGCTCGCGGGTCTGCTCGGCACGCCCGGCTCTGCGGACGGCTCCAGGACCACCGCGCGCTTCGATAGCCCCACCGGCCTCGCGCTCGGCCCCGACGGCGCGATCTACGTCTCCGACACCGGCAACCACACCGTTCGCCGAATCACCGCGAACGGCGTGGTCACCACCCTCGCCGGTTTCGCTGGCAACGCCGACTACGCCGACGGCTCTGCCACCTCCGCGCGTTTCAACCAACCGCTCGGCCTCGCCGTAGCGCCCGACAGCACGGTCTTCGTCGCTGACAGCGGCAATCATCTCATCCGCGTCATCGCCACGAACGGCACCGTCTCCGTTCTCGCAGGCAACCCCGAGACCTTCGGCAGCGCCGACGGCACCGGCACGAACGCCTTCTTCAACAGCCCTGTCGGCCTAGCGCTCGCGCCGAATGGCTCACTGTTCGTCTCCGACGCGAACAACTTCACCCTCCGCCAAGTGACGCCCGCTGGCCTTGTCACCACCATTGCCGGAGCCGCCGGACAAGACGGCTCCACCGACGGCCCCGCCGCGTCCGCGCGCTTCGGCAAGCCCGCCGAACTCGCCCTCGCCCCGAACGGCACGCTCTACATCGCCGACGCCGCCCACCACACCATCCGCCGCCTCACTCCCGACGGCCGCGTCAGCACCATCGCCGGCCTCGTTGGTGCGGACGGCGCGGCGGACGGCGCGAACGGCCTCGCGCGCTTCTTCAACCCCTACGGCCTCGCCATCGCCGCCCGTGGCCACCTCGTCGTCGCGGATACTTACAACCAGATCGTGCGCGAGTTGCTCGCCCCATTCACCGTCGGCGTCGCGCCGAGCGGCAACGCCCGCGTCATCTCGTGGGAGGCAGTCCTTGGGCGCAGCTACCAAGTGCAGTTCAAGGACAGCGCGACGGCGGCATGGCTGAATCTCGGCGGCTCGGTCACACCCATCGGGCTGACCGCCTCGCAGACGGATGCCTCTCCCGCAGCCTCGCGCTTCTACCGCATCGTGCGTGTTGACTGACCCAAATTGGGGCGCGCTGTCCTCACCGCGCCGCAGTCGTCCGGATGCGACGGCGGCGGGCTGAAGACAGCCCGCCCTACCCGCCAGTGAATCGCTTTGCCTCGCCAGCTTTCTCCACCGTATCTTCGCCGGACTTGAAGCTATGAAAGTCAATCTCGCCTACGGCCAAGGCCACTTGCCGGTCGAATTCCCCGACAACCGAACCACCGTCATCGAGCCGGCGCACAACCCCGCCCTGGCCGATGAGAAGGCCGCGTTGCTCGCCGCGCTGGACAATCCCATCGGCGCGAAACCGCTGCGCGAGTGGCTGACGCCGGGCGCGAAGATCTGCATCAACTTCACCGACATCACCCGCGCCACGCCGAACCACCGCATCATCCCGTGGGTGTTGGAATACCTCGCCAAGCACGGAGTCGCGCGGGACCAAATCACCCTGCTCAACCAGACTGGCACGCACCGGCCGAACACGAAGGCCGAGCTGGAGAAGATGCTCACGCCCGAGGTCGTCGCGAACTACCGCGTCATCAACCACGAGTGCGAGCACGATGCGGACATGGTGCAGTTCGGCACGACACGCACCGGCGCGCCTGCGCTCATCAACCGCCATTGCACCCACGCCGATGTGCGCATCATCACGGGGTTCATCGAGCCGCATTTCTTCGCCGGCTTCAGCGGCGGGCCCAAGGGCATCGCGCCCGGAGTCGCCGGGTTGGCCACGGTTATGAGCAATCACGGCGCGCACAACATCGGCGACTCGCGCGCGGCCTTCGGCATTACCGACGGCAACCCACTGTGGGAGGAGTTGCGCGACATCGCGCTCCGCGTCGGCCCGAGCTTCCTGCTCAACGTCACTCTCAACGAGACCAAGCAGATCACCAACGTCTTCGCCGGCGATATGCTGGCCGCGCACAAGACCGGCTACGAATACGTCCGCAAGTCCGCCATGCAGCGGGTAAAGGCCCCGTTCGACATAGTCGTGACGACGAACAGCGGCTATCCGCTGGACATGAACCTCTACCAAGGCGTCAAAGGCATGAGCGCCGCCGCCCGCATCGTGCGGCCCGGCGGCCTCATCATCCTCGCGTGCGAATGCAGCGAAGGCGTCCCCGCGAACAGTCCGCTCGACAAGCTCCTGCGCAGCGCCCGCAGCTCGGAGGAAATCTTGCTGATGCTGGCGACGCCCGGCTTCGTGAAGCCGGAGCAGTGGCAGGCGCAGATTCAGGCACTCATTCAGCGGAAGGCCGAGGTGCTGGTTTTCAGCAAACTCTCGGAGGAAGTGCTTTCCTCCGCGCACCTAAAGCCATGCCGCGACATCGGTGCTGAGGTCGCCGCGCGGCTGGCCTCGCTCGGAGCTGAGGCGCGCGTCGCAGTGCTGCCGCAGGGGCCGCTGACGATCCCGTATCTGGCCTGACGGGGTGCGGTTGCGCACCGGTTTGTGACGGTTATTCCTGTCCTGACTTAGCCTGCCGTTCCGCCTCGCGGGCTGCGCGGCGTTCCTTGCCAGCTTTGCCGGCAGCCAAGATCTAAAATGGAAAGATGATCATGAGGACTCCGATCGCCATGCCACCTCCAAGCATTTCAGCCCGCGCCTTCTTTTCCCGGTCTGAGATCTTTGCTTTGTAGATCGAGGTTACAACGACAACGCCTGCGATGATAGCCACGAGCAGGGTGATGCCGGTGACGATGATTGGTAGTTTGAAGTGGCGCATGACTGTCGGACGCCCACCTGCCACAGGCTCTGTCTGCCGTCGACGAGAAAGTGTGAGGCAAATTAGTTTCAATCCCGGCAGCGTCAATCGGCGTCGCAAACTTCTGACGCAGACAGTTGAAACCACTCCGGCAACCCGCTACAACCAGCGCGTGAACTCAAAGCATCTCCTCGCCTGCCTGCTGGCCGCGCTGCCAGTCGTCGCCGCCGACACCGCCGCGCCCGCCGCCCGCCTCGTCGAGCACCGCAAAATCTGGGACGCCGCGCCGCACAACGCGTTCACCGACCTCGTGCGATTCAAGGACCGCTGGTATTGCGTCTTTCGCGAAGGCAACGGCCACGTCTCTCCCGACGGAGCGGTGCGCGTGCTGACCAGCGACAGCGGCTATTGGTGGGAGTCCACCGCGCGCATCGAGATGCCGGGCTTTGATCTGCGCGATCCGAAAATCTCCGTCATGCCCGGCACGCCTCGCCTGATGATCCTCGGCGGCGCGACGGTGCGCGAGGGCAACAAGCCCGCGACCGAGAGCCAGTCCTTCGTCGCACTCTCCGATGACGGAAAGAAGTGGGGCAAGGTCTTCTGGGTCGGCCCGACGAACCAGTGGCTCTGGCGCGTGACGTGGCATCGCAACAACGGCCTAGGCGTCGCGTATGACGTGTCGCCCGAGAGCCGCACCGCCAAGAAATACGGCACGACACTTCTCCTCACCAAGAACGGCCTGGACTACGACACGCTTGTGGAAAACCTCTACACCGAGAACGGCCCGACCGAGGCCACCCTGCGCGGCGGAACGGACGGCGCGCTCTACTGCCTGCAACGTCGCGACGGGAAGCCATCGAACACCGCAGTGCTGGGTGCCAGCAAATTTCCTTACGACTCGTGGGAGTGGAAGGACTTGGGCAAGTATTTCGGCGGGCCTAACTTCATTCAGATTCCCGACGGGCGGTGGATTGCCGTGGGCCGACTTCAAAACCACGGTGCCGACAAGAAGACGAAGACGGTCGTCTGCGAGCTGGACGTGGCCAAGGGTGAATTGACGCCACTCCTCGACCTGCCCAGCGGCGGTGACAGCAGCTATCCCGGCCTCGTCTGGCACGAGAACCTGCTCTGGGTCAGCTACTACTCCTCGCACGAGGGCAAGACTGCCATCTACCTCGCGCGCGTGAAGCTGTGAGCTTCACCACACGCGCGCCCAAATCACCTTGAGGTAGCGGCTCTCCGGGCAGTTCGCCATCACCGGATGGTCCGCGCCCGCGCCGGTGCGATCGAGAAATTGCAGCCGCTTGCCGAGGCGATACGCCGCGCGCGTGACGAGTGCCTCGAAGCCCTCCATGTCGATAATCCCTGAACACGAGCACGTCACCAGCAAGCCGCCCGGCTCCAGCACGTTCATCCCCATGCCATTCAAGTCCTCGTATTTCCGCTTGCCCTCGATCTCATCCTCGCCGCTGAAGATGAACTTGGGCGGGTCGAGAATCACCACCGGCCAGCGAGTGTTGTTCCGCTGCATCTGCCGCGCGAAGGAAAACGCGTCGCAATGCACCCACTCGATGCGCGTCTGGTTCAGGTTCGCGTTGCGCTTTGCCTGCTCGATGGCCTTCTCATCGAGGTCCACGCCGGTGACTTCCTCAGCGCCGCCAAGCACCTTCGCCGCGAGTGCAAAGCCGCCGGTGTAGCAGCAGCAGTCCAGCACGCGCTTGCCTTTCACGAACGCCGCCAGCTTGCGGCGGTTCTCGCGCTGGTCGCAGAAGAAACCCGTCTTGTGCCCGGAGTCGAAGTCCACCTCGTAGCGCACGCCGTGCTCGCGGACTCTCACCGACCGCACGTCGTTCGCGCCGGCGAAGCGGATGCCCTCCACGCGCGCGATGAAATCATCCACCGAGATGACCTGCCGCTTCGTGCCGAGCCGCTGGTGGATGATGGGCAGCAACCGCCCCAGCCGCTGGAAGATGCCGAGGCTGTGGACCTCCACGCTCAACGTGTCGCCGAAGCGATCCACGATCAGGCCGCTCAAGCCGTCGCCGTCCGAGGAGACGACACGATAGGCATCCGTGCCCGCGTCCAGCGCGAGCAAGTTCTGCCGCAGGTCCAGTGCCTCGCCGAGCCGCGTCTCGAACAACTCCTCGCCCACGGCAGCCTCACCGTGGTGCAGCACGCGCAACGGCACGCGGGCCTTGGGATTCCACAGCCCGCTGCCGAAAGGCCGGCCATCCTTGGCATACACGGCCACGAGATCTCCCGGCTTCGCGTCCGGCGAAGCCCCGCCAACCATCGCCGGATAGATCATGGGCGAGTTGGAAATGTATTTCAGCTGCACCCACGGCGTGGGCCAAGTCGTGCCGGCGGGCGGCCCGACCCTACGACGTTCCTCCCGTGGCTCCGGCGCACTGCTGGGGCTAGGCGTCGGACCGGAGCTGAAGCTCGCTGGCCGCGCGAAGTCCTCGCGCGGCGGACGCTCGCGAAAATGCCGGCGCTCCCGGAACTCGGGACGCTGCGGACGCGGTGCGCGGCGCGGGAGCGACTGAAACTCGCCCGGACGCGGGCGCGGAGAAGAATCATCCATGCGGGCTTTGGCTTACGGCGGACAGGGCGGGAAGGCAACTGTTTTGCTTTGAGGCCGCGCTGTTCGACGCCGGGGCACGCCCGGCTTTGGAGGGAATACCACCTTCGGCTGCCCTGCCCTGCCCAAGACGCAAACTTCAGTTCACTGGAACGTCTGCTACTCTCCGTTCACGAGACAATTTTTCCCATCAACTCCGCGCCTTCCACGCCGACAAGCTTTTGATCCAAGCCGGCGTAGAAGTAACTCAACTTGTCGGGGTCCAGGCCCATCTGGTGCAGGGCGGTCGCGTGGAGGTTCTTCACGTGGAAACGGTCGGTGACAGCGGAGCCGCCGAGTTCGTCGGTCTCGCCGACGGTCGTGCCGCCTTTGATGCCGCCGCCGGCCATCCACATCGTGAAGCCGTAGGCGTTGTGGTCGCGGCCGGTGCCGGTGGCGTATTCGGCGGTGGGCTGGCGGCCGAACTCGCCGCCCCAGATGATGAGCGTGCTGTCGAGCAGACCACGCTGCTTGAGGTCTTTCAGCAGGCCGGCGATGGGCTTGTCCGTGCGGCCCGCGTGGTGCGTGTGGTTTTTCACGAGGTCGCCGTGGGCGTCCCAGTTGTCGTCGTTGTGCGCGCCGCCGGAGTAGAGCTGGATGAAACGCACGCCGCGCTCGACGAGTCGGCGCGCGAGGAGGCAGCGCCGGCCGAAGTCCTCGGTGCGCTTGTCGTTCATGCCGTAAAGTTCCTTCGTCGCCTCGGTTTCCTTGCTCAAGTCCACCGCGTCGGGAGCGCTGCTCTGCATCTTGAAGGCCATCTCATAGCTGGCGATGCGGGCGGCGAGATTGCTGTTGTCGGCGCGCGGGGCTTGATGCTCGGCGTTGAATTCCTTGAGCGTGTCGAGGAAGCGTCGCTGCGACGCCTCGTTCATCGTGGCGGGACGTTGGAGGTCGAGAATCGGGTCGCCCGCCGAGCGCATGATGGTGGCTTGGTAGCTCGCGGGCATGTAGCCGCTGGACCAGTTCTTCGCGCCGCTGATGGGGCCGCCGGTGGGATCGAGCATCACCACGAAGCCAGGCAGGTTCTCGTTCACGCTGCCGAGGCCGTAGTTCACCCACGAGCCGAGGCACGGGCTGCCGGAGAGCACTTTGCCCGTGTTCATCTGGAGCATCGCGGAGCCGTGGATGGGGGAGTCGGCCATCATCGAATGGATGAACGCGATGTCATCCACGCAACCGGCGAGGTTCGGGAAAAGATCACTGACCCATTTGCCGGACTGCCCGTAATTCTTGCCGGTCCACTTCGGCCCGACGACGCGGCCCTCGTTCTTCTTGCCGCCGCGCCCGAAGGTTTTCACCGGGATGGTTTTGCCATCGAGTTTGTAGAGCTCGGGCTTGTAATCAAACGTGTCCACCTGCGACGGCCCGCCATACATGAAAAGGAAGATGACGCTCTTGGCCTTGCCTTTGAAATGGGGCTGCTTGGGCGCGAGCGGATTGGTGAAAGGCGTCGCGGCGTGGGCGGAGTTGGTGAAGAACTTGTCGGCGGTCAGCAGGCCGGTCATCGCGAGACCGGTGAAGCCGGCGCCGGCTTCCCAGAGAAACTCGCGGCGCGTGCGATGGCAGAATTGGCCGTTTGTGGTTGGGGGATTCATGTCAACAAGGGAGCAGAACTGTGGTGCTCACGCCGGAGAAGACCGGGTGCTGCGCAGCCTGAAGGCCGCGTAGCGGCCCAACATGAGTAGCCGGGGGTGAAGCAAGCGCAGCGAGCGGAACCCCCGGGACACGCAGCGAGAATCGCGGAACCGCGTAGCGGTTCAACCGGGACGGGTGCTGTGACCTTCGTTGAACCGCTACGCGGTTCGCCCGTCTCGGGGCCCGGTTCCGTGGGTAGCCTGCGCTGCGCTTCGGCAACCCACGGCTACTCATGTTGGGCCGCTCCGCGGCCTCTGTGCGGACGTTGCCGGTCTTCAACTCTGAGCCGCTTTGGATGTTTTCAATCCACATAAACCAGTTCGTTCAGGTTCAGCGCCATCAGGCAAAAGTATTTCAGTGCGACTTCCGCCGTGGCGTTTTCCTGCGCGCGCAGGGCGGCGATGAGGGCGAGGCCGCGTTGCGCTTCGGCGTCCGTCGGCGGGCGCGTGGTGACGAGCTGGAGGCCGAGGCGGACTTGCTTGGCCAAGTCCTCGCCAGCTTCCTTGCGCAGGCGCGTGGCGAATACTTCCGCCTGCTCGTTGAGGAACGCGCTGTTCAGCAGGCCGAGCGCCTGCGTGGGCTGCACGGTCGCGAAGCGCACGGGGGCGGAGCGGTCGGTCTCGGCGACGTCGAAGCTCTCAAGTATGGGCGGGCGCAGCGAGCGCTTCACCTTGATGTAGATGCTGCGGCGGGCCTGTTCCTCGGGTGGGGACTTGCCCCAGCCCGCGCCCGGGCGGGACTGTCCGGCCATGACTTCGCGCGGGATGTCCACAAAGACACCGGGGCCGAACATTTTTGGGTTTAATGTGCCGTTGATGGCCAGGATGGAATCGCGAATCTCCTCGGCCGTGAGCCGGCGCGGGTCGAAGCGCCAGAGCAAGTCGTTTTGTGGGTCGGCCTGCAGCGCCGCCGCGTTGCCACGCGATGACATGCGATACGCCTGCGAGTTCATGATGAGCCGGTGCATCGCCTTCATGCTCCAACCGCGCGCGACGAACTCGCTGGCCAGCCAGTCGAGCAACTCCGGGTGCGTGGGTCGGTCGCCCTGCGTGCCGAAGTTGCTCGTCGAGCGCACGAGGCCGCGGCCGAAGTGATGCTGCCAGATGCGGTTCACCATCACGCGCGCGGTGAGCTGGTTGTCGGGCGAGGTAATCCAGTTCGCCAGCACGGTGCGGCGACCGCTCGTGCGCGCATCGGCGGCGGGCTTGGGCAGGACGGGCTTGGGCGAGTTGAGCACTTCGAGGAAGCCGGGCTCAACGACGTCGCCCGCCAACGCCGGGTTCCCCCGCGCGAGCAAGTGCGTGGGCGGCGGGACGGCCCCGCGTTCGGAGACGACCAGCGCCTTCTCCCCAGTGACTTTCTCCGGCTTGAGTTGCTCGAGTTCTTTCTTCAGTGCCTGGTATTGCTTAAACTGCTCCACGCCCAACACCCGAGGACCTTCATTCCGGAGCAGTTCAGCGAAGTTAGACTTGGGCGACTTGTTCTTCACCGCGCGGGCCGGCTCGCCGGAGGTGGAGAGAGCACGGCGCACGAAGCCGGGCCCGGACCAGCCCACCGTGAGGCCGAGGCCGTTCTGGCGCTGGAAGTATTCGAGGTTGATGGGCCGGCGGCCCGCGCGCAGGCGCACGGTGGCAGACTGCTCGCTGCCTTCGCCATGGATGCCATCGTAAAGGATGACTTGCTTGCCATCCACGCTGAGACGGGAGCCGTCGTCGCTGTCGAGGTGGAAGGTGTAATCGCCATCCTTCGGCACGATGATCGCGCCTTCGAACACGAAACCGAAGGCGGTGTTGCGCGTGCGCGGGCCAATGTCGAAGAGGCCACTGGGCAGCTTGCCGACGGTTTCGGCCTTCACGAGGGTGAAGTCCGGGAGCTTGTCCCACGTGTCGCGGTAGTAGCGGAATTGCAGGTCGTCCAAGTCGCGCGGCGCGATGGCTTCGGACGGCGGGGCTGACTCATTCTTGGCGAGTCGCTCGCGGAACAATTTCTCCAGCGCGGTGATGCTGGCCTGAACTTCATCGCGACGGCGCTCAACCTCGCGCACCCGGGC
>SXTU01000013.1 GCA_005791875.1 Verrucomicrobiales bacterium
CAGACCACGCCTCAACGCGCCGCGACGCCCGCGCGAATGCTCTCGCTCCCGGGCCGTTCACTGACGCCTGCCGCCACGCCGCATCGGCCGTTCACGGTCACGAATCTCTCGCAGACACTCCCGGCGGCTCTTCGGCCAAAGGCGCGCGACTTCAACTTCGACACCGCCGTGGCGCGCATTCTCGCCGACTTGAAGCTGATCGGGATTGTCGGCGAGTTCGAGCTGATGGTCACCAACGGCGGCAAGGCCGAGGTCAGCGTCTTCCCGCTGCTCGTCCATGTCCTCGACGGCCAGGTGCGCACCGAAATGGACATCACTGCCGCCCCGGCGGCGGTCATGTCCACAGGACCGTTCACGGCGATTCGATCGGTCGGCCTCACCCGTGTGATCAATCTCACGCAGGTCCAACCAAACTTGCGCGTCACCTCGCAGGTCTTTCCTGAGGCCAAGTGCTACGTCACGCGCGAACTCCCCGCCGAAGACTTGCTGATGCTCATTCGCGTCGAGAAAAGACCGCTCGGCCAGGAGATCATCGGCGGCATTCCGTGCGAGAAGTCCCTCGTCACCCTGGTCTATCCAACCGGCGACAAGCGCGAAGGCCGCGCATGGTCCGCCGCCGGGGTCCTGCGCCAGGTTCAGTTTGATGTTGGTGACAGCCGGCTCACCATCCGCGTGCAGGAGTCCCAGAGCTTGGCCGAGCTTCAAGCGCAGGACATCGCCGAGCAAAAGCTCGCGCTCTTCGAGATGCCCAAGGGTTATGACAAATGCCCCGACTTGGAATACGTCGTCACGCGTTTCCATGCCCGGCAGCAACGCGGCCTGCGCTGAAGCCGGCCCCGCCGCTGCGCGCCCGCATTTAGTGTTTCCAAACCCGCTGCCTTCCGCTTGAGTCTCGCGCCTGCGTTCGCCATGTCGCCGCCCTTTCAACCAAATCAGTTCATCGCCCGCACCATCGCCGGGCTTCCCCGCTCCGGTATCCGCGAGTTCTTCGACATCGTCCAGAGCCAGAAGGAAGTGATCTCGCTCGGCGTCGGCGAGCCGGATTTCGTCACGCCCTGGCATATCCGCGAGGCCGCCATCTACGCCTTGGAGCGTGGCAAGACGACTTACACCTCGAACCTCGGCCTGCTCAGACTCCGCGAAGCCATCGCCGCCCACCTCGCGCCGCACTTCGGCGTCCGCTACGATCCGAAGACACAAATCCTCATTGCTGTCGGTGTCAGCGAGGCGCTCGACATCGCGCTGCGCGCCCTCATCAATCCCGGCGACGAGGTCATCTACCACGAGCCGTGCTACGTGAGTTATTCGCCCAGCATCGCGATGGCGCACGGCGTGCCCGTGGCGGTGAGTTGCCGGGCGGAGGACAACTTCGCCGTCCGTGCCGAGGCAATCGAGAAGGCCATCACGCCCAAGACCAAGGGGCTGATGCTGAACTTCCCGACCAACCCGACCGGCGGCACCATGACCCGTGCCGAGCTGGAGCGCATCGCCGCCGTCGTGCAGCGGCACAATCTCGTGGTGCTCACCGACGAGATTTACAGCGAGCTGACCTTCGAGGGTGAACACGTCTCCATCGCGTCGCTGCCGGGGATGATCGAGCGGACGATCTTCCTTCACGGCTTCTCGAAGGCCTACGCGATGACCGGCTTGCGCATCGGCTACGCTTGCGGCCCGGCGGAGCTGATCGAGGCGATGATGAAGATCCACCAATACTCGATGCTCTGCGCCAGCATCATCAGCCAGGAAGCCGCCATCGAGGCCATCGAGCACGGCGAGCCGGACACGACCGAGATGCGCGAGCAGTATCGGCTACGCCGGAATCTGATCGTGAAGGCGTTCAACGAAATGGGCCTGCCGTGTCATCTCCCGCGTGGCAGCTTCTACGCCTTCCCGTGCATTAGAAGCACCGGACTAAGCTCGAAGGACTTCGCCTTCGGCCTCCTGTCCGAGGAGAAAGTCGCCTGTGTTCCCGGCGGCGCATTTGGCCCGAGCGGTGAGGGCTATCTCCGCTGCTGCTTCGCCACGGCCATTGACCAGATACAAGTCGCCACCGACCGAATCGCGCGCTTCGTTGGCAAGGTGAAGCGCGGTTAGGCACGTCAGGGATTCACGCGGAGCGTGAAGTTCTTGAATGGCTTCCTCTGCGGCCCCGTCAGGATTCCAGACCCGCGCGCATCCACGGGCCAGCACGTTATGCTCAAAATTCTCGGACCCACCCAAGGCCGTTTCTGTGACGGCGTCTCCCGGCGCAACTTCCTTCAGCTCGGCACGCTCGCCGCAGGCGGCCTCTCGCTGCCGCAGCTGCTCCAGGCTGAGTCGCAGTCTGGCATCCGCAACTCCAAGAAGGCCATCATCATGGTGTTCCTGCCCGGCGGGCCGTCGCACCAGGACATGTTTGACATTAAGGAGGACGCCCCCAACGAGATTCGCGGCGAGTTCAAGGCGATTTCCACGAAGGTGCCCGGCGTGCGCATCTGCGAGCACATGCCCAAGCTCGCGGCCAACTGGGACAAGTTCACCGCCATCCGTTCGCTCGTCGGCAAGGCCGATGACCACAGCTCCTTCCACTGCATGACGGGCCGCAGCCAGTTCAAGCCCCAGCCCAGCGGCGGCTGGCCTTCACTCGGCGCGGTCGTCTCCAAGCTCCAAGGCTCCGCCGCCGTCGGCGTGCCGCCCAGCGTGGGCTGCAACGGCAAAGAGTCGCGCCCCGGCTTCCTCGGCGCAAGCTGCGGGCCGTTCGTGTCCAGCGGCCCGGCGGCCAGCGACATGACGCTCAACGGCGTGACCAGCGCGCGACTCGACGACCGCAAGGGTTTGCTCGCGGACTTCGACAAGTTCCGCCGCGACGCAGACAGCACCGGCTTGATGGACGGCCTCGACACGTTCAACCGTCAGGCCTTCGAGGTCGTCACCTCCAGCCGGCTCGTCGAGGCGCTCGACACGAAGAAGGAGAAGCGCGAGGTCGCTGACCGTTATCGCGGCTCCGATGGAAAAATCCTGCGCGACTTCCTGCTTGCGCGGCGGCTCGTCGAGGCGGGCGTGCGCTGCGTGACACTGAACTTCGGCGGTTGGGACACGCACTCACAAAACTTCACCACGCTCAAGCGACAGTTGCCGAACTTCGACACCGGCATGAGTGCCCTCGTCCAAGACCTGCACGAGCGCGGCCTGGCGGACGACGTGACGGTCATCGCGTGGGGTGAGTTTGGCCGGACCCCGCGCATCAACATGGGCGCGGGCCGCGACCACTGGTCGCGCGTCTCGTGCGCGTTGCTCGCAGGCGGCGGCATGAAGACTGGGCAGATGATTGGCGCGACCGACCGCACCGGCGGAGAGGCCAGCGACCGGCCCGTCCACCTCGGCGAAATCTTCTCCACGCTCTACAACCGCATGGGCATCGACACTCAGACCGCCACGCTCACGGACCTCGGTGGTCGCCCGCAGTATCTCGTGGACTTGCAGCATCACCCGATTCGCGAACTCGTCTAACCCGCCACCGCCATGCTCACCATCCTCGGACGCAATCAGGGCCGTTTCTGCGACGGCGTCTCCCGGCGCAACTTGCTCCGCATCGGCGCGCTCGGCATGGGCGGTCTAGCTCTTCCGCAACTCCTCGAAGCCGAGGCGACTGCCGGCATTCGCAAGTCGCACAAGGCCGTCATTAACATCTTCCTCGCGGGCGGGCCGCCGCATCAGGACATGTTCGACCTGAAGCCGGACGCGCCGCGTGAGATTCGCGGCGAGTTCAAGCCCATCAAGACCAACGTCCCCGGCCTGGAGGTCTGCGAGCTGTTCCCGATGCTCGCCAAGTGCGCGGACAAATACACCGTCATCCGCTCGATGGTGGGCGCGGCGGGCGGTCACGATGCCTTCCAATGCCACACGGGCCGCGCGCCCCGGATCCAACCCGCCGGCGGCTGGCCCTCCATGGGCGCTACGCTTTCCAAACTGCAAGGCACCACAGTTCCCGGCATGCCCGCCTTCGTCGGCCTCGCGCCGAACACGGGGCACCGTCCTTGGGGCGACCCCGGCCAGGCTGGCTTCCTCGGCCCCGCGCACTCCGCGTTCAAGCCGAACAAGGAGGGCAAGGACGACATGGTCTTGAACGGCGTCTCCTCCAGCCGCCTCGGCGAGCGCCGCTCGCTCCTCACGGCCTTTGACCATTTCCGCCGGGACGTGGACAACAGCGGCTTGGTCGAGGGTCTCGACGCGTTTCAACAGCAGGCCTTCGCGATGCTCACTTCGAGCAAACTCGCGGACGCGCTGGACTTGAACAAAGAGGATCAAAAGCTGCGCGATCGCTACGGGCGTGGCTTCCCGAACTTCAAGGACGATGGCTCGCACCGCCTGCTCGACGACTTCCTCATGGCGCGGCGGCTCGTCGAGGCGGGGGTGCGCTGCGTGACCATCGCGTTCAGCCGCTGGGACTGGCATGGGAACAACTTCGGCCAGGCGCGCGAGGAGTTCCCGCTCTTGGACAAAGGTCTCTCCGCCCTCATCGAAGATCTGCACGCTCGCGGCTTGGACCGCGACGTGAGCGTCGTGGTCTGGGGCGAGTTCGGGCGGACGCCGAAGATCAACAAGGACGCAGGCCGCGACCACTGGCCGAATGTCTCCTTCGCGCTGCTCGCGGGCGGCGGGATGCGCCACGGGCAGGTCATCGGCGCGACAGGCCGCGATGGCGGCGAGTGCGTGGACCGGCCGGTGAAGTTCGGCGATGTCTTCGCGACGCTCTATCAGCAACTCGGTCTCGACCCGCACAGCGACATGGTCAACGACTTGACCGGTCGCCCACAGCACTTGGTGGAGCCAGGCTGCGAGCCGCTGCGCGAGTTGGTGTGAAGCGGGGAGCGAAAAGTAATTGGTAATTGGTGCCGAGTCGAAGCGAGCAGCAGCGGCTTGAGCACCAACTAACCACTAATCACTTTTCACCGCTTCGCCCGCCTCGCGCCTTGACCTGCCCGGGCCTCCTTCCCATCCTGTCGCGCGCTTTACCACTATGCCTGAAAACCCAAACCCCGACCGCGACCTGACGCCCGAGGTCAGCGCCGAAACCGATGTCGCGCGACTCGGCCACACCAGCCCACCGCCCGCCCACGAGCAGACCGCCGACGAGGATGCGGACGTCGTGGACTGGGACCGCGTCGCGGCAATGGAACAGTTCAAGGCGCTGCTCAGGGCGAAGAACGCCTTCATTGTGCCGGCGACGCTGTTCTTCGTGGTCTATTACTTCGCGCTGCCGGTGCTGGTCGGCTGGTTTCCCGAGCTGATGGAGAAGCGCATAGGGCCGGTGAACTACGCCTACCTCTTCGCCTTATCGCAGTTCTTCATGGCGTGGGCGGTGGCGTTCGTTTACCTGCGCAAGGCGGCGAAGTTCGATGAGGAGGCCCGGCAGATCATCGCGCGACTCGACCAGCCGAAGGGAGAGAAGCCAGAATGAACTTCTTCCTCGCTGCCGCTGCCTCGCCCGCCGCTGCGCCCGCCGGCTTTCAATTCACGCCCGCGCTCGGGATGTTCCTCGCCTTCGTCCTAGTGACGCTTGGCATCACCTACTGGTCCGCGCGCAAGTCCACCGGCGCGAGCAACTACTTCGCCGCCGGACGCGGCATCACCGCGTGGCAGAACGGCCTCGCCGTCGCGGGCGACTACATGAGCGCCGCGAGCTTCCTCGGCATCGCGGGGATGATTGCCTTCAAGGGCTACGACGGCTTCATGTATTCCGTCGGCTGGCTCGTGGCGTATCTCACCGTGCTGCTCGTGGTCGCCGAGCCGCTCCGAAACGCCGGCAAATACACCATGGCGGACGTGCTGGCCTACCGCCTCAGCCCGCGCCCCGTGCGCGCGATGGCCTCGCTCTCCACCCTGACCGTCTCGACCTTCTACATGATCGCGCAAATGGTCGGCGCCGGCGCGCTGGTGAAGCTGCTGCTGCCTGGCGTCGGCTACGAATGGGCCGTCACCGGCGTCGGCGTGCTGATGATTGTCTATGTCGTCTTCGGCGGGATGCTCGCGACGACCTGGGTGCAAATCATCAAGGCCGTGCTGCTGATGAGCGGCTCGCTCTTCCTCAGCATTCTCGTCCTGAAACACTTTGATTACAGCTTCGTGAAGTTCTTCGAGGCCATCGGCAAAGTCCCCGTCGCCGGGCCGGACGGAACCATCGTCCACAAGGACTTCCTCAAGCCCGGCCTCATCTTCGGCCTCGAAGTCACGAAGGGCTGGGGGCCGATTGACCTCATCTCGCTCGGCCTCGCGCTCGTCTTCGGCACCGCCGGGCTGCCGCACGTCCTCGTGCGCTTCTACACCGTGCCGGACGCGAAGACCGCGCGCATCAGCGTGGTGTGGGCGATGATCATCATCGGCGCGTTCTACATCATGACCACCTTCCTCGGCTTCGGCGCGGCAACGATTCTGACCCCGGCCAACATCTCCGTGGAGAACATGAGCGCGCCGCTGCTGGCCAAGGCGCTCGGCGGCGAAATCTTCTTCGCGTTCATCAGCGCCGTGGCCTTCGCGACCATCCTCGCCGTCGTCGCCGGCCTGACCATCAGCGCCAGCACGAGCTTCGCGCACGACTTCTACACAAACGTCCTGCACCACGGACGCGAGCGCGGCCCGGGCGAGGAAGTTCGCGTCGCGCGCATCGCGGCCTTTGTCGTGGGCGCGGTGGCCATCGTCCTCGCCATTAAGCTCCAGACTATAAACGTCGCGTTCCTCGTCGGCCTCGCCTTCGCCGTCGCCGCGAGCGCGAACCTGCCGGTCATCGTCCTCTCCCTCTTCTGGAAGCGCTTCAACACGGCGGGCGCGGTCTGGGGCCTGGGCGTCGGCCTTGTCGGCAGCATCGTCCTCATCATTCTCAGCCCGAGCGTCATGGACCCCAATGGCAAGGCGCTCATCAAAGCCGAGCCGTGGTTCCCGCTGAAGAACCCCGGCATTGTCAGCATCCCGCTGGGCTTTATCGCCGCGTGGTTGGGCACGATTCTGAGCAACGACCGCACGAGCGAAGAGAAGTTCGCCGAGCTGACCGTCCGCGCGAACACCGGGCTCGGCGCGGAAAAAGCCACGTCGCACTAGACGCCGCACCACTAACCGGCACGGACCTGCACTAATGAAGACGGCGGCTCCGATTAGTGCAGGTCAGTGCAAGTTAGTGGTTCGAAAACCCGCCTCCACTCGCCGGGCCTTTATCCAACGCGGTGCCTTGATGCTGTCCGCCGCTTCCAGTCTCGCCGACTCGCTCGCTGCCGATTCTGCCTCAGCCCCCGCGCTCCGCATCGGCCTGCTCACCGACCCGCACTACGCCGACATCCCGGCGAAGGGCAAGCGCCACTACCGCGAATCCCTCGGCAAGGTGCGAACCGCTGTCGAGCGGTTCAACGAGGCGAAGGCCGACTTCGCCGTCGAGCTAGGTGACTTCATTGACGAAGCGACCACGGTCGAAGGTGAAATCACGCACCTAAAAACCATCGAAGCCGAATTCGCCAAGTTCCGTGGCCCGCGCCATTTCGCCCTCGGCAACCACTGCGTCTGGACGCTCACCAAGGAGCAGTTTTACGCGAACTGCGCCGCGAAACGCAGCCCCTACTCATGGGATCACGCGGGCTTTCATTTCATCGTGCTCGACGCCTGCTTCCGCGCAGACGGCACGACCTACGGCGCGAAGAACTTCACCTGGAATGACAGGGAAATTCCCGAGCCGCAGCGCCGCTGGCTGGCTGCCGACCTCGCGGCCACGCGCCTGCCCACGCTGGTTTTCGTCCACCAGCGCCTCGACACCACCGGTGACTACGCCGTGAAGAGCGCCCCGGCGGTGCGGGAGATTCTGGAACGCGCGGGCAACGTGCTCGCGGTCTTCCAAGGCCACCACCATCGCAACGACTACCGGGAAATCGGCGGCATCCATTACTGCACGCTCATGGCGATGGTGGAAGGCAACGGCGCGGAGGACACCGCGAGCGGCGTGCTCGAAGTCTTCCGCGACAGCAGCCTCAAGCTGAACGGCGCGTTCAAGCAATCGAGCTACGCGTGGAAGTCAGGCAAGGCGCACGCCCAATGAAGCCGCAGTTTCAACAGCCCGGCGCGGGAACGCCGTTTGAAATGAACGCTCGTGATCTGGGCGTTTCTCTCCCTCCGGTCGCCGGCTTCCGCCCAAACCCCACCGCCTGCGGGCGCACTCGTCGCGAGTTCCTGTGGCAGGCAGGCGCGGGCTTCGCGGGGCTGGGCTTGCTGGACATTCTCCAGCGCGACGGCTTCTTCGCCTCCGCTCAGGCCGCGTCGCCGGTCGCGCAGTCGCCGCTGGCTCCACGCGCGCCGCATTTTCCGACCAAGGCCAAGCACGTCATCTTCCTCTTCATGAACGGCGCGCCCAGCCAGGTGGACACGTTCGACCCAAAGCCCGAGCTCGCGAAGCATCACGGCAAACCTTACGCCGGCAAAATCAAAGCCGTCGGCTCGAACGGCCGGCCTGTCGGCTACCTGATGCAGACGCCGTTCGAATTCAAGCCGCACGGGCGCAGCGGACTGCCCGTCAGCAGCCTTTTCCCGCACACGTCGAAGTTCGCCGATGACCTCTGCGTGCTGCGCTCGCTCTACACGGACACGGCGGCGCACGCGTCCGGCTGCCTCCAGATGAACACCGGCAGCATCTTCATCGGCCGGCCCAGTCTCGGCGCGTGGTTGAGCTACGGCCTCGGCACGCAGAACGCCGCGTTGCCAAGTTTCGTGGTGATGACCGATCCACGCGGCGGGCCGATTGGCAGTGCGTCGAACTGGACCGCCGGTTACATGCCCGCCGCGTATCAGGGCACGCTCTTCCGCAGCAAAGGCAATCCGCTGCTCGACCTCGCCACGCCCGAGAGCGTCAGCCCGCGCGCGCAACGCCGCTCGCTCGACCTGCTCGCCGAGCTGAACGAACAGCATCGCCGCGAACGCCCGCAGGAGTCCGAGCTGGCCGCACGCATCCTCTCCTACGAGCTCGCCTACCAGATGCAGACCAGCGCCGCGGGCGTCGTGGACTTGAAGGACGAACCCGCTGCGACACGCGAACTCTACGGCCTCGACCACCCGCTCACCGCCGACTTCGGGTCGAAGTGCCTCGTCGCGCGCCGGCTCATCGAGAAGGGCGTGCGCTTCGTGCAGCTCTACTCCGGCGGCGGCCACCTCGAAGACACCTGGGACGGCCACAGCGATTGCATCAAGAACCACACGCTCCACGCGGGCGAGACGGACAAGCCCATCGCCGCGCTCATCGCCGACCTCAAGCGCACCGGCCTGTGGGACGAGACGCTGCTGGTCTGGGGCGGCGAGTTCGGCCGCACGCCCACGAGCGAAGGCGTGGGCAAGCCGGGCCGCGACCACAACTGGCACGGCTTCTCGATGTGGCTCGCAGGCGCGGGTGTGAAGGGCGGGCAGTTCATCGGCGCGACGGACGAGCTGGGCTTCGAGGCCGTCGAGGAGCTCCACCACGTCTCCGATTTGCACGCGACCATTTTGCATCTCATGGGTTTGGATCATGAGCGGCTCACGTATTTCTACCAAGGCCTGGAGCAGCGCATCACCGGCGTGCGCGGGGAAGTCATCCGCAAGGCGCTGGCGTAATCCGAGCTGGCGGAGATGAACCACGCCTCCAGTTGGATTCACTTCGCGCCGGGTAAACGCACCACATCAAACTCCAGCCGAAAGTCCTTCGGCGTCCGGAGGTTCTCTGGCCACAACAGTGAAACGCCCACCACCAGCCGCCAGCGCCGCCGGATGCGTTGCGACAATTGCTTCACTTGGGCAGGTAGATACACCATCGTCCGGCGCAGAAGAAGTAAACATTGGATGCCACCATTGCAGTTCTGAGCTTGATGCCTGGTTGACCGGCATGCGCCTGCGGCCTTCGACGACAACCAGCTTCGTCCCCGTTACCACATGGCTCTGATCATCAACCGCCCCGCCTCGTCCGGCCGCAATCCCGCACCCACCCGCACCCTGCTGCTGGTGGATGACGACGCCGCGATGCTCTTCCAGCGACAGGGCTGGCACCTGCTCGAGGCCGACAGCATCCCGACCGCGATGAAGCTCTGGGAGGCAAACCTGAAATACATTGATGCCGTCGTGACGGACTACCAGTTCGATGGCACGCAAACTGGGCTGGACCTCGTGATGTTCGTGCAAGGCCGGCGGCGCGGCTTCCCGTGCGTCGTCATCAGCGGGACGTGGGTCGCGGAGAAGACCCCGCGCGACGAGCCGCACAACAATGTTTATTACCGCGCCAAGCCCTTCGAGATGCGCCAGCTTCTCGACTTGGTCAACCGCATCAGCGCGCCCAGTGGTGCCGCGACGAAGCAGGCCTGAGCGGCTTCACGGCGCAAACTTCACCGCCACAGCCTCGCGCTCGAAGTCATTCGCCGACATGAGCGGCTGCGCCTTCAGCCCGCCCAGCGGGGCGATGAAGCGGTCGGGGATCTGCTCCAGGCGCGTGTTGTAGTAGGTGGCGATCTCGTTGAAGTAACC